>NZ_CP018725.1:1008214-1344285 GCF_001908725.1 Xanthomonas vesicatoria ATCC 35937 | reverse complement strand
CGGCCGGCCTGGCGCATCAGCCACACGGGGGTGCGGTCCACGGGCTGGCGGTTGAGGGCGCGCAGCAGGCGATCGTTCTTGAGCATGGGGAGAGATGTCCTCAAAGCGGCGCGTCGGCGCCGCCGGTGATGAGTTGGAAGCCGCGTTTGAGCTGGGTGTCGCGGGCCTTTTCGAAGGCCCGGTCGGCCTCGTCCTGCAGCAGGTACTGGTCGCGTCGCAACTGCGTGCGTCCGCCGATCTGGCCGCTTTCGCGCAGCAGTTCCCAGCCACCGAATAGATCCGGTTGCAGGGTCAGCTGAACGTAGCGGAGCGGCTCGTTACCGCCGGAATCGTGTTGCAGGAGGATGCGCATGCCCCCGATTGTAGCCGGGCAGTGCTGAAAGCTGGGGGCTGCGGGCGTGCTGCGCTGCTTCGTTTGCGAAGGTCCGCCGGGCGCAGTGTGGCTGTCGGAAGGCTCTCGCGCGCTGGCGCGCTCCCGCGTAATCGACGCTCCGCGCCGGAGTGTGCAGACGCTTCGGCGGAGCGCACCCGGGCACGAAGGGGTTTCGCGGGGAGCCCATCGCGCCCAGGTGCGCTCTGCGGAGGCAGGGGCACTGTCAGATCAGTGGGCGCCGGGGTCCGGGGAAGCGATCGACGGTGGTGGTGCTTAGCTGCCTCGCAAGCGAACCTGCCGTGGCTGACTGACCCCACGCTCAGCCGGCCAGGTTCGATTCAACGGGCAGACGTCAGCTGAGTCCGACGGGTTGCAGCCCACCGTCAAGCGGCCAAGGTCAACTTCAACCGGCCAACTCGGCCTCAACTGACCTGCGCAATCTCAGCCCGCCAGGATCTGCAAGACCGCCGCCTCGTCGACATCGGGTACCACCTCGGCCTTGCCGATGCCGCGCCACAACACCAGCCGCAGGCGGCCGGCGATGTTCTTCTTGTCCAGTCGCATGCGCCCCAGCAGGGCCTGCGGGGACAGGCCGGGCGGAATGTCGGTGGGCAGGTCGAAGTCATGCAGCAGCGCGCGCAGCGCTTCGGTGTCCTGCGCATCGCTCATGCCCAGCGCGGCCGACAGCCGCGCGGCCAGCACCATGCCCACCGCGACCGCTTCGCCATGGTTGAGGTTGTCGTTGCCGGGCGCGCCGTAGCCCTGTTCGGTCTCGATCGCATGGCCGAAGGTGTGGCCCAGGTTGAGCAGCGCACGCTCGCCCTTTTCCAGCGGGTCGCGCGCCACGATGTCGGCCTTGTGCTCGCAGCTGCGCGCGATCGCCTGCGCCAGCGCGTCGGCATCGCGCTCCAGCAGCGCGCGGCGTTCGGCATGCAGCCACTGGAAGAACAGCGGGTCACGGATGGCGCCGTACTTGATCACCTCGGCCAGCCCGGCGCGCAGCTCGCGCGCGGGCAGGGTATGCAAGGTGTCGGTATCAGCGATCACTGCGCGTGGCGGATGGAACGCGCCGACCAGGTTCTTGCCCTGCGGGATGTCCACCGCGGTCTTGCCGCCGACCGAGGAGTCCACCATCGCCAGCAGGCTGGTGGGCAGTTGCACGCAGTCCACCCCGCGCATCCAGCACGCCGCCGCGAATCCGGCCAGGTCGCCGACCACGCCGCCGCCGAGCGCGAACACGCAGGCGTCGCGGGTGGCGCCCAGCTCGGCCAATGCCGTGATCGCGGCGCCGAAATTGTCCAGCGTCTTGGAGGCTTCGCCGGCGGCAATCACCAGCTCGCCCAGTTGCAGGTCCGGGCGCGCCTGCAGCAGCGCCTTGCGCACGCCGGCGGCGTACTGCGGGGCCACCTGCGAGTCGCTGAGCAGCAATACGTGGCGGCCACGCACATGGCTGGCCAGGCGCGCGCCATCGGCCAGCAGGCCGGGCGCAATGGTGATGGTGTACGGCTGTGCACCGTCGACATCGACGCTGCGCGAGGAACGGGGAAGTGTCATGCGGGGGGACTCGACATGCGCCATTGCGCGGCCAGGCGCAGCACCAGCTGCGCGGTGGCCTCGGCGGGGGAGAAGTGATCGGTTTCCAGACTGAGGTCGGCGACCTCCTGGTACAGCGGGGTGCGTTGCGCGGCCATCGCATGCAGCACCTGCTCGCGGTCGGCGCGTTGCAACAGCGGTCGGTTGCGGTCGCGCGCCAGCCGGGTGAGCTGTGCCGGCACGCTGACGTGCAGGTACACCACGAAGCCGCGCGCGCGGATGCGCTGGCGGTTGAGCGGATCCAGCACCGCGCCACCGCCGGTGGAAATCAGCTTGTTGTCCTGCTCCAGCAGCGTCTGCAGGGTCTGGACCTCGTGCTGCCGGAACCGCGCTTCGCCGTGCTGTTCGAAAATGGCCGGGATGCTGCTGCCGACCTGCTCGACGATGGCCTGGTCCACGTCGACGAACTCCAGCCCGAAGCGCTCGGCCAGACGGCGGCCGATGCAGCTTTTTCCGGCGCCCATCGGGCCGACCATCACGAGATTGGAAGCGGGGTTCATGCGCAGGGATCGTAGCATTCGGGCCCGCGCATCGGGCCGATCGGCATGGACTGAAACCATTCCGGCGCGGCGACCGCCGGCTGCGCGCAGCAGCATCGACACCCACGCTGCGCGGACAGCGGCTGGGACGACCGCTGAAGATGGAGTGGCTGCACGCAACCCGTGGCGAGTGCTTGGCAGCTAGCGTCAGTGGCGCGAAGACGTCCCAATGCGCGTGACCTGCTTTCAGGCATCGGCGGCAGGTTCTTACAGCGGGCGCAGGCCTGTCGACCGCTGCGCATAGGCGAAGCAGGCCCGATGCGCCCACAATAGGCGTCAATCTTGCTGCCCTCGCACCGTCATGACCGATCTGTACGCAGAAGCCCTTGCCACCTTTACCGCGCTGTACGCCGAGGCGCAGGCCGGCGCCGAACTCGAAGCCAGCGCAATGACCGTGGCCACCGCCAACGTGGACGGCCGGCCGAGCGCGCGCACCGTGCTGCTCAAGGCCTTCGATGCGCGCGGGTTCGTGTTCTACACCCACCTGGATAGCGCGAAGGGCCGCGACCTGCAGACCCATCCGCAGGCCGCCCTGCTGTTTCTGTGGCGCAGCCTGCGCGAGGCCGGCATCCAGGTGCGCATCGAGGGCGGCGTGCAACTGGTCGGCGCGGAGGAATCGGATGCCTACTTCGCCTCGCGCCCGCGCATGAGCCAGATCGGCGCCTGGGCCTCGCTGCAGTCGCAGACGCTGGGCTCGCGTGAGGAGTTCGACGCGGCCATCGCCAAGGTCGAAGCCACCTTCGAAGGCCGCGCGGTGCCGCGCCCGGAGGGCTGGGGCGGGTTCCGGGTGGTGCCGCAGGCATTCGAGTTCTGGTACGGCGCCAAGTTCCGCCTGCACGAGCGCTGGCGTTACGAGGCCGATGCGGCCAGCCACTGGAGCAAGCGGATGCTGTATCCGTGAGCACACAGGCCGGCTGGCGGGTGCGCGCGGCGGTGGGCGCGGATGCGCAGGCCTTGCTGGCCCTGCGCCTGGCATTGTGGCCCGATGCCGACGATGGCCTCGCCGAGCTACAGGCCGCGCTGGCGCAGGCAGACGCCAGCCACCTGCTGGCGGTGGACGACGCGGATGCGGCGCTGGGGTTTGCCGAGGTGTCGGTGCGCCACGACTACGTCAATGGCACCGAGAGCACGCCGGTGGGCTTTCTGGAAGGCTGGTATGTGAGTCCCGCCTGGCGCGGCCGCGGGCTCGGTCGCGCGCTGGTGGCCGCGGCAGTGGCGTGGACGCGGGAGCAGGGCTGCGCGGAGCTGGCCTCCGATGCGCGGCTGGACGACAGCGGCGCCCAGGCGGCGCATGCGGCATGCGGCTTCGAGCCAACTGAACGGGTGGTCTACTACCGCCTGCAGCTGGCCTGACCGGCTGACTTCTGGCCCTTTCTGCCGGTCGCGGACAGTCTGTAGTATGTCCGCCCATTGCACGGCCGCTGCTGCATCACCGCAGCGGCAACTGCATCACCACCGCTGCATGACCAAAGGACAGGACATCGTATGACGCAGTACACCACTGTCGAATTGCACGGCCTGCTGGCCGAGCGCTACCGCGACCAGCCGATCGAGGTCGAGCTGATCGACGGGCTGGAGCCGGCCATCAACCTCACCCTGGCCGACCACGGCGACATGCAGATCCAGGTCGCCGCCTCCGGCTCGCAGGTGTTCGTTTCCACGCTGCTGGCCAATGCCGACCAGGTCAGCGACCGCGCGGCGTTCAACGACGCCTGCCTGCGGCTCAATCCGCTCAATCCCTTGTCCAACCTGGGCCTGGTGCAGGTCGACGGCAAGGATAGCTATGTGGTCTTCGGCGAACTGTCGGCGTCGTCCACGCTCGACCAGATCGACGAGGAAATCCAGACCCTGGCGGCCAATACGCTGGATGCCGCCGAATCTCTCAAGCCGTTCTTTTCCTAAAGGCGTGTTGTCATGAGTATCTTTTCAAAGCTGATCACGCTGCTGCGTGGCACTGCACACGAAACCGGCCAGAAGGCGGTCGACGCCAACGCGCTGCGCATCCTGGACCAGGAAATGCGCGATGCCGGCGCCCAGCTCACGCGCTCGCGCGAGGAGCTGACCAAGCTGATGGCGCAGAGCAAGCTCGCCCAGCAGAAGATCGACGCGCGCGCCGGCAAGATGGCCGAATACACGCGTTATATCGAAGGTGCGCTGGCCAAGAACGACGAGGCACTGGCGCACGACGTGGCGGTCAAGCTGGCGGCGCTGGAAAGCGAGGACGCCGGCGACAAGGCCTCCAAGAGCTCGCTGGACCAGTCGGTGGTGACGCTCAAGGCCACCATCCAGAAGACCGAGAACCAGCTGCGCGGCATGCGCCAGCAGATCGACACCGTCAAGGCCACCGATGCGGTGCAGAAGGCACAGGCGGCGATTGCCGCGCGCCATTCCGGTGCCAGCAGCAAGATGGGCTCGGCACTGGAATCGCTGGAGCGAATCAAGGCGCGTCAGGCCGAGACCTCCGCACGCATCGAATCGGCCGAAGAGCTGGAGGCAGCCAGTGGCGACGGCGATCTGAATCGGCGTCTGGCTGCGGCCGGCCTGATGGAAGGCGAGTCCAACGCCGCCGCAGTGCTGGCACGCTTCAAGAAGCCGGCCCAGCTCGGCCACGACACCGCCGACGGCAGCGCGCCGCTGATCGGCCAAGTGCGCGACGTGCAGCAGGTTCCGCGCAGCGACAGCTGATCCGCCGCACGGCACAGGACGCGCCATGATCATCGTCGGAAAGCTGTTGCGGATAGTGCGGCGCCACGTGCGCCGCGTCAGCTGGGGCATGGTGGCGCTGGCATTGCTGGCGCACATGGGGCTGAGCTGGGTGTTGCTGCTGCTGGCCGGCGAGCAAAAGCTCGTTGGCCTGGACGCGTTTCCGTACTACTACATGACCACCGCCACCACCATCGGCTACGGCGACCTGTCGCCGGGTTCGGTGGCCGGGCGCTATATCGCCGCGTTCGTGCTGATGCCGGGCGCGGTGGCGCTGTTCGCCACGGTGCTGGCCAAGACCAGCGGCGTGCTCATCACCTTCTGGAGGCGCCACCACATGGGCAAGATGGCTTACGCCGATCTGCACGGGCACACCATCCTGATCGGCTGGCAGGGCGCCGCGTCCACACGCTTGCTGGAACTGCTGCTGTCCGATACCGCTACCGACGACGAAGGCGTGGTGCTGATCGCCGAGGGCGTGGCCGAGAACCCGATGCCCGACCATATGCGCTTCATCGCCGCCGAGTCCTACACGCATACCGAGGTCTACCTGCGTGCCGGCATCGCCGGTGCGGCGCGGGTGATCGTCAACCCGCCCTCGGACGACCAGACCCTGGCGGCGGTGTTCGCGCTGATGGCGCATGCGCCGCGTGCGCACGTCGTGGCGCACTTCGATTCGGGCAGCGCCGCGCGGCTGGTCAATTGCCACTATCCGGCGATCGAATGCACGCGGCCCATGACCGCCGAGATCCTGGCCCGCGCGGCGCAGGATCCGGGCAGCGCGGCGATCACGGCCGAACTGCTGTCGGTGGACGATGGCCCGACTCAGTTCAGCCTGGCGGTTCCTGCCGATGTCGACCCGCTGGATTACCGCCTGCTGGCCGCCGATTTCGGCCAGCGCGGCGCCCTGTTGCTGGGCCTGCGCGCGCCCGATGGCGCGCTGCGCTTGAACCCGCCCGCACACACCGCGGTGCCGGCCGGTGCCATGCTGTATTACCTGGCCCAACAGCGCGTGCCCGTGCCTGCCATCGCCTGGCAGGCCCTGCGCGCCGAGCCGGTGTCCCATTCCCCATCGCCACAAGGTGCATGACGATGAGTTTTTTCAGCAAGTTGTTCGGTCAACCACAGCCGCCGCCGTTGCCCGGCTCCGGCACTGGCGCCATCGGTCACGCGCTGCCGCTGGGCTTGCGCGTGGGTGGGCAGCTGGAGATCGATACCACGTTGTACCGCATGGCACCGGAGGCCATGACCGCCGAGTTGCCGGGCGGGCATCAAGGCATTCCGTGCTACGGCCACGTCAATCTGGGCGATGGCTATGCCCTGCATCGTTTCTATCTGGACGACGACGCGTTCCTGCAGGTCACCACGGTTGGCGGCGATCTGGAGGCGATGAAGGCCTTCGTGTATTGCGAGACGGTCAATCCGCCCAGCAAGCAGGCGTTTCAGGAGTTCGTGATGCAGCATCCGCATCTGGGTGCGGCGCAGATCGAGTACGCCGGCAAGCGCTGGCAACGCGCCACGCAGTCCACCGACGATGCCGCGCGCATCCCGCCGATCGCCTACGACGAGGTGCTGTACCGCTATCAGCCGCCGCGCCGCGATGGCGATCTGACCCACTACGCCATGCTCTACAGCCGCGATGTACCGGAGCTGCAGCGCGAGGAATTCCTGCTGGTCACCGGCGAGGATTCCGGCCCCAACGAGTTCTGCGTCACCTATGCGGTCGGCATCGATGTCACCGTCGCCGATCTGGATATCACCTGAGCGTGCGCGCTCGTCTTCCACTTACCCTGGTCCTGTCATGAACCCGATCAACCTGCAGAGTTTTCTCGCGTTTCTTTCCTACTTCGGCACCGGCCTGGGCGTGTTGATCGTGGCGGTGGTGCTGGTAACCCTGGTCACCCCGCACAAGGATTTCACCCTGCTGCGGCAGGGCAACGTGGCTGCGGCCACCGCCCTGGCCGGCAACCTGATCGGTGTGGCATTGCCGCTGCATTCGGCCATCACCCATTCGGTGAGCCTGGTCGATGCGCTGATCTGGGGCGCGGTCGCCTGCGGCATCCAGGTCGTGGCGTATCTGCTGGCCAACCTGGTGGCCGGGCGCATCTCGCGGCAGATCACCGACAACGTCACCGCCGCCGGCATCTTTTCGGCCGGCGTGTCGATCGCGGTCGGGCTGATCAATGCCGCGGCGATCACGCCGTAACGGAGCGCAGGCATGAAGCGATCACGCAATCTCAAGCTCACCCTGATGGCCGCATTGCCGGCCGCCCTCGTCACCGGCTGCGGCTCCGAACCGGAAACCGGCGTGGTACTGCAGTCGGCCTCCGACTGCTACCAGATCAAGCAGGAACAGACCGATATCCAGCAGTGCCTCAAGGCCTATGACGAGGCGGTGACCAAGCACCAGCAGGCCGCGCCGCGCTTCAATACGCGCTACGAGTGCGACGAGCAGTTCGGCAGTTGCACGGCGGTGCAGACGGCGCAGGGCCAGCAGAGCTGGATCCCGCCGATGGGCGGGTTCCTGCTGGGCTACGCGTTGGGCAACATGACCGGTGGTGGCGGCTACCGCTATGGCGGCTCGATTCCGCTGTACCGCGATTACCGCAGCGGCGGGTACTACAAGCCCAACGGCGATCTGGCCAGCAACCGCATCGGCACCGTGCGCGGGCGTAGCGGGGCGATCGATATGCCGAGTCGCGCGATCACCGTGTCCCGCTCGGGTTTCGGCTCCAGTGCGGCGGCACGCAGCTCGTTCGGCAGCGGCGGGCGCAGCTCCGGGTTCGGCGGCTGACATGCAACGCATCGCAATTGCCGAACGCCCGGATTGGCGCGCGCAGGCCGAGTCGCTCGGCTTCCATTTCCACACCATCGATGGCGAGCCGTATTGGGACGAGCGCGCGTATTACGCGTTTTCGTTGCGGCAGATCGAAGACGACATCGAAGCGCCCACGCAAGACCTGCACGACATGGCGATGCAGTTGGTGGACGAGGTGGTCGGCTCCGAGGCGCTGCTGACCAAGCTGGCCATTCCGCCGTTTTACTGGGACTGGATCGCCAACTCCTGGAAGAACCGCGACCCGCATCTGTATGGCCGCATGGACCTGGCGTACTCCGGCAACGGCCCGGCCAAATTGTACGAGCTCAATTACGACACGCCGACCTCGCTGTACGAAGCCGCGTATTTCCAGTGGTTGTGGCTGGAGCAGCAGATCGCCGCCGGCGTGCTGCCCACGGGCACCGATCAGTACAACCTGATCCAGGATGTGTTGTGCGAAACCTTGGGCACGCTGGCGGTGGATGGCGCCCTCGGTGCGCAGATGCATTTTTCGGCCGTGCGCGACTCGCTAGAGGATCGTGCCACCGTGCGCTACCTGCGTGATTGCGCGCACCAGGTTGGTATCGCGACCGAAGAAGTCGCCATCGAAGACATCGGCCTGAGCGCCGAAGGCTGGTTCACCGATGACCAGGACCGCGTGATCCAGACCTTGTTCAAGCTGTATCCGCTGGAATTCATGATGGAGGAACGCTTCGGCCCGGCCTTGATTGCCAACCGCGTGCGCCTGATCGAACCGGCATGGAAATCGGTGTTGAGCAACAAGGGGATCCTGCCGCTGCTGTGGGAGCGCCATGAAGGGCATCCGAATCTGTTGGCAGCCCGCTTTGCACATGCCGGCGAAGCCCCGACGGCAGGCTGGGTGCGCAAGCCGCTGCTGTCGCGCGAGGGCGCCAACATCTCCCTGGTGACCGCGCAGGGCGATGCTGCACAGACAGAGGGCCCATATGTGGACGGCCCGGCGATCCTGCAGGCGCACCACCCGCTGCCGGTATTCGATGGCCGCCACGCGCTGGTGGGTAGCTGGGTGGTGGCCGATCGCCCAGCCGGGCTGGGCATGCGCGATGACGATGGCCCGATCACCCGCGACACCTCGCGCTTCGTACCGCATGTGATCGTGGACTGAGTTCGACGCGTCAGGGCGCTGTTGCCGTATCTACGATGTATGCCACACGGGTCCAGGCAACTGCGGCGTTTGCTTTGCATACGCCGCAGTTGCCCGCAAGCCCTGCGGGCTGTGTAACGCAGCGCAGGTTTTCCACACCCCCTGTGGATGGAACTTGCACAAGGCTGTGGACAACTGCATGCAGGCCCCGGCCCACAACGCTGTCAAGATGGGTGGTGAAAAAATGACCAGTCGGTCGTGGCGATGCCGCCGCCGTGCCGATGGAAGCAATGCCGGCAAGATCGGCAAAGTCATCGCTGGCCTCACGATCATCGATACATCGCATGCGGGGTTGGCATGAGAGGGCGCGCCAGGTCTTCGGTCGAAGCGACGATGCAGGCGATGCCCATCGAACAGCGGCGACATCCGCACGCCACGATCAACAGGGCTTCGGTCTCGCGCTCTCCGTTCCAGAGAAGCGCGCACCACGCCTGACGCCTTAGACCCGCCGCGCCACCACCAGGCTGGCCACCGCCAGCAGCCAGGCCAGCGCGAACACGCTCAGATAGGCGGGCAGGGTGGCCGATGCCAGCAGCGCGGCGAACAATGCGCCGGCCAGCGCCAGCGTGCCGGCCACCGCAATGGCCTCGCTCAGCTGCATCGCCGAGCTGTTGGCCCCTTGCCGCTCGGGTGGCGACAGCGACAGCGTCAGCACCGACAGGCTGGGATACAGCAGTCCCATGCCCAGCCCGGTCAAGGCCCAGCCGGCAATCGCCACCGGCACCGGAAATGCCGGCCACACCGCGCCTGCGCCGATCACGATCCCCACCATCATCAACATTGCTCCAGCCTTGAGCAGGCGCGGTCGCGACCAGCCCGCGCGACTGTGGCCCTGGTACCACGATCCGCTGAACCAGCCCAGCGCGCCGACGCTCAGTGCTACACCGGCCAGTAACGGCGACAGCCCTCTTTCGCGCGACAGCAGCAGCGGCAAGAACGCCTCGAAACCGAAGAACGCCGCTGCAGCGATGCCACGCAGCGCGATCACGCTGGGCAATCCGCGTGCAAGCCGCAACGTGCCGGCCGGCAACAGCTGCCGGGCGCAGTACACCGTGAGCAACAGCGGCGGCAACATCGCGCCCAGCGCGGCCATGCCGTGTAGCTGACCGCCCAGATACACGCCCAGCACGCCCAACGCTGCGCCGATGGCCCAGCCCAGCGACGCAGTCGGCTCGGTGGGGTCTGCGTTGGTCCAGCTTCGCCCGCGCAATGCCGGCCACAGCATCAGCCCGGCCGGGATCGCCAGCAACGGCACCGACAGGAACACCCAACGCCAGCCCACGTGCTGCACGATCAGCCCGCTGATGCTCGGCCCGACCAGGGATGGCACCACCCAGCCCGCAGAAAACGCCGAGAACACCCGCGGCCGCAGGTGTTCCGGATACAGCCGCCCGACCAGGACATACAGCGCTACCGAATAGGCACCGGCACCCAACCCCTGCAGCAGCCGGCCGGCGATCAATAGCGGCATGCTCGGCGCCAGGCCGGCGATCAACAGGCCGATCACGAAGCACAGCAGCCCGGCGCCCAGCGCACCACCGGGGCCGCGACGGTCGCTCCAGCGCCCCGCAGCGGTCATGCCCACCACACTGGTGGCCAGGGTGCCACCGAAGGCCAGCGCGTACAGCGGCAAGCCGTTCAACTCGCGCGCCACGGTGGGCATGGCGGCGGCTACGGCCAGCGACTCGAAGGCGTTGAGTGACACTAGCGCCACCATGCCGAGCGTGGCGGCGCGATACGGCGCTGCCAGGATCGAAGTGGGGTGCGCGTGCAGCGGTGCGGCGGGCAGAGGGGTATCGGTGGGCATCGAACATCCAGAGCGAGTGAACACAGGCGTGACCGTGCTGCTTGCATCGGTCAGGGTCGCGCAGCATCCTGCCTCAACCATGGTTGAGGTCAAGGCAATGCAGCGTGAGTTGTCTGTGGGCGAAGTGGCCAAGCGCAGTGGCGTGGCGGTGTCGGCATTGCATTTCTATGAGCGCAAAGGCCTGATCCGCAGCTTGCGCACCGCGGGCAATCAACGGCGTTACGCGCGCGATGTGTTGCGGCGAATCGCGGTGATTCGTGTCGCGCAACGGCTCGGCGTGCCCTTGCAACAAGTGGCCGAGGCGTTCTCGGTGCTGCCGGACCAGCGCACCCCCACGCGCGCGGAATGGGCACGCATGTCCGCACGCTGGCGCGGGCAGCTGGATGCACGCATCGGTGAACTGCAGGCCTTGCGCGACCAGCTCACCGATTGCATCGGCTGCGGCTGCCTGTCGCTGCGGCGCTGCCGCCTGAGCAATCCGGACGACGCACTGGGCGTGGGCGGTGACGGTGCGTTGCGCTTGGGGAGCCTGACGCCTGGCCAGGGTTGAAGATGTCCGGCACTAGGCCGTTTGGTCCGGCGATCTGCCCAGATGGCGTACGCCGCGTGTGCAGGGTGGAGCTGCGCATTCCTTCCACTTGAGCACTGGTTGCATTACAAGGATGCGTGTCTTGCTGGCGGCGCTAGCGCGAAATCCGATGTTCCGCGATAGAAGTGGTGTTCGCCCGCGTCGTCGGCCACGCTCAAGGCCAGCAGGGTCACTGCTGCGCATCGTGCATTGGCACCACGTGGGTGTGCGCCATCATCATTGCGCAGCCGTCTCGCTCACGCACGTGGCGGGCTAGCCCTTCACTAGCCGAGCGGCACGACCTGGCGCCAACCGGGACCAATGGCAGTGCACGCCCGGCGAGCGCCGCCGTAGGATGAAACTCCCCCCGTCGCAGGACCACAGCATGTTCCCCACCATGCGCCGCTCGTTTGCCGTTGCACTTTCCCTGGCGTGCATTAGCGCGCCCGCTCTGGCCGCGACCGCCGCGCAAGCCGCAGCGCCACCAGGCGGTTTCGACCCACTGGTGCTGTTCGCCCCGTTGCAGCTGCCCGACGCCCCCGATGCCTACCGTAGCGGCGGTGGCGTGCCCGGGCCGCTGTTCTGGCAGAACCGTGCGGATTACCAGCTGCATGCCAGCATCGACCCGGCCAGCCACACGCTCAGTGGCGAGGCGGCGATCCACTACACCAACCACAGCCCGGACACGCTGGACGTGCTGTGGCTGCAGCTGGACCAAAACATGTACCGCGCCGATGCACGCGCCGCCGCCAGTCGCCCATCGCGGCGTACCCAGTTCACCGACGGCATGCAGATCGCCAGCGTGGAGGTTGAGCGCGACGGACACCGGCAGCCCGTGCATTTCGTGGTGGACGACACCCGCATGCGCGTGGACCTGCCGCAGCCGCTGGCCGGGCAGGGCAAGGCGATGACCTTGCACATCCGCTACCGCTACCGCATTCCCGGCACTTGGGGCGGTCGCACCGCCTATAGCGCCAGCAAGCAGGGCGAGATCTACGAAATCGCACAGTGGTACCCGCGCATGGCGGTGTACGACGATCTGCGTGGCTGGGATACGCAACCGTATCTGGGCTCGGAGTTCTATCTGGAGTACGGCGACTTCGATTACGCGGTGACCGTACCGGAGGGATTTCTGGTAGCCGGTTCCGGCGCCTTGACCAACCCGGCCGAGGTGCTCAGCCGCGCCGAGCAGCAACGCCTGCAACAGGCGCGCGACAGCGACCGCACGGTGCTGATCCGCACGCCGGCAGACGTGGCCGCACGCGCGGCGGCACCGGCGGGCACCGGCACGCGCACCTGGCGCTTCCATATGGAGCACACGCGTGACGTGGCGTTTGCCGCGTCGCCCGCGTTTGTCTGGGACGCTGCACGCATCAACCTGCCGGGCGGCAAGCAGTCGCTGGCGATGTCGGTGTACCCGGTGGAGGGGGTAGGTGCGGATAAATGGAATCGCTCCACCGAATACGTCAAGGGCGCGATCGAACATTTTTCGCAGTGGTATCCGTATCCGTGGCCGGCGGCGATCAACCTGGGCGGCTATGGCGCGGGCATGGAATATCCGGGCATTGTGTTCGACGGCTTCGAGGACGGCGGCAAGGACCTGTTCTGGATCACTGCACACGAGATCGGCCACACCTGGTTCCCGATGATCGTCGGCTCCAACGAGCGGCGCCATGCGTTCATGGACGAAGGCTTCAACACCTTCATCGATGTCTATGCGTCGGATGCCTTCAACAAGGGCGAATACGCGCCCAAGCGCGATTCGGAATATGCGCCCAAGGGCGGAAACCCGGTCGATGAAATCCTGCCGTTGCTGGCCGACGTCAAGGCGCCCACCTTGATGGATATCGCCGATGCCACCAGCGAAACCTACCGTCATCCGCTGACGTATTTCAAAGGCGCACTAGGGCTGGTGTTGCTGCGCGAGCAGATTCTGGGACCTGAGCGCTTCGATCCGGCGTTTCGCAAATACATCGCCACCTGGGCCTATAAACACCCCACGCCCTCGGATTTTTTCCGGCTGATGGAAAGCGAAAGCGGCGAAGACCTGAGCTGGTGGTGGCGTGGTTGGTACTTCAACAACTGGCAGCTGGACATGGGCATCGCCCGCGCGCAGTACGTCGATCACGACCCTGCCAAGGGGCTGCAGCTGACCTTGCGCAGCCGGCAGAAGCTGGTGATGCCGGTCACCGTGCGCGTGGATCTGGCCGACGGCAGCCACCTGGACCGTCGCGTACCGGTGGAGAGCTGGCTGCAGAACACCGCCCCGACCTTGACCCTGCCCACCACGCAGAAAGTGCTGCACGTGACGCTGGACCCGGATCACGCGCTGCCGGATGCCGACCGCAGCGACGATCGCGTGGATGTGATCGGCTGACTGTTGCCAGCGGGAGCTTGGCTTGCGCTCCCGCTGGCCCATGCGTTCACTCACCGCGCGCTGCAACCGCAACCCGCGGTGCAATCGATTTCGAAGAGTGCGCCCTTTTTTCTTTGCGCATCCGTCAGCTCTGCACCGGTGTCAACCCTACGACGTCACTTGCCAGCACTGCATGGCGCCCACACGCGTCGCATATCCAAGTCACCCATGGTGTCGTCGATGCACCGTTTGCGCAGTCGTGTGGCGTCAGCATGATTGGGCAAGCTGATTGTGCGATTTTCACCGCGCCCGTTGCGTGTTTTTGCGCAATCCAATGATAACGCTTACAGCCGCGCCGCCATTGAACACTGCATGCGGGCTCAAGCGAGTGCCGTATCGGCTGTAACAGTGCGCGCCCATCACTATGCTGCAACGCACGGTGACAAGCCCTTTGTCGCCTGACTAGGCTGCGCGGCGTGTTAGCGCTATCACTGGCCGGCACGCCATGCAGGGCACGCATTGCGCACCTGTTGCCGACACCATCTTTGTCGGCGATGTCTGCCGCAGGCATGCACTGCATAACGCAGGTCAACGGTCGAAGGGGCGATCGGTGGCATGCGCGCTAGGGGACCTTATTCATTGCAGTGTTGCTCCATCGCCGACCGGGCGATGGTCATGACTTCGCCGTGTCGCATGCCGCGACATCGGCCGTAGGCGGTTGGACTCCACTCCCGAGGACACATCGATGCGTCGTACGTTGAACAGCTTCAAGTCGAAGGCCATGTTCACCTTCGTTGGCGGCCTGTTGGTCGTCAATCCCGCGTTTGCGCAGGACGTCGCGCCGCCGACACCTGCGCCGCAGTCCAGCAGCGATGCCGCCACCACGCTCGATACCGTCAACGTCACCGGTATCCGCAGCAGCCTGGACCAGTCGATGGGCATCAAGCGCGATGCCGCCGGCGTGGTGGATGCGATCAGTGCCGAAGATATCGGCAAGTTTCCGGACACCAATCTGGCCGAATCGTTGCAACGCATCACCGGCATCTCGATCGAACGTCGCGATGGCGAAGGCGCGCAGGTCACCGCCCGCGGCTTTGGGCCCCAATTCAACACGGTCACCCTCAATGGCCGCCTGATTCCCGGTGCCGACGCCTTCGGTGCGCCCGGGCAGACGCCGATCGGCGGCGTGGATGTGGGCACGCGCGCGTTCAACTTCGCCCAGCTCGCCTCCGAAGCCATCACCGGCATCGAGGTGTTCAAGACCAGTCGCGCTACCGCGCCCAGCGGCGGGATCGGCGCCACCATCAACATCCAGACCGACAAGCCGTTCAACCACGAGGGCGTGGTGGCCAATGCCGGCGCCAAGATGGTGTCCGACCGCTCGCAGCCGTTCGGCGATTCGCTGACGCCGGAAGTGTCGGGCATCTTCAGCTATACCAACCCGGACAAGACCTTCGGTATCGGCCTGAGCGCCAGCTACCAGAAGCGTCACGGTGGCTCGGTACAGGCCACCGAAAACCGCTGGAACATCCAGCGCTGGACCGGCACCGACCCGGCCTTGCGCCCGGATACCGTGGTGACCAACGCACCGGCGATCGGCCAGCTGTATGGCCTGCCCAACGACATCCGCTACGCTTTCGCCGACTTCCAGCGCGAGCGCATGAACGGCCAGGCGGTGATGCAGTTCGCACCCACCGATAGCCTCACGCTGACCCTGGATTACACCTATTCGTCCAATGAAATCCGCGAAGAACGCGGCGAGCAGGGCATCTGGCTGCAGCGTGCCAACAGCTTTACCGATCTGACCTTTGACACCGGTCAGACCGTGGCCACGCCGGTGTATCTGCGCGATGTGCCCAACGGCGCCAAGGACTTCGGCATGGAGCAGCAACGCAACGAGCAGAAGTACACGCTCGGTTCGCTTGGCTTCAACGCGGACTGGCAGGTAAGCGACCGCTTTCAGCTGACCTTCGATGCCCACAACTCCAAGACGCAGAGCCTGCCCAACGACCCGATCACCGGCGGCAGCGCGACGTATTTCAGCTTTGCCGGCACCAACAACTGCACCGGTGGTCCGTCGTGTGGCGGCCAGTGGGGGCAAGAGCTGTGGTTCAACAATTCGCTGCCCATCGGCGCGCGCACCTGGTATCCGACGGTGGCCGATTCGCTGGCCGGCACCAATGGCGTGGTCAACCCGGATTTCACCAAGAACAATCTGGGGTCGCAGGTGCAGCGCATCTATTACCAAAAGCAGGTGACCGAGACCAAGGAAGGCCGCCTGGATGGCAAGTTCGACTTCGACGACGGGCGTTTTCAGTTCGGTGTCAGCTCGTCCAACACCACCATGCACCGCCTGACCAGCGACAATAACTCCACGCTGGGCGACTGGGGCGTGGCCAATGCCGGCAACGAACCGGGGATGACCGACTTGCTGCAACCGGTGAGCATCATCGGCATGTTCGACGACTTCAATGCCAACGGTGCGGCACGCAATGCATGGCGCGGAGATGCCAGCCAGTTGGCGTTGTGGGGCGGAAGCCAATACGGCGCCGCCACCCGCTACAACCCGCTGTACAGCGCGGACAATCAGGTCGAAGAAAAGACCCGTGCAGCGTATGTCCAACTGGAACTGACCGGCGATATCTCCGGCATGACCACCAACACCCGTCTTGGCCTGCGTTACGAGCGCACCGATGTGGAATCCACCTCGCAGGTGGCCACGCCGATCGGGCTGCAGTGGCAGTCCAATAACGATTTCCAGTTGCTGCGGTCGAGTGAGCAGCAGCCCTTCAGCGAAAAGACCAGTTACAACTACATCCTGCCCAATCTCGATTTCAGCATCGACATCACCGACCAGCTGAAAGGCCGTGCCTCGTTCGGCCAGACCATTGCGCGGGCACCGTACAACAATCTGCTCGCCGGGCCCACACCCAACACGCCGGCGGGTTCGATCCTGATCAACCCGTCCAACCGCGCCAGCGGCGACTCGCAGACGCCGACGCTGGACCCGCTCGAGTCCGATAACCTCGACCTGGCGCTGGAATGGTATTTCGCCGACGCCAGCTATGTGTCGGCCACGTTCTGGAACAAGCGCGTCAGTAATTTCATCGGCACCACGGTCTCGCGCGAGACCCTGTACGGGTTGACCGACCCTACCTCAGGGCCGGATGCGCAGGCGGCACTGGCGTTCCTGCAAAGCGGTGCGTGTGCTGCACAGGTGGGCGCTGCCGGCAACGACGTGGCGGCGGCCTGTTCTGCCAACGACACCTCGCTGTTTGCGGCAACGGCTTTGCTGCGCAACGCCGCTGCCACCGGCGGATTGGGTGCCTACAACGGCAGTTCGGCGCAAAGCCTGGCGTTGGAAACTGCCTACGACCTCGTCGGCACTGCATCCGACCCGCTGTATCAGTTCGATGTATCGCGGCCGGTGAACCAGAACAAGGCCAACATCCATGGTTGGGAGTTGGGCGGCCAGTACTTCTTCGGCAGCACAGGCTTCGGTATCTACGCCAACTACACCATCGTCGAAGGCGATGTGGCGTTCGACAACAACGTCATCGACCGCGATCAATTCGCGCTGCTGGGCCTGAGCGATACCGCCAACGTCATGCTGATGTTCGAGAAATATGGCTGGAGCGCGCGTCTGGCCTGGAACTGGCGCGACGAGTATCTGATCGCGGCAAATCAGGATGCCTCCAACCGCAACCCGTACTACGTGGAGGCCTATCAACAGATCGATCTCAGCCTCAGCTACGCGTTCAATAAGCAGCTGTCGGTTGGCTTTGAAGCGATCAACCTCACCGGCGAAGACGTGCGCTGGCATGGCCGGTCGGAGAAGCAGATTGTCCGCCTGATCGACCAACAGCCGCGCTATACGCTAGGCGTGCGCTACGCGTTCTAGCGCATCGCACTGGGTGTGACGCTGTGACGGCAGTGCGGCCCGTATGCAGCCGGTGTGTGCCTTGGTGCATGCCGGCTGTTGCACAGGCTCGCTCTGTCTTATCGGCGCTTGCGTGCGGCCGCATCAGCTTGCCGGCGTGTGCCAATAGCCATCTTCCGCCGCAGATCCAGATGCTGTTCGCGTGGTCTTGCAGATACCTCAAAGGCGAGCGCTACCGGCGAGTTGCATCAACGCATCAGAAACCGGGGTGTGGATGGCGCGCCCAAACCCGCGATAGGCCGGCACCTGCAGTCGGCCAGCGCATGCTGCTGTGCCGCTTGCCGGGTTCACGCTTTTTGGCAATGCTCGCGGGCAGCGGCCGCGGCATGTTGTCGCGTAATCGATCCCCCAACCAGTGCAGTGCCCATCGCCGGCCACTGCTGGAGCCTTAGATGTCGCGATATGCAGTGCTCAACAATGTGGCGCATCACGATCTGCGGGTGATTCTGCGATTTGGTGCCGAGTTCGGCGACGCGGTGGGCTTTGTACCGGCCTTCGTCACCGAGTACGCCGAGCTGCAACGCGAATACCCGCTGTTCTTTCGCAAGGATACGGCCACCGGTGCCTATCAGTCGGTCGCGTTGCTGGGGTTTGCGCCCGATGAAAACCTGTTTCTGCAGGACGGCCGCTGGAATGCAGCTTACCTGCCGGGCATCGTCGCCAAGGGGCCATTCCTGATCGGGTTTCAGGAGCAGCGTATCGATGGCGCGTTGGTGCAGGAACCGGTGATTCATGTCGACCTGGAGCACCCGCGGATCAGCCGTGCCGACGGCGAGCCGGTGTTCCTGCCGCAGGGCGGGCACAGTGCGTATCTGGAGCACATCATCAGCGTGTTGCGCGGCATCCGTGATGGCATGGATGCAGGGCAGGCCATGTGCGCGGCATTCGATGCGCTGGACCTGATTCAACCGGTGACGCTGGAAATGGTGCTCGACGACAGCCATGGCATGCACCTGGAAGGGCTGCACAGCGTCGACCGCGAGCGATTGGCCGCGCTGGATGGTGCCGCCTTGCAGCAGCTGCATCATGCCGGGTATCTGGAGGGGGCCTTCTTGATGCTGGCCTCGCAGCACAACCTGCGCCGGTTGATGGGCGAAAAACAGCGCCGGCTCCAGCACACGCAGGCGGCTGCGGCTGCCGCAGCACACGCCTGATCGCATGAGCGCACTGTCATCGATTGCGCCGCTACCCGAGCGCAGCAACTGCCAGCCGGATGCGGCATTGCTGGCCCAGCTGTGCGCGGCCGCCCAGCCGTTGGTGCTGCGCGGCGTGGCGCGCGAGTGGGCGCTGGTGCAGGCAGCGCAGCGCGGTACGTCCCAGGCCATGGCGCAGCTGCGCAGCATGGACACCGGCCGGGCACTACAGTATTCGTACGGCGCTCCGGACATCGGCGGCCGGCCGTTCTATCGCGATGATTGCAGCGACCTCAATTTCGAGGTGCAGCGTGGCAGTTTGAACGCGCTGCTGGATGCGATCCAGGCGCATCTGGACGATCCGCAGCCGCCCACGTATTACCTGGCTTCGTTGCCGATCGATGCGCATCTGCCAGGTTTTGCTGCAGGCAATGCCCTGGATGTCAGCGTAGACGGCAAGGCCGTGCCAGCCAGCATCTGGATCGGCAACCGGGTCATCGCCTCCTGCCATTTCGATGCGCCCAATAATCTGGCGGTGTGCGCGGTAGGCCAGCGGCGCTTTACCTTGTTTGCGCCAGAGCAGGTGACCAATCTGTATCCGGGCCCGCTGGAACCCACGCCAGGCGGCCAGGTGGTGAGCATGGTGGATGTGGCCGCTCCGGATCTTGCGCGGTATCCCCGCATGGCCGATGCGTTGTCGCAGGCGCGCACTGCCGTGCTGGAGCCGGGCGATGCGATTTTCATTCCCAGCATGTGGTGGCATCACGTGCAGTCGCTGCAGCCGTTCAATGTGCTGGTCAATTACTGGTGGAGCACGGCTGCTGCGCAGTTGCCTGCACCAATGCAGGCGCTGTATCACGCGTTGTGGGCCATCCGCGACCGCCCGGCGTCGGAAAAGGCCGCGTGGCGCGCATTGTTCGACTACTACGTGTTCGGCCCTGCCGAGCGTGCCGGCGAGCATCTGCCCGAGCACGCGCGCCAGGTGCTGGGTCCGATCGACCCCACGCTCGCGCGCCAGCTGCGCGCCATGTTGATCGGCAAGCTCAATCGCTGATACACCACCATCGTGTGGTCCCACTTACAGGAGAACGCAGTGAACCAGGCCAGGATCCGCAAGGTTGTCATCGCCGGTGGCGGCACTGCCGGCTGGATCGCAGCCTGTGCGTTGTCGCATCAATTCCGCGACCTGCTGGACATCACCCTGGTCGAGTCCGATCAGATCGCCACGGTGGGGGTGGGCGAGTCCACGGTGCCTCCCATCCGCACCTTTCACCGCTTTTTGAACATCGACGAACAGGAATTTCTGCGTGCAGCGGCTGGCACGTTCAAACTGTCGATCTCGTTCGAGCATTGGCGCCGGCAGGGCGAGCGCTACATCCATCCCTTCGGCATTACCGGCCAGAGCACGCTGGTGTGCGCCTTCCATCATCTGTGGCTGGAAAGTCAACGCCGCGGCATGCCCGGTGCGTTCGCTGATTACTGTCTGGAAACGGTGGCCTCGCGGGCGGACCGCTTCGCGCTGCCGCGCGAGCCGGCGGTCAACTATGCCTACCATCTGGACGCGGCGTTGTACGCGCGTTTCCTGCGCACGCGCAGCGAGGCGCACGGGGTTAAGCGTGTCGAAGGCAAGATTCAGCAGGTGACGCTGCAGCCGGATAGCGGCGATGTGGCCGCGCTGGTGCTGGAGGACGGGCAGGTGCTCGAAGGCGACCTGTTCATCGATTGCACGGGCTTCCGCGGCCTGTTGATCGAGCAGACGCTGCACACCGGCTACGAAGACTGGAGCCACTGGCTGCCGTGCGACCGCGCGGTGGCGGTGCAGACCGAGGCAGTGGGCCCGCCGGTGCCGTACACGCGCGCAATCGCGCATGAGGCGGGCTGGCGCTGGCATATTCCCTTGCAACATCGCGTTGGCAATGGGCTGGTGTTTTCCAGCCAGCACATGTCCGACGACGAGGCGCACGCCAAACTGCTGCGCGACACGGGCGCGACCCCGGTCAAGGACCCGTGGCTGGTGCCGTTCCGCACCGGGCGACGGCGCAAGGCCTGGAACAAGAATGTGGTCTCGCTTGGCCTGGCCAGCGGCTTTATCGAGCCGCTGGAATCCACCAGCATCCATCTGACCATTGCCGCGGTGGTGCGGCTGATCACGCTGTTTCCGGCCAACGGCATCGCGCCGTCGCAAGTCGATATCTTCAACGACATCAGTCGCACCGAGATGGAGCACGTACGCGATTTCGTCACCTTGCACTACCACGCCACGCAGCGCGACGAGCCGCTGTGGCAGCAGTGCCGCGACATGGAACTGCCCGAGTCATTGCGCCTGCGCCTGCGTGCCTGGCGCGAGCGCGCGCATGCCTGGCAAGGCACCGACGAACTGTTTCGCGTGGACTCCTGGACGCACGTCTTGCTGGGGCAAGGCATCGTGCCGCAGCAGCATCATCCGCTGGCCGCCGCGTTGTCGGACGCCGATCTGCGTCGCCTGCTGGACGGCATTGCGCAGCCGCTCCAACGCGCGGTGGAGCAGATGCCCTCGCAGCAGGAGTTCATCAGCGCGTATTGCAAGATGGATGCGCGCGCCTGGGGTTAGGGTTCTGCCGCACCATGCTAAGTCGTGCCAACAAAGTGGGCAGCAGTAGGTGGTGCTACGTGCTGGATGGGCCAACGTCGTTACTGTGCCAGGCAGCGCTGCAACTGCTTGCTGGCGTCTGCCTGTCGCGCCGCATGGATAGCGCAGGTGCGGCTGTCCGCGCCCGGTTCGTTGCAGCCGGCGTGGATGGCGTCGAGTAGCGCATCTGTCTTGCGGCGTTGCTGGTAATCGCAAGCGGCATCGTCGGCGTTGCCCGGTGCGATGGTGGGCACCGCAATCCAGCCGCGCCCGTACCACGGAGAGAATGCCGTTGCTGCCACGGTTTCGACGCCGGCCACGTGGCCGTTCAGTGCCGGGAACGTATTGAGCGTGGCGGCGGCCATCAATAGCGGGTCGGTGGCACGCGGTAATGCGACTTCGCAGGCCATGACCTGGGGGTCAACGCGTTGCGGCAACAACCGCAGCTCGACCTGCATCGGTGAGGTCGGTTGATCCAGCGGATCATCGCCGATACCGAAGCGGCCTGGCCGCACGCCGAGCAGCGTGTAGCTCGCCACGCGCAGCGGCGGCTGAGTCGTCAACGTGATCCTGCGCTGGCGTGCCGCGTCCGGCGCTTGAGCGGTCGCCAACATGGTGCGCGCAACACCGCCCGGTAGCAGGGCCCACACGCCCAGGTAGCAGCGCTCGGCAAGTGGATGCAGTGATGGCACATCGGTGATCAGGGTTGCGGTGCGCAGCAGGATGTCGGTATGCACGCGCCTGTTGGGCAGCTGGAGCTGCGCGGTGACACGGGTAGGGATGGCATGTGTACCTTGAATTCCGCTCAGCGCCTGTAAGCCGTACGACAGCACGGTCAAGCGGTCGGCCGGGATCACGCCGCCGGCAGCGATCTCAAATCGTCCGTCGATAAACCGGTAATGGCTCACGACATCGGCGGTGGTGGTGTGGCCGCCGCCGCCGTGGCGGATGCGCCGGCTTTCGGCCTGCAACAGCGGGGTGAAGGTGTCCAACAACGCACGGCGCGCAGCCGCATCGTCGCGTTGCAAGGCGATGCTGATACGGGTGGCCTGGTAGCCGAACAGCTGCCCGCACAAGCGCTGCAGGTCGGCGGGCGTGGGGAAATGCAGCAGCAACCAGGCCAGCGTTGCCACGGCACCGGCCAGGCTGAGCCCGGTCCAGAATGGCGGCACACGCTGTTGCTGGTCCGCGAGCAAGCTCTGGTTTGCGCTGCCGGCTCCGCGTTGCTTCTGGCGCCCGGCATGTCTGGACGATGCTTTCGAATGCTTGCCGAGCCCCGCCCGCGCTTGAGCGCGACGCACCGCCACGCTGTACAGACGGTAGGCCTTCATTACCCCAACGCCAATCACCTGGATGCCCAACAGCGCCAGTAATGGGCAAACCAGGACGGCCACGACCAACACCGCAATGTGCAACAAGGACATCGTCAAAAACATCGGCGTTAACAACTAGGGTGACGAGGAGAGTGGCAGACGCTGCACAGCGCGCGTGCGCTGCAGCCCGGGGACGCATGCCTGTGCGACAGCCTGGTGCAGCGATGGTTAGTACGTATCCCGCCGCCATCGATGCACTTGCCGGGTCTGTACGACCCCAAGCGCCGCCGAAGCCGCATCAGATCTGTGCCGACCACAATTGGCCAGCGCAGTGCTTGCGTGCCCCTTCGCTCCATATCGCATGGGTGATGCTGGCGTCGCCTGCAGGCACGA
Source organism: Xanthomonas vesicatoria ATCC 35937 (assembly GCF_001908725.1). Lineage (NCBI taxonomy): Bacteria > Pseudomonadati > Pseudomonadota > Gammaproteobacteria > Lysobacterales > Lysobacteraceae > Xanthomonas > Xanthomonas vesicatoria. Next base: position 1,320,958 of record NZ_CP018725.1, on the reverse strand, counting down.
AATGACCAAGCACCAGCCCACTTCCCTTGGCCGGCAGCGGGACGGACGCCGCGTTGCTTGCCGCAGTCTTCGTGCGGTGAGCGGCTGCAAGTAGCCTGCGGCCAGCAATGCGCCGGCACTGCGTGCGGTCTTGCGCAGGCCGCGGCGGCGGAAGTTGGTGAATACAGTCATCGCGGTTCCTGGATTGAGGGCAAACCGCCCGCCGGCAGCGATCGAAACACACCGCTGCCACGCGCTCAGTGTTGTTTCGCCACAAAATCGCGCAGCGCCGGCGAGCGATAGAACGTCATGCATCGCGCAAAAATCTTGGTGAACGGCCCACGGCGTGCTTCGTCCTTCATCGGCACCTCGGTGCGGTGATAGTCCGCCGTCTGCTGCGCGACAAAGGCCTGCAAACGCCCGGTGGTGCCGGGCTTCGCATTGTCCAGCGCGTAGGTGGTGAGCAGATACGAGCGGTCGCGCAGTTGGTCGGGCTCCAGCCGGCTGCTGCGTTCGTAGTTTTGCTCCAGGCACAGCTGCAGTGCGTAGGCCTTGACGTCCTCCGCAGCGGCCGGCGTCGACGCCATCGCGGCAGTGGAAATGATGGAAGCCGCGCCAAGCAGCGCCGTGATGACGGTATGGCGAGGGCGAATGGGAAGCAACATGCCGATCCTGCGATTGAAGTGCGTGCAGTCTGCAGCATCGCGTCTCGCTTTGCTCTTTTGAACCCGCTCTGGACCCGGCTGGGCGAGGCGCTGCGGCGTCGCTGCGGCGATGGCCCACGGGCACCAGCGCGTTCGCTCACATGGGGCGCGCGATCTTGTGTTTGCTAGCCTTTGAGCGGGTTAAGCGATACCAGCAAGAGATAATTGTGGAATGACCCATCGCGGGAGCGCATCACCCGCATTGCCGTGACTGCGCCAGGCAAGACGCGGCGTACATCGATCATGCGGGCGGCAGTGCAGGCATCGCTTCGCGTCCAGGAGCGGCTCACACACCGTAGCGATCAGTCCTCAGCTGCGGGTCTACACCGCACAGGAACCGGAAGGTGCAAGTGGGAATGAGGATTCCGGGCACTGGCCATGCCTGCCGGATGGTTGCGCAGTGGTGTTGTCGGCGACAGACCCAATAGGGGGCATGGACGCGTGGCAGGCGATCTATCGCCTGCCACGCGTTGATCGCCCACGCTCGGGTTACTGCCCGAAGTACGTCGAGATCGACGAATACACGTCGGAGAAGCGCGAGTAGTAATCCGGATCGGTCTGCGCCGTGCAATACGAATAGCCGCCATACAGACCGCCGCGCAGCTGATACGCACCGCCGCTTGCGATGGTGAACAGCCCCGAGCCGGACGAGCCGCCTTCGGTGACGCCATCGTTCCAGACCACGCGATACAGCGGGGTCTTGCCGTCGATGGAGGTGTTAAGCCCATTGACCGTGCCCAGCGAGTACTTCTTGACGTCACCGGAGGGGTGATGGATGCCCACGATCGAGGTGCTGGTGGCACCGATCGCCGCGCTGTTCCAGGCGGCATAGAATGCGCCGCTCGGCGGTGCGGTCTTCAGTTCCAGCAGCGCGGTATCGCGCGTGGTGTTGGCATGGCGCAGGAACGCGCCGCCGGTGAGCGTGGTTGCTTGCGAGCTCACGGCGTTGCCGTTGCAGCTGGCCGCGTCGTAGAACCAGTACGTCTGCAACGTATTGGCCACCGTCTGCGTGCTGATGCAGTGCGCCGCGGTCCAGAACAGATTGCGCTTTGGCGTGTTGGTGTTGTTGAGCAAGGTGCCGCTGCACAGGAACGAGCCCTGGCTGGTGGTGAACACCATGCGTGCCACCGCTTTTGCGGCGCTGGTGAAGCCGGCGGTGGGATTGGCGCGGCACACGATGTCGTTCTGGCAGGAATCGCTCTCGCCGATGGCAATGGTCATCATGTCGCGCGGGCTGGCGGTGGGGCTGATATCCAGATGCGACAATTGCGGAACGCTGAGGCCGAAGTTTTCCGGATACAGGCCTGCCGGCAGCGACAGTTCGACCAGCAGGTTTTCGCCACTCACCGTCGGCGACCAGCCGATCGCATCGCCGGTGCCGACGAAGCTGGCGCCGGATTGCTCGAACACGCGGCCATCGTCGCCGGCAAAGCGCAGCGTCACCTTGGACGGGTCGCCCGGTGTTGCGCCGGCACCCCGCAGCACCAAGGCCGCCCGCAATGATGCGGCCTGCGCGGAGCTTAGCTTCAAGGTCGCAACGCGCGAGCCGTCGCCGGCCATCTGCCAATCGAGCTTGGCCAGGTTGACCAACGGCTGCGCCACGGCACGCGAAAAGCCGATCTGCAGCGGCTGCCCATGCTTGACCTGCGCAATGCGGCGCTCGCGTACGGCCCCCAGTTCCTTGCTGCTCGGGGCCGCCAATTGCGCCACGCGCATTGGCATGATGCCGCCGCGCAGGCTGGCCGATTGCAACGTCGCCGCGCCGAGCTTGGCCGCCTGCGGCACGCTACTCACCGGTGCGGCATCCATCTCGGTGGGTGGCGCAGCCAGCGCAACGCCGGACACAGCAGAGAGCAGCGCGAGGTACAACGCATTCTTGCGATTCATGGGTAGTCCTTCTCGTCAGGGAACGGCAGGCTGCGGCGGGGGCCACACCCTGCGGCGCCATCGTTGGCGCCGAACGAGACTAGCGAATGTCTACAACTGAATATGTGCTGAAAATCTCGTTCAGAGATGGGCGATCAATTAAAATAAAATCGCTTATGCGCACATCGATGGACTGCATCGCATGTGCGATAACAGGGGAGCGGCGCGTAGGCATGCGCCAGCGCACGTGTAGGCGTGCGTGCACAGCACTGCTGCTGCAGGACGTTAGGAAAACTGGCAACGCGACCACGCAGGTTGCCACCTGTGCGTGCGGCGCATGCATCACGGCCTATCGCGTTCGAGCGGAATGAATGGTTGCAACGGTCTCACGCCCTGCAGCGCGTGCGTGGTGCGCGCTGCGCGACAGACAACACATAGCGCTCAACACCGTACGCGAAGCGCTATTCCACCGCGTCGCTGGCGCGGAACTCGGTCGAGCGGCCACTGAGTTTCAGGAACACCAACACGCACACCCCCACCACCATCCATGCGCTACCGCCGAGCTGCGCATGCCGGTCGGCGTTGATCAAGACGTAGGCCAGGATCACGCTGCCGATCAGCGGCACCACGCCATGCAACACGACCCGGCGCTGGCTGCGAAAGTGCCAGAGCACCGCGAGATGCAACAGCACGAATGCTGTCAGCGCACCGACGTTGCACAGCGACGACAGCAGCGCGATCTGGCCGACAAACACCTCCCCCAGCACCATGCTCAACGCTGCCACCAGCAGGATGGCGCGTTGCGGCACCCCGGTGCGTGGATGGATGTAGCGCAGGAACGCCGGTAACTGGCGGTCGCGCGCCATGGCGAACAGCAGCCGCGAAGTTGCCGCTTGGGCTACCAATGCGTTGGCGATTGCCGCACTGATCGCCACCGTGAGCGCAATGACGATCTGCAGCCACGGCCCGGCGATCAGATGGCCGATTTCGAAGAACGCATCGTTGGATGCCTGTTCATTGGGGTAGCGCAGCAGGGTGGGTTGCAGCAGTGCGGCCAGCCAGGTCTGCAAGACGAATAGTCCGGCGACCAGCAACAAGGCCAGCAAGGTGGCGCGGCCCACCACGCGGTTGCCGCCACGCGTTTCTTCCGACAGCGTGGAGATCGCATCGAAGCCCAGAAACGACACCACCGCCACCGACAGTGCGCTGAAGATCAGCTGCGGCGAAAACGCCTGCGGATTGTAGAAGGGGCGCAAATTCCACTGCGCGCCATTGACGCCGCGCTGGATCGCCAGCGTCGCCAGCACCACGAACACCGCCAGCACTACCAGCTGCGCATACAAGAAAAACCGGTTCGCCCGCGCCGTCGTTTCGATGCCACGCAGATTGACCACGGTATTGAGCACCACGAAGAACGCGATCCATGCCGGTTGCGGCACCGCGGGCAACACGTTGTGCATGGCGTTGGCGCCAACCACGTAGAGCAGGGTGGGCACCAGCAGGTAATCGAGCAGGATCGCCCAGCCGGCCAGAAAGCCCATGCCGCTGCTCAACCCACGGCCGACATACGCATACACCGAGCCGGCCACCGGAAACGCCTGCGACATCTGCTGGTAGCTCAAGGCGGTGAACAGCATCGCCACGAAGCCCAGCAGATACGTCAGTGGCACCATGCCCGCGCTGATGTCGAATACGCCACCGAAGATCGAAAACGGCGCGGTCGGCACCATGAACACCAGGCCGTAGATCAGCAGATCCTTCAGCGTGAGCTGGCGCTTGAGTTCCTGCGCGTAGCCAAAGCGTTCCAGCTCTGCCGCATCGTCGCGGCCGGGTGTCTCGGTCATGCAAGTGTCCGCTGTAAGGAAGGCACGGTCGCCGCAGGCGCGCGGTCCGTGGGGCCGATGCTGCGCTGCAGCTGTGTGACCGGCATTGTGACGATAATGTGGCCGGCAAGCCCATCCATTGGTAAAAGTGCTAGGTTTTCCGTGCTGGATGTCATCCAGCGGCGTCAACTGCGACGAAGGATCCCCATGTTCGACACTCTGGCCAGCCTGGGCCGCGATCTGCAGGCACTGCACACGCTCGATGCCTGTCTGGACCGGGTGTTCGGCGACGTCTGCGCGCTCGGCTTCCAGTCGCTGGTCTACGACTACGCGCCGGTGCCGCTAAGCATGGAAGGCGGGCTGATCACCCCAACAGTGTTCATGCAGCGCAATGCGCCCGGCGATATGCAGCATGTCTGGTGCGAACACGGTTACTACCAACATGACCCCGTTCAGCAGCGCGCAACGCGCCGCACCACGCCCTTCGTGTGGTCGTACCGCACCGACGGCAACCGACCAGGGGTGGAATACGTCGGCGCGCAGCACCGTCAGGTGACGCGCTATCTGTGCGATAGCGGGATGGGTAACGGTGTCACGGTGCCGCTGCATCTGCCTGGCGGCGCGTTTGCCACGCTCAGTGGCGCGGTGGATGCGGTTGCCGCCGAAGCGCCGCGCCTGGCCGAAGCACAGCTTTCGCCGTTTTTGCTGCTTGCCCATGCATTTCAGGCGCGCGCGCAGGAACTGCTGGACCCGCAGGAGCGACGCTGTCACCACATCGCGTTGACCCGGCGCGAGCGCGAATGCCTGCAGTACTCGGCCAAGGGGCTGACCGCCAAAAGCATCGCTGCCGCGCTCAATCGGTCCACCGCCACAGTGAACCTGCATTTGAATTCAGCCGCGCGCAAACTGGGCGCACGCAATCGCGTCGAGGCGGTGGTGCGCGGTATGCACTATCGCTTGCTGGAGCCGTAGGCGTATTGCCGTCGCTGTTGGTGGCATTGGCTGCATATACGCATCGATGCGCGGCGATCGACGCTCCCAATGACCCGCGCCGCGTTACTCAGGCTTAGATGCGGCTGCTGACGTGTTGGCAGCGCAGGCGAGGACAGTGCGGCGGTGGCCTTGAAGGGCTTGCTCCCGTTGCACGCCACGTCAGTTGCAGTGACCGAGCCGATAGTCGCCGACCTCGAACATCGGGCGTGTCATTGGTCGGCACAATCACCCGTGCTGCCAAGAGATAGTTCGAAGCCCGTCCAACGCGCAAGCCACGAACACTGCCCCGAAAACGCCGCAAACCTGTGACATTTGCCAGTTAACGCGAAGTGGACTGCCCGCTAGGCTCGGCGCTCATCATTGCCGAGCAGGCGCAGGTCATGCAGTCCACCGAAGGGTATGTCCAATTTCGCGGCTATCGCACCTGGTACCGCATCAGCGGCGACCTGCGTAGCGATGCCTACCCCCTGGTGGTCGTGCACGGCGGACCGGGCTGCACGCATGACTATGTCGACAGCTTCAAAGACCTGGCCGGCAATGGTCGTGCGGTGATTCATTACGACCAGCTTGGCAATGGCCGCTCAACGCATCTTCCCAACGCGGATCCGGCGTTCTGGACGGTCGGGCTGTTTTTGGACGAATTGCAGACGCTGATCGAGTCCTTGGGCCTCTCGCAATACGCCCTGCTCGGGCAGTCGTGGGGCGGGATGCTGGCGGCCGAACATGCGGTGCGTCGGCCCAGCGGGTTGCGAGCGCTGGTGATCGCCAATTCGCCAGCGTCGATGGGCTTGTGGCGGGCGGCAGCGCTACGCCTGCGTGCCGGCCTGCCCGAGCAGGTACAGGCTGCATTGGACGAGCACGAGGCGGCCGGTACGCTGGATCACCCCGACTATCGGGCGGCCAGCCAGGCGTTCTACGCGCAGCATGTGTGCCGCCTGGTTCCATGGCCGGAGGAAGTGGCGCGCACGTTCGTCGCGATCGATGCCGACCCGACGGTGTATCACGCCATGAACGGGCCAACCGAATTCCACGTGGTAGGCAGCCTGCGTAACTGGAGCATCATCGAGCGGCTGCACCGCATCATGGCGCCGACGCTGGTGCTGTCGGGCAAGTACGACGAAGCCACGCCGGAAACTGTTGAGCCATACGCGCGGCTGATTCCGGACGCACATTGGCACGTGTTCGCCAACTCAAGCCATATGCCGCACGTAGAAGAACGGGCGGCCTGCATGCGGCTGGTCGGCGATTTTCTCGAGGATCACACCCCCTGGCCGGGCGGCGAGCTTACGCACGCGTCGGGGTTGGTGAACCGCGCCGTGTGAGGTGCGGCCCCGCTTGGGGGCAGCTTGCCTGTTGCGTGGTGGCGTTGCGGTTACGCGATCTTGGCGTTCGCGGTGACAGTCGTGAGCGTTGCGCATTGCTGCGCGAGTCTGTTGCAACGGTGCATCGCACCGAGCGTGCAGCTGGTTGTTTGAGAGCGCCCTACGGACGCTCGGCGAGGTGTCGATCGCGTGCGTCGACGATACGCGGTTGCACTGCTCGATCAATGCGCTGCTTGCGGCGCTACTCCAGCCCAGGCAGGCTGCGCACCCTGTGTCATCGGCTTCCATGATCCACGCACTGTCGGTCGCGCGCGTTGCGCGCCTGTCACGTGGGCCGAGTCAGCCCGCCATCGCCAAGCGCCCCGGCTGATCCGACAGTGCGCGGCTTGCGCAGGCATGGCATCAGCACGCGCCGGAGCAAGCCGTGTCTGCGGCAAGTGCGCGTCACTTCAGCGCTGTCATGCGGGTGCGATGCATCGATGCTGCATGGGTTTGTCCTCTGCCGCACCGCACGGCGGTGATGTGCCGCCCGTGCGGTGGCGCAGGACATCGCACTGCAGCAACGGGTTGAATCAACGTGTTGCAGCAACGCAACCGGATAGCAGCCTGCGCTGACATAGCTGCGCTCGCACGTAGCGCGCGCGCACGTGGGCATCTTCGAGCATGCCTCGACTGCACGCACGGCAGTGTCCTGTCCTGCGTGTCTCTCGCTGTCTCTTTTGCATGTCCCGCAAAGAGAACACCGTGGTGCGTCAAAGTTTCAAAGATGTATAATTGTTTTATGTTTTAAATCGCGCGAAGAATGCGGCCCCCACGCACTGCTTTGCCGACGTCGTTGCCATCGTGCAGACGTCGCGCATCGCCTATCGACTTCTTTGGGAGAGGCTGCATGACCAGCAAGATGCTCCAGGGCGCACTCGCGCTCGCACTGTCCGCCTGCGCTGCAAGCGCCATCGCCGGCCCGGTCGGTTACGGCGCTGCCACCACCGGCGGCGGCAACAAGACACCCGTCAACGTGGCCACCTTCGAAGCGATGCAGGCAGCCATCGATGGCTACTCAGGGAGTGGCGGTCTGGTGCTCAACTACACCGGCAAGTTCGACTTCGGCACCATCAAGGATGTTTGCGCGCAGTGGAAGCTGCCAGCCAAGACCGTGCAGATCAAGAACAAGAGCGATGTCACCATCAAGGGCGCCAACGGCTCGGCGGCCAACTTCGGGGTGCGCGTGGTGGGTAATGCGCATAACGTCATCATCCAGAACATGACCATCGGCCTGCTGCAAGGCGGCGAAGATGCCGATTCGATTTCGCTGGAAGGCAACTCCAGTGGCGAGCCGTCCAAGATCTGGGTCGACCACAACACCGTGTTCGCGTCGTTGACCAAGTGCTCCGGTGCTGGCGATGCCTCGTTCGATGGCGGCATCGACATGAAGAAGGGTGTGCACCACGTCACCGTGTCCTACAACTACGTCTACAACTATCAGAAGGTCGCCCTCAACGGCTACAGCGATAGCGACACCAAGAACTCGGCCGCGCGCACCACCTATCACCACAACCGCTTCGAGAACGTGGATTCGCGCGTGCCGTTGCAGCGTCGCGGGTTAAGCCACATCTACAACAACTACTTCAACAATGTCAGCACCTCCGGCATCAACGTGCGCATGGGCGGCGTGGCCAAGATCGAGTCCAACTACTTCGAGAACATCAAGAACCCGGTGACCTCGCGCGACAGCAGCGAGATCGGCTATTGGGACCTGATCAACAACTACGTCGGCAGCGGCATCACCTGGGGCACGCCGGATGGCAGCAAGCCCTACGCCAATGCCACCAACTGGATCAGCTCCAAGGTGTTCCCGGAATCGCTTGGCTACATTTACACCGTCACGCCGGCTGCGCAGGTCAAGGCCAAGGTGATCGCCACCGCAGGGGCGGGCAAGAATCTGGCGGAATAAGCGCCGGCGCAGCAGGACGTCTTCAGATCCCCGGCACTGCCGGGGATCTTCTTATGTGTGGCAATGGCGCCGGTCACGTCGTTCTGCGGGGTCTGACGTAGCCACGCGCCGTGGCGAGACGCCAGTTGGAAGACGAAGGACGATGACGGCTGCGCATCGCCGCCGGGCGGTAAGCAATGGCGCCGCAGATAAGTATTGCGGTACGAGATCACGGCGTGGTTGGGGTGACTTCGATGAGCGCGCTCGGCGAGGGCGCCACGTCGCAGCGCCGTGTTCACACCGATCGATGCGGCTGTTGTCTTGGCGAGTGCAAGACTGCCGCTGCTTGTACCATCGGTGAGTGTGCACTGCAGCATGGCGAGCGCGCGTCGTGCATTGGTATGTCCTTGGGCTACTGCCTTGGAGGGGAGGACGCGCTGTCGACGACGCAGCCGCGCCGTCAGCCTGGCTTGGGCGTCTTCGTCAAGAGGCGCGGCCGGCGTCATGACGCGGTATCGTGTCGCGTTACCACCTTCCCGATCCCGTCCATGTCGCTTCCGACCGATCCTGTTGCTGAGACCGCTGCGCCCGCATTGCGCCATGCCTTGAAACCGCGGCAATTGATGATGATGGGCCTGGGCACGGCGATCGGCGCCGGGTTGTTCCTGGGCTCGGGGGTGGGCATCCATGCGGCCGGCCCGGCCGTGCTGGTGTCCTATCTGATTGCCGGTGCGCTGGTGATCATCGTGATGAACGCGCTCGGCGAGATGGCTGCGGCCAAGCCGGCCAGCGGCGCCTTTTCGGTGTACGCGGCCGATGCGATGGGGCCGACCGCCGGTGCAACCGTGGGCTGGCTGTGGTGGTTGCAGATCGTGGTGGTGATCGCCGCCGAGGCGGTAGGCGCGGCCAGTCTGCTGGCGACGGTGTGGCCGGCCTTGCCGGTGCCGATGCTGGCGTCGATCTTCATGGCCACCTTCACCGTGATCAATCTCTTGGGCGTGCGTAATTTCGGCGAGTTCGAATTCTGGTTCGCCATCCTCAAGGTGGTCGCCATCGTGATCTTCCTGTTGATCGGCTGCGCGTTGCTGGCGGGCTTGCTGCCGGGCGTGGCATCGCCGGGGTTGTCCAATTTCACCCAGCACGGCGGGTTCGCGCCCAAGGGCCTGGCCGGCGTGGGCACCGCATTGCTGGTGGTGGTATTCGCCTTCGGCGGCACCGAGATCGTGGCAGTGGCGGCGGCTGAAACCGCCGACCCGGGGCGTAGCCTGGCGCGCACCATCCGCACCGTGGCCTGGCGCATCCTGGTGTTCTACATCGGGTCGATCAGCGTGATCGTGGCCGTAGTGCCGTGGACCAGCGCGGCGCTGAGTTCGCCGTTCGCCGCCGTGCTGGAAGTGGCGCGGATTCCCGGCGCGGCGACCGGCATCACGCTGGTGGCGGTGGTGGCGCTGTTGTCGGCGCTCAATGCCAACCTTTACGGGGCCTCGCGCATGATCTTCTCGCTGGCCCAGCGGGGTGAGGCGCCGCGTTGGCTGGGCAATACCAGTCGCCAGCAAGTGCCGCTGACGGCGGTAATCGCCAGCGTGCTGTTCGGTTTTGCAGCGGCGGTGCTGGAGTTGTTGTATCCGGGCAAGGTACTGCCGATGCTGCTCAATATCGTCGGCGCCACCTGCCTGCTGGTGTGGACCATCTCGCTGCTGTCGCAGTTGATCCTGCGCGCGCGCGCTGACCGCGCAGGCATCGCCTTGCCGTTCCGCATGCGTGGGTATCCGGTGCTGACGTTGCTGGCGTTGGCGATCCTGGCGGTGATCTTCGCGTTGCTGGCGTCTTCGCCTGACACCCGCGCGCAATTCCTGTCGATGGTGGGACTCACTGCCAGCATCGCGTTGGTCAGCGAGTTGGCCCGGCGGATGCGTACGCGCTAGGCCGCATCGGTGGATCTGCGGCGCGTGCGCGCCGCGTTCCGGCACCGGCGTTCGGCGCGCAAGGGCCCACGCGCGGCACGGCGGGTGTCGACTGCTTTGGCCTGCTTCAAGACGGCTCAAGTCACTGTCATCGCCGATAGCGTCCGTGCCGCCCTGCAGGGCGGCACGGCGCAGGTGCATTGATTCAACGCAGTTCACGCGCGACACGTTGACGCAGTGCGACGCCGTGTCGCATCGGGAACGGGTGCATGCGTCCCTATCATGATCGTGTCGCACGCAGAACCTGCTCGCACACACCGGCGGTTCTTCGGCGATCGATCCGCGGCCATGTGCCGGCGGTCATCCCCACTTTCCTGGAGCCTCCTCCATGGATGCCCTGCTGCTGTCGCGTATCCAGTTCGGATTCGTCATCGCCTTCCACGTCTTGTTCCCCGCCTTCACCATCGGTCTGTCCAGCCTGTTGGCCTTCCTGGAATGGCGTTGGTTGCGAACGCGCCTGCCGGTCTGGCGCGAGCTGTATTTCTTCTGGCAGAAGATCTTCGCCGTGTCGTTCGGCATGGGCGTGGTCAGCGGCATCGTGATGGCGTTCCAGTTCGGTGCCAACTGGCCGGAACTGAGCCGTATCGCGGGCGGGGTGATCGGGCCATTGCTGAGCTACGAAGTGCTCACCGCGTTCTTCCTCGAAGCCAGTTTCCTGGGCGTGATGATGTTCGGCTGGGGGCGCATTTCCGAGCGCCTGCACTTCTTTGCTACCTGCATGGTGGCGCTGGGTACGCTGTTTTCCACGTTCTGGATTCTCTCGTCCAACAGCTGGTTGCAGACGCCGGCCGGCTATGACGTGATCAACGGCATCGTGCATCCGGTCGACTGGTTGAAGATCATCTTCAATCCCTCATTCCCGTATCGGCTTGCGCACATGGCGCTGGGCTCGTTCATCACCACCTGTTTTGTGGTGGGTGCGGTCGGTGCCTGGTATCTGCATCGCGGTGTGCACCGCGAAGCAGGCCTGCGCATGCTCAAGCTGGCAGTGGTGTTCGCGGCCATCACCGTGCCATTGCAGATCTTCGTCGGCGACATGCATGGCTTGAATACGCTCAAGCACCAGCCGATGAAGATCGCGGCGATGGAAGCGCACTGGCATGCCGAAGAACCGGGCAAGGGATTTCCGTTGGTGGTGTTCGCCGTGCCAAATGCGCAGGCCGAGCGCAACGATTACGAGCTGGCGATTCCACGCCTGGGCAGCCTGATCCTGACCCACAGCCTGGACGGCAACATCGCGCCGTTGACCTCGGTACCGGCGCACGACCGTCCACCGGTGACGCCGGTGTTCTTCGCCTTCCGCATCATGGTGGGAATCGGCTCGCTGATGCTGCTGGTCGCCTGGGTGTCGGCATTCGCATTGTGGCGCGGCACGCTGGTGCAGTGGCGCTGGTTGCTGGCGACCTGGCGCTGGATGCTGCCAAGCGGCTTTATCGCGCTGATTTCCGGCTGGTTCGTCACTGAGATCGGCCGGCAGCCGTACGTGGTCTACGGGCTGCTGCGCACGGCCGATGCGGTAGGCCCGCAGTCGGCGCTGATGACGGCGATCTCGCTTGCGGTGTACGTGGCCGGCTATGCGTTCGTGTTCGGCTGGGGCATCTGGTACCTGGTCAAGATCGGCAAGCTCGGGCCGACCCCGCACGATGCGCCGCAGTTGGACCATGGCGAACACACGCCCGCACGGCCGCTATCGGCCGCGGACGAACCGATCGATGGAGCTGCCTGATGGACATGACGACCATTCTGCCGGTGGCGTGGTTTGCGGTGATCGGCTTCGGCGTGCTGATGTACGTTGTGCTGGACGGCTTCGTGCTCGGCATCGGCATCCTGGCGCCGTTTCGCAAGGACGAGGCGCAACTGGACCTGATGATGAACACTGCCGCGCCAATCTGGGACGGCAACGAAACCTGGCTGGTGCTGGGCGGGGCAGGGTTGCTGGCAGCGTTTCCCAAGGCCTACGCGGTGATCCTGTCGGCGCTGTATCTGCCGGTGTTGCTGATGGTGATGGCGTTGGTGTTCCGCGGCGTGGCGTTCGAGTTCCGCTTCAAGGCGCAACGGTCGCGGCGGTTATGGAGCAATGCGTTTGCTGCGGGCTCGATCCTGGCCACGTTTGCGCAGGGCGTGATCCTGGGCGCGTTGGTGCAGGGCCTGCCGATCGAGAACGACCGCTATGTGGGCGGGATCTGGGGCTGGTTCAGCCCGTTCGCCATGCTGACCGGCGCTGCTTTGGTGTTCGGTTATGCGCTGCTCGGCAGCACCTGGCTGATCCTCAAGACCGAAGGCCACGTGCATGCGCTTGCGCGTCAGTTGAGCCGGCCATTGACCCTCAGCGTGCTGGTCTTCATCGGCCTGGTGAGTGCCTGGCTGCCCTCGTTGCAATCGCATGTGATGGATCGCTGGTTCAACGATGCGCATTACCTATGGCTGATGCCGGTGCCGGTACTGGTTGCAACGGTGGGCTATGCGCTGTGGAGCGCGACCGAGCCGGGGCGACCGGACACGGCGCCGTTCCTGTTGGCGATGGGCTTGTTCGTGCTTGGGTTTGTGGGCCTGGTGCTGGGCATGTGGCCGTATCTGGTGCCGCCGGTCTACACCATCTGGCAGGCTGCTGCGCCGCCGTCCTCGCAACTGTTCGCGATGGTAGGGTTGGTGATGTTGCTGCCGCTGATCCTGGGTTACACCGTGTGGTCGTACCGCGTGTTCCGCGGCAAGGTCACCGCAGAAACGGGCTACCATCACTGAGTGCCCGCATCAGGTCATCGCACGCTGCGCCGGATGAAATCCGCAGTGAGGCGTAGCGGCGATGGCCGACGTGTGTACCGCGAGTACCGCGTCCGGCCCTTCGCTTTCAGTGATGCGATCTCCCCTCACTGAGCAAGCGTCCACTGCGCGCGAGCGCAACCACGCTCAGCGCAGGCGCTGCTGGAACATCCATTTCCACATCGCCGGGTCGGCGTAGGTCACGTCCCAGACGTTGTGGCCGCCTTCGGGATATTCGCTGTAGCGCAGATTGGCGCCCACGCCTTTCGCGGCGCGGTACAACGCGCGATCGTCGTGCGGCGGCACGGAGGTGTCCTTGGCGCCATGGAACGTCCAGATCGGCACGTACTTGAGTTGGGTGACCGCTGCCGTGTACGGGTCGGCTTCCTTGGCGACCAGGCTGACGTACAACGTGCGGCGCTCATCGCGTGGCGCCTTGAGCGCGCCGCAGACCGGCACGATCGCGGCAAATCGCTGCGGCTGCATCAGCCCGATTTCCCATGCGCCGTAGCCGCCCATCGAAATGCCGGTGAGGTAGGTGCGTTGCGGGTCGGCAGCGAACTCTGCGCTGGCCGCATCCAGCGCGGCGATCGCCATGCGTGCATTGACGCCCAGCCATTCCTCGTCGTCGGGTACCTGCGGCAACACCACCAGTGCCGGGAATTCGGCGGTGTGTTCGCTCAGGTAAGGGCCGACGCCGACCTCGGCCTGATCGCGCCCGTTATCGCCGCGCTCGCCCGAGCCGTGCAGGAACAACACGATCGGCCGTGGCTGCGGTGCCTTGGCGGCCGGCACGAACACCTGGTAGCGGTATAGCCGCCCCTCCAGCTGCAGGGTGCGGGCGACGAAGTGGCCGCGCCGCCCGTCGTGCTGGCGCTCAGCCATGCTGGAGCAACCGGCAAGCACCAGCGCAAGAATTCCAAGTAAGACGCACCGAACGATCACGCAGCACTCCCCATCGATCACCAGGCTGCAGTATCGCCGTATGCAGGCGCGCTGGCACGTCGCGTTGCGGCGAGCGCTCTGGATGCCTCATTCCGCCCTTCATTCGCGGTTGCGCGTGCACGCGATCAGACGCATGCGCTTACGCTCACGGCATCAGGATCAACGTGGCCAGGCCCAGGAAGCTCAAAAAACCCATCACGTCGGTCAGCGTGGTCAGGATCACGCCACCGGCCAGGGCCGGGTCGAAGCCCAGCCGTTTGAGCGTCACCGGCACCAGCACGCCGCCGAAAGCCGCGGTAAGCATGTTCAATGTCAGCGCCGTGCCGATCACCAGCGACAGCATCGGCTGACCGAACCAGGCCAGCACGATCAGCCCGAGCCCAACGCCCAGGCACAGCCCGTTGATCAGCGCGACGGTGAGCTCCTTCTTGAGCAGGGTCATCACGTTGGACGAGCCGATCTGCCCCAGCGCCAGGCCGCGCACCATCAGCGCCAGGACCTGGGTGCCGGCGTTGCCGCCCATGCCGGCCACGATCGGCATCAATGCCGCCAGCGCCACCAGTTTTTCGATGGTGCCCTCGAAGCGGCTGACCACGCTGGAGGCCAGAAAGGCGGTGCACAGATTGATGCCCAGCCAGATCAGCCGGCGACGGAACGCGCGCCGCGCCGGGCTGAACATGTCCTCGTCTTCGTCCAGGCCGGCCGCGCTCATCGCCTGGTGCTCGGCCTGTTCGCGGATGATGTCCACCACGTCATCGATGGTGATGCGGCCGAGCAGGATGTTGTTGTCGTCCACCACCGGGGCGGAGATCCAGTCGTGATCCGAGAAGCGCCGCGCCACCTCGTCGGAGCCATCGCCCACATCGATTGCCGGTTGTTCGTCGTCGATCAGCCGGTTGACCGGCGTGCTGTCCTCGTGCGTGACCAGCGCGGCCAGCGATACACGGCCCAGATATTGATGGCGCCGGCTTACCACGTACAGGTGATCGGTGTGATCGGGTAGCTCGCCGCGCAGGCGCAGGTAGCGCAGCACCACATCGACATTGACGTCGGCGCGCACCGTCACCACGTCCGGATTCATCAGGCGGCCGGCGGTGTCTTCCGGATACGACAGCACCTGCTCGAGCCGCTCGCGGTTCTCGCGGTCCATCGACTTGAGCACTTCGTCGATGACAGTGTCGGGCAGGTCTTCGACCAGATTGGCCAGATCGTCGATGTCCAGGTCTTCGACCGCAGCGACGATTTCGTCGGTGTCCATGTCGGCCAGCAGGCTTTCGCGCACTTCGTCGCCGACATGCAGCAGCACTTCGCCATCGTCTTCCGGGTCGACCAGTCCCCACACCACCTCGCGCTTGCCGGGTGGCAACGATTCGAGCAGGTTGCCGATCTCCGCCGGCGCCAGTGTGTTGACCAGCCGGCGTACCGGCCCCAGGCGTCCGCTATCCAGTGCGTCGGACAGCAATCGTAGCTGGCGCGCAGTCTTGTCGTGGCGGACGGCTTCGGCCATGCGCGGCTCCCCGGAAGAGTGGACGCGCCGTCAGTGGAGGACGCGGTGCTGGATCAGCACGGCATTATCGCTTGCGCATGGTGACGAAACATACAGCGCAGTGGCGATCCATCTGCAGATTGCCGAAGCGATGCGTGATGCGCCCGGAAATGGTGAGCGCATTGCGCGGACGCTTGCCACATGGGCGAACGACGTAGGGCGTTCGCAAGCTGCTATGACATGGCCGACTCTGCGTGTCGCTATGCGTACAGGGATGGGGCGATCAGTCGCCCGTGGCACTACCGCAACACAGCTTGCGCATTGCAGGCCAGCCACTTCTCGATGCCCTTGCGGTCGCGTGTGCGCAATAGCTTGTCGCCATGCACGCGCAGCTCGCCCAGGTGGATGTCGCGCACTGCGCGGCGGACTTCCAGCAAGGTGGCCGGATGCAGGCTGAATTCGGTCAGTCCCAACGCCAGCAACATCGGCACGAAGCGCGGGTCGCCGGCAATTTCGCCGCACACCGCCACCGGCTTGTTGTAGGCGCGCCCGGTGGCGATCACCTGCGCAATCAGCCGCAGCACCGCAGGGTGCAGCGGCGAATACAACTCGCCCAGCGCCTCGTTGTTGCGGTCCACCGCCAGCAGGTATTGCACCAGATCGTTGGTGCCGATCGACAGGAAGTCGATGTCGTCGATAAAGCAATCCAGCGCCAGCGCCGCAGCAGGCACTTCGATCATCGCGCCCAGCGGAATGTGCTCGGCAATCTCGTGGCCTTCGTCGCGCAGCTGCGCGGTGAGCTTTTTCAGCTGTTTGCGCACCAACAGGATTTCTTCGCGGCCGCTGACCATCGGCACCAGGATGCGCACCGGCCCGTAGCCGGAAGCGCGCAGGATGGCGCGCAACTGCGCCTGCGCCACCGCCGGGCGGGCCAGCGACAGGCGCACGCCACGCAGGCCCAGGGCAGGGTTGTCCTCGTCGCTCAGGGTCAGGCCGGTGCGGTCGGCCTTGTCGGCGCCCAGATCCAGCGTACGGATCGTCACCGGGCGGCCGCTCATGCCCAGCACGGTGTCGCGGTAGGTGTGGAACTGTTCGTCTTCGTCCGGCAGCTCGTTGCGCTGCAGGAACAGGAATTCGGTGCGATACAGGCCCAGGCCGCTGGCACCCAGCGCATGCGCGCGCGCCACGTCTTCCAGCGACTCGGCATTGGCCAGCAGGGTGATATCGACGTTGTCGCGGGTGCGCGTGGGCTTGGAGCGCAGCCGCCCGAGTTCGCGCTGCTCCTTGGCCAGCGCGCGCAGGCGCTCGCGGTAGTCGCGCAAGTGGTCGGGCGTGGGGTCGACGATCACCTGCCCGGAGCCGGCATCGACGATCAGCACATCGCCATCGTCGATCCGCTGCACCGCGTCGCTCACTCCCACCACCAACGGCAGGTGCAGGCTGCGCGCCAGGATCGCGCTATGCGACAGCGCACTGCCGGCGGTGGTAACAATGCCGACCACGCCTTGTGCCTGCAGCTGCGCCAGTTCTGACGGCGCCACGTTGTCGCAGACCAGGATCTCGCCGGCCACACCCTTGAGGTCGGGCGCACGCTTGTGCAAGAACGCATGGATGCGGCCGATCACGTGATCCAGATCGTCCATGCGGCTCTTGAGGTAGGCGTCTTCCATGCCGTCGAACACCGCCGCCAGCCGGTCGCGCTGCACGCGCAGCGCATAGTCGGCGCTATAGCGGTGGGTGCGGATCAGCTCATCCAGCCCCTGCAGCAGTTCCGGGTCGTCCAGCAGCAGCGCATGCAGTTCGAGAAACTCGCCGACTTCGCGCGCGAGTGCGCCATGCAGGCGGTCGCGCAGCTGCTGCATTTCGACACGGGCTGCCTCGATGGCGGTGTGCAGGCGCTGCAACTGCGTTTCCACCTGGTTGGCGGGGACGCGTTGTTCGGCCACTTCCAGCGTATGACTCTGGCGCACGCGCGCGCGCCCGAGCGCATTGCCGCGCGAGGCCCCATGTCCGCGCAGGCGCAGGCTCATGCGCGTGCCTGGCGCGGCGGCGCCGTGTCGGTCGCAATAGCACCGACGCCGCGCATGCTCAGCTGTCCTCGTCGAAGCGACGCTCGAACAGCTCCACCAGCGCCTGCAAGGCGTCGGCTTCGTCTTCGCCATCCAGCCGCACCACCACGCTGGTGCCTTGGCCTGCGGCCAGCAACATCACGCCCATGATGCTCTTGGCATTCACTTCGCGGCCCTTGGCCGCCAGCGTGGCGTTGCTGCGATAGGACGACAACGTCTGCACCAGCTTGGCGGTCGCCCGCGCATGCAGTCCGAGTCGGTTGGACACAATGAGTTCGCGTTCAAGCATCGTCGATGATCGCTCCGTTGCGGGTACCTGCCGCCGCAGTGGCGGGCAGCTCCTGCAAACCTTGTTCGGGATAATTCATCACCCGCAGCAGCATCGGTAGGCTCAGTGCGGACACGCGACGGACCGGCGTGCCCAGCTTGGCCAATCGGCTGGCGAGATTGCTGGGGCTGGCGCCGTACAGGTCGGTCATGACCAGCACGCCGTCGCCGCTGTCGACCCGGCGCATCGCCGCCGAGGCCTGGGGCAATAATGCGTCCAGGTCTGCATCGAACGGCACGTCGAATGCTTCGGTCTTCAGCGGCAAGTGCCGCAACAGCCCCGTCGCCACGTTCAACAACGCTGCGCCGATGCCGGGATGAGTAATGAGGAGAATGCCACAGGCCATGCCGAAACGTTAACAGGTCAGCGTGACCGCGCGATAGCGTTTGCCCGCACCGATGCGTTGCGAACTGAATAGCCGTTTAGGACCGCTGCAGCAAGCCGGCGCAACGGCGTGTCGCCATCGCGTGACTGGGTGTGGTGTAGATGCGTGACGTACGCAGCGTCAGCAATGCGGACCAGATCGCAAGCGAACGCCACCGTTCTCAATTTAGCGGGCGGGGCCGCGTAGCCATGCGTGGCGGAACGGCACCAATGCAATGGTCTTGCAGCGTCGCGCAGCGCCTCAAGCGAAGACGCCGAGCGGCTTCTAGAACGTCGGCGCCCAGTCACGTCATGCGCAGCCTTGTCGCCTCGCGCATCAACCAGATGCAAGCCATGCGCAAAGATCGCAACCCAACACACGGCACTGCAAGAGCGCCATTTAACGTTAAGTACAGCACGCCCCCATCGCATGATGCCGCTTTGGCGAATCCCGAATCCCGAATCCCGGCCCCTCAGTCCTGCTCGCGATGAAACGTCGCCACTTCCGGCCAGCCCTGTTCGCGTGCATGCCGCGCCATGCGTTCGGCCATGTACACCGAGCGATGCTTGCCGCCGGTGCAGCCGAAGGCGATGGTCACGTAGCTGCGGGTGTCGTTACGCAATCGCGGCAACCAGGTGTCGAGCAAGTCCACGATCTGTGCGCTGTAGCGCTGCACATCCGCTTCGTTGTCCAGGTACTCGCGCACCCCGGCATCGCGGCCGGTGAGCGGGCGCAGCTCAGGGTCCCAGTGCGGATTGGGCAGCACGCGCGCATCGAACACGAAGTCGGCCTCAGCCGGCACGCCGCGCTTGTAGGCAAACGATTCGAACAACAGTGACAACCGGTCGTTGGAGCCGAGCGCGAATTCGGTGACCACGCGGCGACGCAACTGGTGCACGTTCAGCGTGCTGGTATCGATGATCGCGTCGGCCTGCGCGCGCAGCGGCTCGGTTAACTGGCGCTCGCGGGTGATCGCCTCCGGCAAGGCCAGGCCGAGATGACTGAGCGGATGACGCCGGCGGGTATCGGCGTACCGTTTGATCAGCGCTTCATCGCTGGCTTCGAAAAACAGCAGACGTGCCTCGATGCCGTATTCCTGCGCAGCCTGGCGCCACTGCGCCAGCTGGGTCAGGTCGCTGCGGCTGCGCACGTCGATGCCCACCGCCAGGCGCTGGTCGCCGATCGGATTGCCACGCAGGCGGCTCTTGACGAAGTCCGGCAGCAGCTCCACCGGCAGATTGTCAGAACAGTAGTAGTCCAGATCCTCGAAGGTCTTCAACGCGACCGATTTGCCCGAGCCGGACAGCCCGCTCACGATCATCAACGTGGAGGGCGCGATGCTCATGGCGTACGTCGCTCCAGCAGGTTGCTGTGGCGGGCAATGAACATCGCCGCCGGGTCGATGCCCTTGGTGCGCAGGATATGCAGCCGCGTGGCCGCTTCGGTCAGCACCGCCAGGTTGCGGCCGGGCATCACCGGCAAGGTGATCAGTGGCACGTCCAGGTCCAGCACGTGGCGGCTGCCGGAATCGCCGGTCAGGCGCTCGTAGCCGGAGGGCGTGGGTTCGGTCATCGGCCGGGTCAGGTGCACGATCAGGCGCAGGTACTTGTTCTTCTTCACCGCGGTGTCGCCGAACATGTCGCGCACGTTGAGCACGCCCAGGCCGCGCACTTCCAGCAGGTCCTGCAGCAGCTCGGGGCAGGTGCCGTCGAGCACATCGGGGGCGATCTGGGTGAATTCCGGCGCATCGTCGGCCACCAGGCGGTGGCCGCGGCTGAGCAGTTCCAGCGCCAGTTCGCTCTTGCCCGAGCCTGCCTCGCCGGTGATCAGCACGCCGATCGAATAGATCTCCATGAACACGCCATGCAGGGTGACCCGCGGCGCCAGCGTGCGCGCCAGATGGTAGGAGAGGTGGTTGAGCAGTTCGTGGCCGCGCTTGGGCGAGATCCACAACGGGGTGTTGGATTCGTCGGCGGCGGCGCGCAGGTCTTCCGGGCAGGATTGGTTCTTGCTGATCGCCAGTGCCAGCGGTTGCACCTGGATGATCTTCTCGATGGTTTCCCAGCGCTGGCGCGCGTCCAGCGAATCCAGCCAGGCCAGCTCTTCGGTGCCCAGGATCTGCACCTTGTTGGGATAGATCACGTTGAGATAGCCAGCCAGCGACGGGCGGCGGGCGTTGTTGCTGCCCGCCTGGATCTCGCGGTGCTCGCCCTTCTGCCCGGCGACCCAGCGCAGCGCCAGCTTGTCGCGCTGCTGGTCGAACAGTTCGCGTGCGGTGATGCTGGTATTCATGCGGCGCTAGCCTGTGGAGGAGGCGCATCGGTGAGCAACGCCATCAGCGCGTCGGCATCGGGCGCGGCGCGCAGTTGCTGACGGAAGTGCGCATCGGAGAAGCGCTCGGCCAGTTCCGACAACAGCATCAAGTGCTGGTGGGTGTAGTGCGCAGGCACCGCCATGGCGAACACCAGGTCCACCGGTTCATCGCTGCCGAACGCAACCGGGGCGTCCAGCCGCAGCAGCGCACCGCGGGGTTCGGTCAGATTGGGGCAGCGTCCATGCGGAATGGCAATGCCGTGGCCGATGGCGGTACTGCCCAGGGCCTCGCGCTCGCACAGGTTGGCGTAGAGCTCGTCGGCGCCGGCCTGGCGGCAGGACAGCAGATCGGCGGCGGTGTGCAGGACGGTGTCGCGATCGGCGGCCGGCGACACCACGGTGCGCACGGCCGCCATCAGATCGTTTAAAGGCATGAGGGCATCAAGCGGGAAGCGTCATGCGGGATTGTCGCGCACCTCGCGTGCGTGGTGGTTACATTTCTTTTCTTTGTGCTTGAGCACCAGGCGGTCGAGCTTGTCGACCAGCAGGTCGATGGCGGCGTACATGGTGGAACCGCTGGCATCTGCGTGCAGCGTGCGACCGGGAAGGTTGACGGTGGCGACCACGTGGTGGTCTGGCTTGCGAACGGCCAGCTGCGTTCGGACTTCACAGTGCTGGTCGAAATGGCGCTGCAGTCGCTGCAGCTTGCTTGCCACGTACTCCCGCAGGGCGGGGGTCACTTCAAGCTGGTGGCCATACGTCTCGATGCGCATCGGATACCTCCATTGGTCGGTGGGCCAATGAACCGTTCCGGTGATCCGACTAACCCGGCGCAGGCCGGCGTTGCGGTGGTTGCAACGTCAGGCGATGCGCACGCGTTCGTGGGAGGCGGAAATGTTCATGGCCTCACGATACTTCGCAACGGTGCGCCGCGCCACTGGTACGCCGGAGGTTTTCAAAAGATCCGCCAGCTTGGCGTCCGACAAGGGTTTGCGCGGGTTTTCTGCGTCGATCAGGCGCCGGATCATGGCCTGGATGGCAGTGCTGGAGGCCTCGCCGCCGCTGTCGGTGTCGATGCCGGAGGCAAAGAACGAGCGCAGCGGGATGGTGCCGCGCGGGGTACGCACGTATTTGCGGGCGATGGCGCGGGAAATGGTGGATTCGTGCAGGCCGAGCTCGCCTGCGATCTCGCGCAGGGTTAGCGGGCGCAGCGCCTGCGCACCGAATTCCAGGAACCCGGCCTGGTGCTGCAGCAGGCAGCGCACCACCCGCAGCAGGGTTTCGCCGCGCGCTTCCAGGCTCTTGAGCAGCCAGCGCGCCTCCTGCAACTGTCCGCGCAGATAGCCGGCATCCGATTCGCCGCAACTGCGGATCAGGTTCTCGTAGCCGCGGTGGATGGTGACCTTGGGCTGCGAGCGGCCGGCCAGCGAGGCGCGCCACACGCCGCGCTGGCGCCAGATCACGCAGTCGGGCACCACGTAGGTGTCTTGCGAGAGGTCGCCGATCTGCTTGCCCGGGCGCGGGTCCAGCGAGCGCACCAGCTGCACGGCTTGTTCGACATCGGTGGCGGAGCGCTTGAGTTCGTGCGCCAAGCCGGCCACACCGGCGCGCGGCAGGCGTTCCAGCGGGCCGGCGACGATCTGTAGCGCCAGTTCGCGCCCCGGGATGGCCGGGTCGAGCACCGCCAATTGCAAGGCCAGGCACTCGCCCAGCGTGCGCGCACCTACGCCGACCGGGTCGAAGCGCTGGATCTGATGCAGCACGGTGAGCACTTCGGCCTCGTCGACCGACGCGCCCAGGGCCAGTGTTTCGAGAATTGCCGATAACGGCTCGCGCAGATAACCGTCTTCGTCCAGCGCATCGATCAGCAGCGCGCCGATCTGTCGGTCGCGTGGCGACAGCGGCGACAGGTGCAACTGCCACAGCAGATGATCGGCAAGGGTTTCGGATTCGGCCACGCGCTCGGCGGCGTCCCCGGACTCGTCATCGTCGAAACTGCCGCCGCTGCCCGAGCCGGTCCACTGCAATTCGTCCTGCGACCAGTCGTCGTCGCGCTCGGCCGGGGCGGGTTGCTCGCGCTGGGGTTCCTCGCTGGACGAGGAGGGCGAGGACTCGGGTATGTCGCCGGCCGCATGCGCGGCCTCGTCGGCCCATTCGAGCAGCGGGTTGGTTTCCACCGCTTCGGCGATTTCCAGTTCCAGCTCGGTGGTGGACATCTGCAATAGCTTGATCGCCTGACGCAATTGCGGCGTCATGACCAGCTGCTGTCCTAGCGATGTCTGAAGCCGGGCTTTCATGCAGGCACTGACTGGAAGAATCGATGGCGCGGCGACGCGCTCAAAGGCGGAAAGTTTCCCCCAGATACACGCGACGGACGTCGGGATTGGCTAGCAGCGCTTCCGGTGCCCCCTGCGCCAGCACGCCTCCCTCGGCGAGGATATACGCACGGTCGCAGATTCCCAAGGTCTCGCGCACGTTGTGATCGGTGATCAACACGCCGATGCCGCGTTCCTTGAGGTGAATGATGATGCGCTGGATCTCGCCGACCGAAATCGGGTCCACGCCTGCAAATGGTTCGTCCAGCAGCATCATGCGCGGCTTGGCCGCCAGCGCGCGTGCGATTTCGCAGCGGCGCCGCTCGCCGCCGGAGAGGCTGGCGCCGAGCTGATCGGCCACATGGGTGATCTGCAGTTCTTCCAGCAGCGAGGCCAGTTCCTTCTCGCGACCGGCGGTGTCCAATTCCTCGCGCAGCTCCAGCACTAGCCGGATGTTGTCGGCCACGGTGAGCTTGCGGAAGATGGACGGCTCCTGCGGCAGATACCCCACGCCAAGCTTGGCGCGCGCGTACATCGGCTCGGCGGTGAGGTCGCGACCGTCCAGCTCGATGCGACCGGCATCGGCTTCGACCAGACCGACGATCATGTAGAAGCAGGTGGTCTTGCCCGCGCCGTTGGGGCCGAGCAGGCCGACCACTTCGCCGGCCTCCAAGGTGAGGCCGAATTCCTTGACCACTTCGCGTTGCTTGTACTTCTTGCGCAGACCGGTGGCGACCAGCATTACTTCTTCCCCTGCGGCTTGGCTGCAGGCTTGGTGGCCGGCGCCGGCGTTGCCGCGGCGGGGGCAGCGTTCTTGGGCTGGATGATGGTGCGCACGCGGCTGCCGTCGCCGCCGCTTTGCATATTGCCGGTCTTGGTGTTGTAGACCATGCGCTGGCCGGCATTGGTGCCCTTGGGCGAGTCGACCTTGTAGTTGCCGCTCAGGATGATGATCTCGTCGGCGACCTTGTATTCGATGTTGTCGGCCTGGCCGTTCATCATCGCGCCGTCGTCCATCTGCTGCTTGAGCGTGGCCTGCTTGCCGGTGAGCACTACACGGTCGGTCTGGCCGTTCTTCTGGAAGATGTCGGCGGTATCGGCGTGGATTTCCAGCGTGCCCTGGGTGATCACCACATTGCCGCTGAAGCGGCACTTGCCGCTGTCGTCGAGCATGTTGCAATCGTTGGCATTGGAGTCGATCGCCATCGGCTGATTGCGGTCGCTGGTCTTGGCCATCGCCATGGCAGGCAACAGCAGTGCGGCAAACGCCAGTTTAGCGGGCAGCATTCGGTTCATAGCGGGTCTTGACCTGGGAAAGGAGCTTGTACTGGCGCGATTTGAGATCGGCCTCGAAGCCGACCCCACTTTGCATGATACCCGGCCGACGCATGGTCACCGGAGCCGCGGTCTTGGCGAGGTTCTGCTGCGGAAACACGTCCAGACTCTCGGTGCGGAAGGTGGTGGGCGGCGTCGCGCCGGCGGTCGGGCTGTCGCCTTCGACATCGCCGCGCAAGCGCAACTCGTCGCCCTTGGGGCTGACCCAGCCGGTCTTGGCGCGCAGCGTCCACGGCTGGTTGGCGTTATCGGGTAGCAGGAACACCGGGGTGGTGATGTCGGCGGTCTGATCGGCGCGGTTGCGGTGCATCTCGGGCGCACGCAGCGTCATCGCTTCCTTGCCGGTCTGCTTGTCCAACGTGATCAGTTCGAAGTCGCGCAGCACGTAGTCGGCTTTGGACTCATCCACCACTGCCGCAGCCGGGCGCGCGCGCTGCTGCCATGCCGACCAGCCGGAGATGACCGCGGCGGCAAACAGCACCACGCCCAGGGTGGTGCGCCAGTTGAAGTTCATGCGGAAAACCTTTCGATGATGCCCTCGACCTGGCCTTGCGCGGCCAGCACCACGTCGCAGACCTCGCGCGCGGCGCCTTCGCCGCCACGGGCCTGGGTGTGCCACTGCACGCGCTCGGCGATCCACGGGTGTGCGTTCGCTGGCGCGACCGGCAGGCCAACCGCCAGCAATGCCGGCAGGTCGGGCAGGTCGTCGCCCATGAACAACACCTGGTCCAGCGACAGGCCGTGTTCCTGACACAGGGCCAGCACGGCCAGGCGCTTGTTCTTGACCCCGATCTGCACGTGCAGGCCCAGATCCTGGCCGCGCTTTTCCGCCGACAGGCTGGCGCGTGCGGTGATCAGCGCAACGTGGATACCGGCGTATTCGAGCTGCTTGAGGCCCTGGCCGTCGAGCACGTTGAACGCCTTGCTCTCGTTGCCGGCATGGTCGTAGTACAGGCGCCCATCGGTCAGGGTGCCATCGACGTCGAAACAGGCCAGACGGATACGCGCGGCACGTTCGATCAGCTCGGCGGGGAGGTGGTGCAAGGGAGAGTAGGGCATCGGCAACGAATCGGTAAGAACGGGGGCGCAGTTGAAAACTGAACCTGTTAAACCACCTTGGCGCGCAACAGGTCGTGAATGTTCAACGCCCCGACCGCGCGCTGCTGCGCGTCCACCACGATCAGGCCATTGATCTTGTAGTCCTCCATCAGCCGTGCGGCCTCGGCGGCCAACTGGTCGGCGCCGATGGTGCGCGGGTTGCGCGTCATCACCTCGGCGATGCCGGCGCTGCGCACGTCGATGTCGCTATCCAGCGCGCGGCGCAGGTCGCCATCGGTAAACAGGCCGATCAGTCGGCCATCGTCGTCGACCACTGCGGTCATGCCCAGCCGCTTGCGGCTCATTTCCATCAGCGCCTCGCTCAGGCTTGCGTCCTCACGCACGCGCGGCAGGTCGTCGCCGCCGTGCATGACATCGGTGATGTGCAGCAGCAGGCGCCGGCCCAGGCTGCCGGCCGGGTGGGAACGTGCAAAGTCGTCGGCGGTGAAACCGCGCGCATCCAGCAGTGCCACTGCCAGCGCATCGCCCATCGCCAGTGAGGCAGTGGTGCTGGACGTCGGCGCCAAATGCAACGGGCAGGCCTCCGCAGAGACGCTGACATCCAGGTGGACGTCAGCGGCCTGGGCCAGGCTGGAGCCGGGGCGGCCGGTCATGGCGATGATCGGGTTGCCTTGGCGCTTGAGTACCGGTAGCAGCATGCGCACTTCGTCCGATTCGCCCGAATACGACAGCGCCAGCACGATATCGGCTTCGGTGATCATGCCCAGGTCGCCGTGGCCGGCTTCGCCGGGATGCACGAAGAACGCCGGCGTGCCGGTGGAGGCCAGGGTCGCGGCGATCTTGCGCGCGATATGCCCGGATTTGCCCATGCCGGTGGCGACCACCCGCCCGCGCGACGCCAGCACCAGCCGGCAGGCGGCAGCGAAGTCGCTGCCGATGCGCGCGCCCACGCTGGCGAGGGCTTCACGCTCGATCTCCAGCACGCGCTGTCCGCTGGCGACCAGGCTGGCGTCGCTGACGGTGGCGGAGGGCAGGTGCGAGACGGCCATGCGGGACTCGGGTGAAGAGTAGAATGTGCGCTCATTTTATGAGGAAACGCCCTGTGGACGCCGAAACCATCCGTAAACTCATCGAATCCGGGTTGCCCGAAGCCCGCGTCGACGTGCACGGCGACGACGGTGTGCACTTCGAGGCGACCGTGATCAGCCCCGCATTTGCCGGCAAGGCGCCGCTGGCGCGCCACCGCATGGTCTACGCCACCCTGGGCGAGCTGATGGGCGGAGCGATCCACGCGCTGCAGCTCAAGACCCTGGCACCCGAGGAAGGCTGAGCGCCGCCGCCGCGCTCGCGGCCGGGCGGGCTGGGTCGGGGCAGTGCGCAGGGTGGGAGCGGGAGGCGGTACGCACCTGCATCGCCTCGGCTGGCGTCGTCCAGGTCCACGCAGTGACTGTGTCCAGCGCGTCCCTGGCAGTGCCGTATTCGGCGCCGCTCGTCCCCAGTTCCCGCGCGCGCCGCGTGCAGCACGCTCGATACATCCTTCGCTTCATTCCCCCGACATCCCTTCTACTTTCGGATTTCTCAGATTCCCATGGCAAAAATCGTAGTGACCGGCGGCCAAGCGCTGCATGGCGAAGTGAATATTTCCGGCGCCAAGAACGCAGTGCTGCCGATCCTGTGCGCCACCCTGCTGGCCGATGCGCCGGTGGAAATGAGTAACGTGCCGCACCTGCACGATGTGATCACCACGGTGAAGCTGCTCAGCGAGCTGGGCGCCGAAGTCACTATCGACGAAGGCACCCTGGCCAAGGGCCGCTCGATCCTGGTCGACCCGCGCTCGGTGACCCATCAGGTCGCGCCGTATGAGCTGGTCAAGACCATGCGCGCCTCGATCCTGGTGCTGGGCCCGCTGCTGGCGCGCTACGGCACCGCCGAAGTGTCGCTGCCCGGCGGTTGCGCGATCGGCTCGCGACCGGTGGATCAGCACATCAAGGGCCTGCAGGCGCTGGGTGCGGAGATCAGCGTGGAGAATGGCTACATCAAGGCCACCAGTAATGGGCGTCTGAAGGGCGGCCGTTACGTGTTCGACATGGTCAGCGTTACCGGTACCGAGAACGTACTGATGGCCGCCGTGCTGGCCGACGGCACCACGGTGCTGGAAAACGCGGCGATGGAGCCGGAAGTCACCGACCTGGCCGACTGCCTGATCGCGCTGGGTGCGCAGATCGAAGGTGCCGGCACGCCGCGCATCGTGGTGCAGGGCGTCGAGCGCCTGGGCGGCGGGCACCACGCGGTGCTGCCGGATCGCATCGAGACCGGCACCTTCCTGGTCGCCGCGGCGATGACCGGCGGCAGCGTCACCGTGCGCCGCGCCCGCCCGGACACCCTGGACGCGGTGCTGGACAAGCTCACCGAGGCCGGGGCCACCATCACCACCACCGCCGACAGCATCACGCTGGACATGCACGGCAAGCGCCCGCGCGCGGTCAACCTGACCACTGCGCCGTATCCGGCGTTTCCCACCGACATGCAGGCGCAATTCATGGCGCTCAACTGCGTGGCCGATGGCGTGGGCGTGATCAACGAAACCATCTTCGAAAACCGCTTCATGCACGTCAACGAACTGCTGCGCCTGGGCGCGGACATCCAGGTCGAAGGCCATACCGCCATCGTGCGTGGCGCCGAGCGCCTCAGCGGTGCGCCGGTGATGGCCACCGACCTGCGCGCGTCTGCTTCGCTGATCCTGGCCGGGCTAGTGGCCGACGGCGACACCACCATCGATCGCATCTACCACCTGGACCGTGGCTACGAAAACATCGAGGAGAAGCTGGGGGCGCTGGGCGCGACCATCCGGCGTACCGCATGATCCTGCGCGGCCGCTTCACGACGCGACGCAAGATCCTGCTGGGCGTGATCGTGCTGATCCTGGCGTGGCTGGCCTATGCCTGGAGTGTGGGCATGGCCATCACCCAGGGCGTGGAGTTCAAGGACATGGACTGGAACGGCGACGGCACCACCAGCCGCGACGAGATCGCGCAGTCGTTTTACGCGGTGGCGGTGAAAAAGACCGTCGAGGGCAAGCGCCATTGCGACCTGTTCTATTGGCGCAAGAACGACGCGCAGATCCGCGTGGATTGCCGCACGGTATTTACGACTGGCGATGACAAGGCTGTCGGCAAGCCTTGAGAGGTCGTACGTGGTCTGGCTCCGAGCGGTGGGTGAAGAGCGTCTGAGCTGCAGCTTGGCTGCAGGGCCTTGCCCGCATCATCACGGGACACGCTGCAAGTACGTCTTTGTAAGCTCTTTGGCGGCATCCATGCCGCCAAGGGTCCCGCGACGGTGGGCGGGCAAGGGCCAGTCACGATGGTCGGCGCCCAGGGTTTCGGCACAACCAGCAAACCGCGCGACGCGGTGGTTTCGTTCTTCAACAAAACCACAGACAAACTGTCTGGTGCTGTGAGGGCGCCGCGCCCTCGAGGTCTTCGCGTCTGCTGCAGGGCCCTTGCCCGCGCACCATCGCAGGACACGCTGCAAGTACGTCCATGTAAGCTCCGCGGCGGCATCCATGCCGCTAAGGGTCCCGCGATGGGGGGCGGGCAAGGACCGGTCGCATTAATCGGTGCCCAGGGTTTGGCACGGCAACCAGCAACCCCGAAACCGCGACGCGTTGGTTTCGTTCTTCAGCAAGAGCATCAGCAAACGGTCTGGTGAGGGCACCGCGCCCTCGAGGTCTTGGCGTTTGCTGCTGGGCCCTTGCCCGCCCACCATCGCAGCACACGCTGCAAGTACGTCCATGTAAGCTCCGTGGCGGCATCCATGCCGCCAAGGGTCCCGCGATGGTGGGCGGGCAAGGGCCGGTCGAGTTTGTCGGTGCGCAGGGTTGCAGCACAGCAACCAGCAGCCAGCAAACCGCGCGACGCGGTGGTTTCGTTCTTCAACAAAACCACAGACAAACTGTCTGGTGCGGTGTCCTTGCCGATTGCGGGACCGTTGGCGGCATGGGTGCCGCCAACGACCCTCCACGGATGGATTCACGGCGTGTCCCGCGAGCGGTGAGGGCACCGCGCACTCGTTTCACCAAGCTTTAAACCGCTTTTAGCGACTGTCCACACGCGATGCGTGCGCAGCAGCGCACCTCAGCGTGCTCCTGGGCACGCTCGGTCAGGGACGGATCGCTTAGCGCAGAGACTTGATCGTCAGGTCCAGTGCGTCCTGACCCTTTTCCTTCTGCAGCAAGCGCGCCGGCACCGGGAGATCCTTGACCACCCAGGCGATCAGTTCCTTGTCGCCATCCACGCGCGAGACCTTGGTGGCCTGCTCCTGCTTGCCGTTGACGGTGATGGTTTCCTTGCCGATCACCTTGTAGCTCATCGGCTTGATGCGGCCTTCGTCCACCATGCGGTAGTTCAGCGGCTTGCCGGCGGCCAGGTCGCGGGTGATTGCCAAGTTGATCAGTAACGCGTCCATATCGCCGGGCTGCAACTTGACTGGCCCCCGGCGGTCCGGCTTGATGTCGCCGCCCCAGGTCGCCTGGCTGGTCTTCCAGTCGTAGTTGGCGGTGACGTTGCGGCGCTTAACCATCATCGACGAGGTGTCGTTGCTGCTGACCGGACGCAGCTGGCCGCCGGCTTCTTCGAACACCGTGCTCTGGGTCAGGTTGGCCAACTGGTTCTGGATGGTCAGGGTGTAGCGCCACTGGTTGGCGCCGGCGGACGCCAGGGTCATCGTGCCGTTGGCCTGCATGCCCATGTAATTGGCAGAGTAATCGGCCTGGAACGGCTGCACGGCGAGCGCCGGCAGGCTGGCCACAGCCAGTGCGGCAGCGGCGATCAAGGCGCTAGTGCGGGAGAAGGTTTTCATGGTCAGACTCCTTGGTATTCGACCAGGCGGAGATCGACCTGATCCTCACCTTTGTCACGTTGCAGGATGCGCACCGGGGTCGGAACCCCGTTGGCGATCCAGAGGATGGTTTCGTTGTCGCCGCTGTTGACGCGGTACACGCGCAACGCGTCGTAGCTCAGGTCGCCGACCTGCACCACCTCGGTGGTGTCAGCTGCGCGATAGTCGTATTTGCGTACCCGGCCCACATCGACATAGCGGTAGCTCAGGCTGCGGCCGGGCTGTGCATCGCGCATCAGCGACAAATTCAGCGACAGCGCACTTTGATCGCCGTGCTGCAGCGGAATGGGCTGCTGGCGCTCTTCCTTCAGGTCGCCGTCCCATTGCGCGGTGCCGGCTTGCCAGTTGTAGACGCCGGTGACCTTTTTGCCGAAGAACATCGCCTTGCGCACGGTGCTCTGGCTCAACGGCACGTAGGTGTCGCCATCGACGCGAAACACCGTGCTCTGTTCCAGGTTCAAGCCCAGGATGCTTGCAAAGCCCTTGCGGCCGCGCACCGACATGTCGATCCGCCACTGGCTGCCGTCGCCGTGGCTGACCTGCATGGTGGCATCGCCGGCTTCCTTGCCACGGTAGAACGCCTGGTAGGTCGCCACGAACGGCTCCAGTGGCGGCGGCGTCCAGGTGTTCGCGGGCAGCGCGGCTGTCGTCGCGGACGCAACAGGCGGAGCGGGCGTGGCAGGTGCTTGAGGCGTCGCTGCCGGCGGGGCAGCTGCCTGTTGCGCACGGCTCGGGCTGGCCTGGCAAAGCAGGGCCGTGGTCAACAGCGCGGCGGCGATCGGGATGGCTTTCATGCGCGGGAGCTGAGGCATGGGGCCGCAAGGATGTCCGAGACAGGATGAGGAGGGCGTATCCGCATTCAGGCGAGCGCGGTGTCAGCGGACTCTAGTCGTAGTGGCGTAAACAGGCACTGACCGTCGACATGCACCGCATCGCGGTCTACCCGGAGGCGTCCGCTGGCCAGCAGTGCCAGTGTGGCGAGCAGCAGCGGGTGCTCGCGGGCCAGGACGCGCGCGGCCAATTGCTCGGCGCTGTCGCCGGGAAGCACCGGCACGCGCGCCTGCGCGATCACGCTGCCGGCATCCAGTTCCGGCACCACCAGGTGCACGCTGGCGCCGTGCTCGGTATCGCCGGCCTCCAGCGCGCGCGCATGGGTGTGCAAGCCCCGGTACTTGGGCAGCAGGGACGGGTGGATATTGAGCATGCGGCCGGCGAAGCGGTGCACCAATGGCTCGCCCAGGATGCGCATGTAGCCGGCGCAGATGATCCAGTCCGGCTGCACGGCAGCGAGGGCATCGCCCAGTGCGGCGTCGAAGGCCTTGCGGTCGGCAAAGTCGCGCGGGTTCGCGCTCCAGCGGCGTGCCACGTCCACCTTCTGCAGTGCCGGCGCCTGCGGGCGGTCGGAAAACACTCCGACCACCTCCGCACGCAGCCGCCCACCCGCGATCTCGTCAATGATGGCCTGCAGATTGCTGCCGCGGCCGGAGGCCAGCACGGCCAGGCGCAGGCGCGGGTCAGTCGCGTGCATTGAACAATGTCCTCACCATGGGGTAGGCAGCGAGGCTGCCGAGGGTTGCCAGCAGCATGTCGGTATGCGCGTCCCAGGGGTCGCCCTGCTGGCCGTTGTAGGCTTCGGCGGCCTGTGGCGACAGCAACAGCGCGATGCCCCACTCGAACCACTCGTAGACCAGGCTGACGCACATGATGGTCATCACCGTCAGCGCGAAGGCCTGCCGCAGTGTCAGGCGGGGCCACCGCCGCAACGCCAGTTGCGCAATGGCCGGCGTGAAACACAGCCCGAACAGCAGATGGATCAGCCGGTCGAAATGATTGCGCGTCCAGCCGAACGTGGCGCCGGGCGACCAGTACAGCAGCTGCATGCTCCATTGCTCGTAGGGCACGTTGGAATACAGCCAGCGCGCGCCGATGCAGTGCAATCCGATGAACACGCAGATCGCCACGAACGCGGCGTTCTCCAATGGCCAGCGACGGTCGGCCCACACCAGTGCGATCAACCCGAGCACAGTCAGCGAACTGTGCAAGGCCTGCTCGACCGGCCACAGTGGTGCGATCCAGCTTGCCCCGAACACTGCGATGGTGACGATCAACGCAGCCGGCTTGGCGCGGCTCACGGCCCTGATGATCACGTGGCTCTCAGGCAGCGGTAGCGGCAGGGCCGAACAATGCCTTGACCTGGGGGCGCAACAAGGTGACCAGCGTGAACACGCCGAGCACTGTGCCGAACGGCATGAAGGAGCACGAAATGCCGGCCACGATCAGGCACAGCACATGCCGCCGGCGCTGGGCGATGCAACGGCCGGCATAGGCCATGAAGCCGGCCAGCGTCATGCCGCAGATGATGAGCGCCGCTGCAAACACCACGAAAATCCAGCCGAACATCCGCATCTCGTCCGGCGCCGTTTCGCCGTTGTTGCCGTTCATCGGCAATTGCCCGGTGACGATGGCAAGACCCATGAACAAGTGGATCAGCGGAAACAGCGAAAACAGCCCGGTGATGCCGGCCAGCACGTAATGAAAGATCGACAGCAGCTTGAGGTGCTGCAGGTCGTCGGCGCTGGCCGGCGTCGGCAGGGTGGGAGGGGAAGCGTCCATGCGGGTCTCCTAGGCTTAGCCAATCCGCACGCGTTCGTCGCCGTGCGCGGCGATCACCTGGCCAATGCGCCAATGCGCCAGCGATTGCGCGTCCAATGCCTGCTCCAGCG
Organism: Xanthomonas vesicatoria ATCC 35937; assembly: GCF_001908725.1. Classification (NCBI taxonomy): domain Bacteria; kingdom Pseudomonadati; phylum Pseudomonadota; class Gammaproteobacteria; order Lysobacterales; family Lysobacteraceae; genus Xanthomonas; species Xanthomonas vesicatoria. Next base: position 1,287,784 of record NZ_CP018725.1, on the reverse strand, counting down.
CGGCGGCCTGCTCGGGCGAGGCGATCAGCACAAAGCCAATGCCGCAGTTGAAGGTGCGCCACATTTCGGCATCGGCCACCGCGCCTTCGCGCTGCAACCAGGCAAACACCGATGGCAAGGTCCAGGCCTTGGCATCGATATCCAGGCCCAGGCCGTCGGGAATCACGCGGATAATGTTTTCGGTGAGCCCGCCGCCGGTGATGTGGGCCATGGCATGGATCGCCTGGCCATGCGACTTGAGCAGGGCAAGCACCGGCTTGACGTACAGCGCGGTCGGCGCCATCAGCGCGTCGATCAGCTTGATGCCATCGTCCAGCACCAGCTCGGCGGGTGCGCCGGCACGTTCGTAGATCTTGCGGATCAGCGAATAGCCGTTGGAATGCGGGCCCGAGGACGCAATGCCGATCAGCAGATCGCCCTCGCGCACCTGCGCGCCGTCCAGCAGCTGCGATTTTTCCACCGCACCCACGGTGAAGCCGGCCAGATCGTATTCGCCAGGCGGGTACATGTCGGGCATTTCGGCGGTTTCGCCACCGATCAACGCACACCCGGACAGCTCGCAGCCGCGCGCGATGCCGCCGACGACGGCCGCTGCGGTATCCACGTCCAGCTTGCCGGTGGCGAAGTAGTCCAGGAAGAACAGCGGCTCGGCGCCCTGTACCAGCACGTCGTTGACGCACATGCCGACCAGGTCGATGCCGATCGTGTCGTGGCGGCCCAGTTGCTGCGCCAGCTTGAGCTTGGTGCCTACTCCGTCGGTACCGGAGACCAACACCGGCTCCTTGTACTTGCCCGACAGGTCGAACAGCGCGCCAAAACCGCCCAGGCCACCCATCACCTCCGGCCGGAAGCTGCGCTTGACCAGCGGCTTGATGCGTTCGACCAGGGCATTGCCGGCATCGATGTCGACACCCGCGTCGCGGTAGGTCATGGGCGAGGGAATGGAAGGCGTTGGGCTGGTCACGGGCGGGGGTGGCTCGGCAGTAAAGGCGGCGATTTTAACAGCCACGTTGGCGCTAGCGCCCCATTCGGGCAACAATTCACCCGGATACGCTTACGCCATGGAACCGTCGATGCGCCGCAGTCTCGCTTTCTTTCTCGCCCTCGTGGTCGCCATGCCTGTGGTTCCGGCCTTTGCGCAGGCCGATCTGCGCACCGAAGGCGACGTCGCCAAGGCGCAAAGCGCCTACGATGCCGAAGTGCCGGTCAACAGCCAGGGCGAATCCGATCGCCCCGGTGCCTTGGCACGCGCGCTGGGCGCGGTGCTGGGCAAGGTCTCCGGCGATCGCTCGGTGATGAGCCGTCCCGGCGTGCCGCAGGCGCTGCGCAATGCGCCCAATTACGTCGAACACTACGACTACCGGCAGGATCAGGGGACATCGCGCACCGGGGCGCCGACCTTCCGCACCACCCTGGTCGCGCGTTTTCGCCAGTCCGATGTGGATGGCCTGATCGCCGCGCTCGGCCTGCCGGTGTGGCCGCTGCCGCGCCCCAAGCCGGTGTTGTGGCTGGCCATCGATGACGGCAGCGGCCCGCGCCTGGTAGGTGTTGCTCAGGCCAATGCTGCACGTAGCGTGCTGGACCGTGCGATCGAGCGCGGCTACCGGCTTGGCCTGCCGGGCGGTGCGGCCGCCGAGCAGGCGCTGGCCGGCGCGATCTGGCGCAAGGACACCGCGGCAGTGTCGCGCGCGTCGGCCAAGTACAGCCCGCCGATGCAGTTGATCGGCAAGCTCTACCGCAATGCAGCCGGCTGGACCGCTGACTGGGTGTTTGTGGACAACGGCAATGCGCTGTCCAGTTGGACCAGCAGCGACGGCGATGCACGCCGCGCGATGGCCGCCGGTGCCGATGGCGCCGCCGATGCCTTGGTCAAGCGCTATGCCAAGCGCGTGGATTCGGGAGTGCCGGGCGTGTACCGCGCCGTGATCACCGGCATTCACAGCGCCGATGATTACCTGCGGGTTGCCGCTGCGCTGCAGGGCGTGTCGGTGGTACGCAGCATCCGCCCGGTCAGCGCCAACGGCGACCGCATGGAAGTGGATCTGGAACTGCTCACGGGCATTTCCGGGCTCAACCGTATGCTCGGCGACAACAGTCCGCTAGTCTCGGTTTCGGTACCGACCGAGGGCCCGATCATTCTCGACAACGAGCACGCCGAGTACCGCCTGAAATGACGTTGACTCCCGAAGCCGAAATCGCTCTATTCCTGCGCCGTCTCAAATGGACGGCGGTGATTGTTGGCGTGTTGTGGGTGGTCTCGCTGCTGGCGCCGATCCTGACCCCGTTCGTGCTTGCGCTGTTGTTGGCCTGGCTGGGCGACCCGCTGGTGGACCGCATCGAACGTGCCGGACGCTCGCGCAACATGGCAGTGTCGCTGGTGTTCGTGCTGGCGACGCTGCTGTTCGTGTTGGCGCTGATGATTCTGGTGCCGATGATCGAGCGCCAGATCATGACCCTGATCGATGCCTTGCCGCAGATGCGCGCCTGGGCAATCAGTACCGCCATTCCATGGCTGGAAGCCAAGACCGGCGTGGAGCTGATGGGCTGGCTGGACCCGGAGCGATTGATCGACTGGATCCGCAGCCACTGGGAACAGGCCGGCGGCGCCGCGAAGACCTTCTTCGGCTACGTCTCGCGTTCGGGTTTTGCAATGGTGACCTGGGTGATCAACCTGGCGCTGCTGCCGATTCTGGCGTTTTATTTCCTGCGCGACTGGGACCGTCTGGTCGAGCGCGTCGCGGCGGTCATCCCGCGTGCCTACATCGGCACCGTGAGCCGGCTGGCGCTGGAATCCAACGACGTGCTCGGCGGCTTCATCCGCGGCCAGTTCCTGGTGATGCTGGCACTGGGAGCGATCTATGCCACCGGTTTGTCCATCATCGGGCTCAACCTGGGGTTGTTGATCGGCATCATCGCCGGCTTCATCAGCTTCATCCCGTATCTGGGCGCGACCACCGGCATCGTGCTGGCGCTGCTGGCAGCGATCGTGCAGGCACAGGGGCTGGATCTGAAGCTGCTGATCGGCGTGGGTGTGGTGTTCACGGTCGGCCAGTTGCTGGAAAGCTACGTGCTCACTCCGCGTATCGTCGGCGACAAGATCGGCCTGCATCCGGTGGCGGTGATCTTTGCGGTGATGGCCGGCGGCCAGCTGTTCGGCTTCCTCGGCATGCTGCTGGCCTTGCCGGTGGCAGCGGTGGCCAACGTGCTGCTGCGGTATGCGCATGAGCAGTACACGCGCAGCGACCTGTATGCCGGTGAGCGTGCGGGCATCGTGCTGCAGTCCACCACGGCCGAGCGCAGCGTCATCATCGACCCGACCCAAGACGCCAATCGGTCGTGAGCGTGCCGCAGTTGCCATTGGCGTTGCGCGCGCCATCCGATCAGCGTTTCGATAGCTACATCGCCGCGCCCGAGGGCTTGCTTGCGCAATTGCAGGCGCTGGCGGCTGGGCAGGTGAGCGATTGGCTCTATCTTGCCGGGCCTGCCGGCACCGGCAAGACACATCTGGCGCTGGCGGTGTGCGCGGCGGCCGAGCAGGCCGGGCGCGCCACCGCGTATCTGCCGCTGCAGGCGGCAGCCGGCCGCCTGCGCGATGCGCTCGAAGCATTGGAGGGGCGCAGCCTGGTGGCACTGGACGGCGTGGACAGCATTGCCGGGCAGCGCGACGACGAAGTGGCGCTGTTCGATTTCCACAATCGCGCGCGCGCTGCCGGCACCAGCTTGCTCTACACCGCACGGCAGATGCCCGACGGCCTGGCGCTGATACTGCCGGATCTGCGTTCGCGGCTGTCGCAATGCATCCGGATCGGGTTGCCGGTGCCCGACGACGCGGCGCGCGCCGCAGTGCTGCGCGACCGTGCGCAGCGGCGCGGGCTGGCGCTGGACGATGCGGCAATCGACTGGCTGCTGACGCACAGCGAGCGCGAACTTGCCACCTTGGTTGCCCTGCTGGAACGTCTGGATCGCGAATCGTTGGCGGCCAAACGCCGTATCACGGTGCCGTTCCTGCGTCGCGTGCTTGAGGATCGCGGGGCGTAAAGCGGCTGATCGGCTGCTTTTTTGCAGGGCCCGTGCCCGCCCACCGTTGTGGGAGACGCGGCAAGTCCGTTCCTGTAAGCGCTGACGCGACCTCTATGCGTCCGGTCCCGGCACATTAGCCGAGCAAGGGCTAGTCGAAATGGTCGGCGCGTGGTTGCGAGCACTGCACGCGGTGCGGCCTGTCGATCACGTGCGGTCTGGTCAGCTCCTTTCGTCCCAGCGATGTCATTGCGAGTTCTGACATCACTTCATCCTTCGTCGAGGGCACATGCGGCAGGCACGTTGCAACCAGCGAGCCAGTGCTAGAAGGGTTTTAGTTGATGCGCTTGATGCGAGCGTTGCAGCGACGAGGTTGCGATCAGCCGCCGTCGCGCAAGAGCTGTGCATCCAGCTCCTCCAAACGCTGCGGAGTGCCGACATCGGTCCAGCGCCCGGCATGGTGGATGCCAGCGATGAGGCCTGCCGCCATCTGCGCGCGCAGGATCGGTGCCAGCGGGAAGCGCGGCGACGCTCCGGTATTTTCAGGTGAGGCGCCGATGGTGGACTGCCAGTTATGCAGCAAAGCCGGCCGGTAGATGCCGACGCCGGCGTAGGTGTGCGTGGCAGGCAGATCGGCATGGACCTTGCCATCGGCGTCCAGCGCAAAGTCTGCGCGTGCCGCATAAGCCGGTCGGTCGACCAGCACCAATTGCGCCAGGCCGTCGGGTGTGGCGGAAAGACGGGCAAAGTCGAAATCGGTCCAGATATCGCCATTGACCAACAGGAACGGTGCATCGCCCAACAGCGGCAGTGCGTGCAACATGCCGCCGCCGGTTTCCAGCGGCGTTGCGCCTTCATAGGAATACGTCAGGCGCAGACCGAACGCGCTGCCGTCTCCCAGCGTTTGCGGGAATTGCTCGGCCAGCCACGAGGTATTGATCACTACCTCGTCCACGCCCAGCGCCGCCAGCTTGCGCAGATGCCAGACGATCAACGGCGTGCCGCCGACCGACAGCAAGGGTTTGGGCATGTGGTCGGTCAACGGCCGCATGCGCTCGCCAAAACCCGCTGCAAAGATCAGCGCTTTCATGCGTTTACCTGCGCTGCGCGCGTTGCCAATGCGGGTTTGATGACCTCGTCCAGCAGCGCAATCAGCGGCGCCAGCTCGGCGTAGCGCGGCAGTACTTCGTCCAGATAGGCAATGAAGCGCGGCACATTGTCCAGATACCAATGCTTGCCATCGCGATGGCTCAGGCGCGAAAAAATACCCAGGTTTTTCAGATGTCGCTGCACGCCCATCCAGTCCGCGTCGCGCAGAAATTGGTGCAATGGCGGCACCGGCAATCCGGCCGCCTGAGCACGTGCGTGATAGCGCGCCAGCCAATTGTCGACGCGCGCGATCGGCCAGCTCACCGAGGTGTCCTTGAACAGACTGATCGGGTCGTAGGCAATCGGCCCGATCACACAATCCTGAAAGTCCAATACCGCAGGGCCATCGGGCACCGGCATCAGATTGCGCGGCATGAAGTCGCGATGGGTGAACACGCGCGGCTGCGCCAGTGCGTTGTCCATCAAGCGCCGCTGGACCAACTGCAACTGTTCGGCCTGGCCGCAGTCCAATTGCACGCCAAGATGGCGACCCATAAACCATTCCTCGAACAAGCCGGCATCGCGTTGCAGCAGCGCCTCGCCGAACACGCCGCAGTCGGAAGGTGGCGGGATCTGTTGCAGCAACAGCAATTGCGCGATTGCGCCATCCAGCAGGGTGTCGGCATTGGCGTCGGTCAGGGCCTGCGCCAGTGTCGGTATGCCCAGGTCTTCCAAGAGCAGGAAGCCGATCTCCAGGTCCTGGGCCAGTACGTGCGGCACACGGACTCCATGCGCGCCCAGCACGGCGTGCATGCGCAACCACGGCGCCACGTTTTCGAGCTCCGGCGGCGCATCCATCAGGATGCGATCGGTACCGCGTCCCTGCGTGCGCCAATAGCTGCGAAACCCGGCGTCCACCGAGGCGCGTTGCAAGCCGGCAGATGGGTCGTCCAGTGCATGTCGCGCCCATTGCAGGCGCAGCGCTTCGCGCGCAGGGTCAGAAGGCGATACCGTCATGGGTCGTGGTTGCGTAGTGAAATGAGGACGAAGCGCGATGCCGCGGTCAGCGTTTGCTGCCACTGAACAATCGCAGTAAGGCAAGGATGGCGATGGCGCCGAGCAACGCCCCGAGGAAGCCGGCTGGTTCGCCTGCGTGGTACCAGCCCATGTAGCGGCCAAACCAGCTCGCCACCACCGCCCCGGCGATGCCCAGCACGATGGTCAGCAGGCACCCCAGGCGCTGCGTGCCGGGCGTGATGAAACGCGCCAGCAGCCCGACCACAAATCCCACCAGCAGAATGTAGAGCCAGCTGTCGCTACCAAACAAAGTGTTCATTGCAGCACCGAAGGCGGACGGGATCGGCAGACTAGCATTTCGGACGTCGGCGACTCATACCGCAAGCGCAGTGCTTGCGGCCCTGATGGTGTGCCTTCAGCAAGTCCTGGGCCGTGTCGTCGCAGCGCCGCTCCACAACGCCGGTCCAATACTCGATCGGTCTTCAACCGAATGGTCGAGTAGCCAGCGGCTGCCTTGGCACGGCAGCCGCTGGGTGACAGGCAATGGGTCCCGTCGCCGTTGCTGATTTGTTCAAGTCGACTGCAACGCAAGGCTTGAAGTCGGCACACGGCTTCGACCCTTGGTGGTCTTTGGTCGCCTCAACAGCAACCATGTCCACCATGACGGGTACCGCTATCGGCAGCCACCGGCGAGCCGCTGGTTTCGCCGCGCAGGCAGGCGGCGTGATGCTCGGCGATCACCTTGGACACGCAGGCCGTCACCCGCTTGCCCATCGGGATATGCAGGAACTCGTTAGGCCCATGCGCATTGGAATGCGGGCCGAGCACGCCGGTGATCATGAACTGCGCGCCGGGGAACTTCTCGCCCAGCATGCCCATGAACGGAATCGAGCCGCCTTCGCCCATGTACATCGCCGGCTTGTCGAAGAACGCCTGGCTGGCGTCGTCGATGGCGTTCTCCAGCCACGGCGCCATGGCCGGCGCATTCCAGCCGGACGAGGCCTTCTCCAGCTCCAGCGTCACCTGTGCGCCATTCGGTGGGTCGCGCAGCAGTGCCTGCTTGAGCAGCTCGCCGCAGGCCTTGCCGTCTGCGGTCGGCGGCAGGCGCAGCGACAGCTTCACCGCCGTTTGCGGACGCAACACGTTGCCGGCAGAGGCCAGCGGCGGCATGCCGTCCACGCCGGTGATCGACAGCGCCGGGCGCCAGGTCCGGTTCAATACCAGTTCGGTCAGATCCTCATGCATCGGCACCAGGCCATCGACCATCGGGAACTTGTCGAAGATGGCGGTATCCAGCGTCGCCGCCGCGGCCTTGGCCTGGGTCAGGCGCTCTGCCGGCACCTCCACGTGCAGGCCTTCCAGCAGGATGCGGCCCGTCGCCTCGTCTTCGATGCGCGAGAGCAACTGGCGCAGCAGGCGGAAGCTGGACGGCACCACGCCGGAGGCATCGCCCGAGTGCACGCCTTCCTCCAATACCTTCACGGTCAGGTTGCCGCCGGTCAGCCCGCGTAGCGAGGTCGTGCACCACAGCTGCTCGTAATTGCCGCAACCCGAATCCAGGCAGACCACCAGCGACGGCTTGCCGATGCGCTCGGCCAGATGATCCACGTAGGCCGGCAGATCGTAGCTGCCGGACTCCTCACAGGCTTCGATCAGCACCACGCACCGCGCATGCGACAGGCCCTGGGTACGCAGCGCCAGAATCGCCGCCAGCGAACCGAAGATTGCGTAACCGTCGTCGGCGCCGCCGCGCCCGTACAATTTGTCGTCGCGCAGCACCGGCTCCCAGGGGCCCAGGTCGGCATCCCACCCGGTCATCTCCGGCTGCTTGTCCAGATGGCCGTACAGCAGCACGGTGTCGTCGCCGGACTCTGCGCCGGTGGCCGGGATCTCGATGAAGATCAGTGGCGTGCGACCGTCCAGGCGCACCACCTCGACCTGCATCTCGTCGATGGCCTGTGCCCGGGCCCAGGTTTCCATCAGCGTGACGGCCTGCTCCATGTAGCCATGGGCCACCCAATCGGCGTCGAACATCGGTGACTTGTTCGGGATACGGATGTAATCGACCAGCTGCGGGACGATCTCGCGGTCCCAGGTGTCGCTGACGAATTGGTCGATCTTGGCGCTGTCCATGAAGGCTCCGAATGCGTGACGTAATGACACATTCTACGCCCGGGGCCAGGGGTAGGTATTTCCCTACAAGGCGGCGCGCAGTTCACCGGCTGTGTGAAAAGTTCGTTGGCGATAGGATTGCTGCATGTGGCGCGGGACACTGGCTCCGCCGGCAGGAATGCTGGCTAGGACCATCACCCAAGCCACAAGGAGCGTTGCAATGAAGTCATTTACCGTAGTCCTGAAGTCCCTGCTACTGGCGTTGTTGTTGTCCTCGAATGCGTACGCGCTTGAAAAGGTCGATATCAACACCGCGTCTGCTGAGGAATTGGACAAGGTGCTGACGAATGTCGGGCGATCAAAAGCCGAGGCAATCGTCGAGCACCGTCAGGCAAACGGTCCCTTCAAAAGTGCCGAGGAACTGGCACTGGTCAAGGGCATCGGTCTCAAGACGGTCGAACGGAATCGTGACCTGATCGAAGTAGGAGCCACGATGGCTCCCGCCAAGAAGGCTGCCAAGGGGGCGGCGGTGAAACCGGTGGGACGGCGTTAAGGGGAAAGGATCCGAGATACGGTTCGACGCGAGGATGCGTGGCCGCAACCTAACTGGACAGGATGTCCGGGGGATGGCTGGAAGCCGACAAGGACGTGGAATCGCCCGGTGTTGCACTTGGATGTGCAGCCGGGCGTTTTTCGTTTCAGGGGTGCTGTTCTGCCGCGCGGCCGCAAGAGGGCCCGGGCGTCGGGCTTCGGGCACAATGTGCCGATGCAGCTGACAGACCTGAGCAGCCGGGTGATTCCGGCCACCGAGTACCGCCGCGAGCGGTGGCGCAATCAATTGGGTTGGACGCGCGAGATCCTGCGGCTCGGGGAGCCTGATGCCTGGGAATTGCGGCTGTCGATTGCCGAGATCGAACAGGACGCCGCGTTTTCTGAATTTCCGGGGATCGACCGCGAACTAGTGTTGCTGCACGGGAACGGCATGCGGCTGCAGTTTGGGGCTGGCGGGCGCGATGTCGGCGATTGTGCTGCCCGTGGGGCTGCACTGATTGCAGGCCAAACCGATGCTGGCGCAAGCGTTGCCGGCGCAAATCGTATCGTCGAATTGCTGCCGCCCTACCAGCGCGTCCGATTCGCTGGCGAGGAGACTGTCGACGCGAGCTTGCTCGATGGGCCGACGCAAGACTTCAATCTGATGTGGCGCCGCGATCTGCTGCACACCGAACTCCTGCATCGCCCCTTGGTCGGCACCATGCTGTTCTTTGCGGATCCGGGCAGCGCCTGGGCCATCCACCTGCTGGCGGGCCAGGCCAGCTTTGGGCGCGACAGCGAATTGCCGCCCATGGCTGCAGGCGACACAGCGTGGCTGAGCGCGTCGACGCGGACCCGCTACGTGCTCGATGGTGGCGGCGAGCTGCTGGCAATTCGGGTGAGTCCGCTTTCTAAGATCTCCGATTAGCCATTCAACGCAGGCAAGAGCGTTCTTGCTTGCGTTGAACGGCCGAGATGCAAGTACAAGTACAAGCGCAGCCAAAGACCGGCGGCCAGCACTTCGGATTGGCACGTGTTGCGCGCGTTGTCTGCCTGAGGCATTAGAGAGACTGACAAAAAGCTAGCGAGTACTCGTCAGGCGGCCTAAACGGCGCGCTGGGACCGGCGTGTAATTGGCACATCAGCATTCCGAGCTCTGGCCGCCTGGCGGCCGCGCAGTCGTGTTGCTCGCTGTTTTTAGAGAACGCTCATAAATGCAACGTACCGAAGCGCATAGATGCAGAGCACGGTTGCGGCAAACGAGCATTGCTGCATGCCAGACCGATACGCAATGACCTCCCACCGATCACTACGTGATGACTGCGCTCCACGGTCCCAGCTTGCAACGTCAGCCTACTTGCTCTCTATTCAATACACGTCGCGACGGTAGCGGCCGCTGCGCAGCAGCTCTTGCCTGACCTCGATGCCCAGCAGGGTATCGAGGGTGCTGTCCACTTCCGGCGCCATGCCGCGCAGGCTGCCGCAGAGGTAGATGCAGGCGCCGCGGTCGATCCATTGGCGCAGGCTGTCGCTGGCGGCGGCTAATGCATGTTGTACATAGCGCACCGATGGGTTGTGAGCGCGCGAGTACACCAGGTCCAGACGCGCGATCCAGCCATCGTGTTGCCACTGCCGCAGTTCGTCGGCATACAGCGCATCGTGCGCGGCATTGCGTTCGCCAAAGATCAGCCAGTTATCGCGCACACCGGCGGCGATGCGTGCGCGCAGGTGTGCGCGCAACCCGGCGATGCCGGTGCCATTGCCGATCAGCAACATGGGTTGCTCGGGGGCGGGCGGATGAAACCCCGGATTGCTGCGTAGGCGCAAGGCGATCGACACGCCGACGGGAGCATGCACACAGAGCCAGCCGCTGCCGAGTCCGAGCTGCCCATCGGCATGCCGATGTTCGCGAATCAACAGTTCGGCGTGGCCCTCGTCGCGGACCGAGGCCAGCGAGTATTCGCGATGTGGCAGTGCAAGCAGGCCACGCACCAGGGTGGCTGCGTCCGATGACGCCGCGGCCGCTGTCTGTGCATCGGTCGGCAGTTGCGAGCGGCCAAGCCAGTCGCGCAGCGTACGACCGTCGATGATGTCCGAGCCGTCGCGGCGATGGCGCTGCAACCAGGCTTCGACACTGTCCGGTGCGTTCGGTGGTGCGATCTCGGCGATGTCGCCAGCCTCCCACTGCGGTAGCGAGCCATCGATAGGCGTGAGACGCAGCCGATGGATCGGTGCGCCGGCACTGCCTGGATTGATGTGGACGCGTTCGCGCAGCTGCCATGCGGCGTAGGTCGGCACGCTCCAATCCGGCTGCGTCGCAAGTGCAGGCGCCAATGTCGACAGACGCTGCTGCCATTGCTGCAATGCGCGCGGGTCGGCATTGTCGACCTCGATACGTTCGAACAGGCGGGTGCCGCCACGCGCCTGCAGGCGGTGGTCGATACGGCGGCCGAATGCGCAGAACTGGGTGTAACGGCGATCGCCGAGTGCCAGCACCGCATACTGAACGGCGGCCAGATCCTGACCGTTGTCGGCGAGCCAGTAACGCTCCGCAGCCTGTGCGTGATCCGGGGCATCGCCTTCGCCCGTGGTGCTGACGATGCACAGCAAACGCGGCACGCGCGCAAGCTGCTCGGTACCCACTGCCTCCAGCGGAAGTGCGTAGGCGCCGATACCTACCGATTGCAAGGCCACAGCGCTACGCTCGGCCAGTTCGCGGGCGAACCCGGTCTGGCTTGCCCACACGATCAGTATGCCGCTGTTATCGCCATGCGCCGTGTTGGCGCGGGCCCGGTGCAGGAAGACCGCAACGCACAGCACGGCATACGCGGCTATTCCGACGGCGGCTAATTGCCAACGATGCGGTGTGGGCGGGCTCCACCACGCACCGTCGTGCAGGCGGGCAAGCCATCCGACGAAGGCGGCAAGTGTCAGCAGCGCCATCCCGTTACCCATCCACACGCGTGGGCTTGCGGCACTCATGACGCCGCCAGATGCTGCGCGAACGCAGGGCTCATCGCTTCGTGCAGGTTGCCATCGTAGCGCGTCAGAAAGCGCACTGCCAGGTCGGTCTTGGCGGCATAGGCAAGACCGGCATCGGTGCCGAGCACGGTCATCGCGGTGGCCCAGGCATCGGCCTGCATGGCATCGCGCGCCAGGACGGTGACGGCGGCAGGCGCATGCGGAATCGGTGCGCCGGTGCGTGGGTCGAAGGTGTGCGCGTAGCGCAGGCCGTCGGCATCGAAGCGGTGCCAACGATCGCCCGAGGTAGCGACTGCCAACCCGTCCAAGGTGAGCACACGTACCGGCAATGCCGCGCCGGCGTCTTCATCGGGTGCGGATTCGACCAGCACACGCCATGCGCTGCCATCAGGTTTGCGCCCATAGCCGGACAGCTCGCCGCCCACGTCGATCAACGCGCTGGCGATGTCGGCCTGTTGCAAGGCGTGCCGCACGCAGTCCACGCCAAATCCTTTTGCGATGCCGGACAGATCCAGCGCGATAGCACCGGGCTGCAGCACCCGCTGGTCGTCCAGCGTCAGGCGTTGCCAGCCGCAGCGCAGCCTGGCCAGCGCGATTTGCTCGGGCGAGGGCACGTGGCGCCGGCTGGCGGAGGCGCCAAAGCCCCACAGTTCGACCATCGGCCCGACCGTGGGGTCGAACGCGCCGTCGCTGGCCTGCGCAACCTGCAGTGCGGTGCGCAGCACGGTGAAGAAGTCATCGGGCAATGTCTGCCAGTGACCGGCCGCAGCACGGTTGTAGCGGCTGATATCCGAGTCCGCTTCCCAGGTGCTCATTTGCGCGACCACGCGGTCGAGCGCACCCTGGATACGCGCATGCAAGGGATGCAGGTCGCGCGCACGCGGCGCCACCAGCTTCACGCTCCAGGTCGTGCCCATGCTATGGCCGCCCAGGGTGGCAAGCGTGGTGTCTGCGGGAGCAAGTGAGTTCATACGTGGACTGGTGAGCGGCTACTGCAGCAGGAACATTGATGGTGACGCGCGGCGCAGCCGATTGCATCAGCATTCCGGTGGTGGGCGATGGACGCCATCGGCCGTGCGCATCATCCCGACCATCCCGACCATGCCGACGTGGCCGTCGCCGCACGGACAACAGCGCGGGGCGACGGCTCCATCGAGCAAGGGGCCTGGCACGTCACCAGGCCCCTTGCCTGCGGTTAAAAACGTAGCGAGCGGTCGCCAGGAGGGTGTGAACGGCGCACGGGAGCCGGAGTGTGCGAGGGGGAACACGCGGATTCCGGGCACCGACCGCACCCACTTTGCGGCAGCGTCGCAGTGGTGTAAGCCGCGCTATTGCGGCAACACTTCCAGCGTCACCACATAACCCAGGCGACGCTGCTTGGCCTGCGGCAGCGAGGTCTTGGTGTCTTCGCTGGTGGTTTCCAGCCAGTACATGCCCGGTTCCGGCCAGGTCACGCTGAAGCTGCCCTTGGCGTCGGTCTTGAGCTTGATCTCGTTCTGCGCATCGCGATAGCGCGTGCCGCCACGCACGATCTCGATCTCCAGCCCGGCTGCCGGCTTGCCGTCCAGTTGCAGGGTGAACTGCGCCGCTTCACCGGCAACCAGATCGTTGGGGTGGGTGACCGGAATCAGCTCGATCCCCTTGCCGCTGGGCTTGAACGCGGTGGTCGTCGGCGCGCCACGGGTCACGAAGGTTTCCACGCGATTGAGCGATTGCGACACCTGCAGCTCTTTCGCGTCTTTCGGCACTTCGGTGGCGAAGCTGGCCTCGTTGCCCCGCCAGCGCTTGGGTTTGCCGTCTTCCTTCCAGCTGGCGAACAGGCCGGCGTTGAGGATGCTGAGCTTGTAGGTGCCCGGTTGGGTGAGTTGCAGATCGAACACGCTGCGGTACTTGCCGGTGGCCGGGTTCTCCGGCTTCAGCGTGCTGCCATCGGGCGCGGTGATGCTCAGGTTGTCCAGGCGCAGCGGCACATGGTTGAAGTAGAACAGGTCGTTGGACACCGCCGCATCGACAGTGATCCACGGCGCCTCGCCGGCAATGACGGTCTGTGAGGGCAGCAGCCAGGCCTTGTGCGCGAGTGCGCTGACGGGCAGTGCGGCAAGCAGGGCGACCAGAACGAGCGAACGTTTCATGACAACTCCTTGAAGGACGATAAGGCGGGTGGGTCACGTGTCTGATCAGCGCACTGCGGCGCTGCGTGGATGCGTGGGGAGCAAAGTCGATACGCACCTGCGCAACGCAGCGCGTGCGTCATACACATGGATGCATGCACGGCGGCACCGCATCCGCGCGCATCTGCATCAGGGCTTGGCCGTCAGGCTCACTGCGCCCAGTTCGCTGCTGCCGCTGGCCTTGGCAGACTGCGCAGACGTCGCGGGCCAGGTGAAAGGCACCTTGACCAACTCGCGGCCACCGACTTCGCGCGCGGCTTCCACCACCAGCGTGTACTGGCCAGCCGGCAGCGACTTCAGCGCGCCCTTGGTGTCGGTGAACGACAACGCATGCGCGCCGGCCGGCCGGGTCGGTCCGGTGACGCCATCGACCGGCACGTCCAGCGTGCGCCCGCTCTTGCGCCACCACTGGCGCAGATCCGGCAACCACTTGGTGCCGTGGCCTTCGGCGGTGTCCTTGGATTGGTACCAGACCGCCAGATTGGCGGCGACCTTCTGGTCTGCGCCTTCCAGCCAGATCGCCACGTACGGGCGGTGGTATTCGGCGACATTGAGCTTGGGTATTTCGACGTTGATGTCGAGCATGGCCGCATACGCCGGCATGGCGAGCAGGCCGCTCAGAGCGATGGTCAGGGTGGCGCGCATGATCGTCTCCGGTGAGGTAGGTCAGTGGATCAACAGCAAGGCAAGCAGCAGCGGAATCAGCAGGCCCAGGCCGACCAGCGGCCAGGTCATGCTGCGCTGACGCGCATGCAGGTGCAGCAGGAACAGGCCGGTGATGCAGAACACCAGGCAGGCGATGGCGAACACGTCGATGAACCAACCCCAGGCCGGCCCGGCGTTGCGGCCCTTGTGCAGGTCGTTGAGATAGGCGATTGCACCACGCCCGGTGCGTTCGTATTCGACCGCGCCGGTGCTGCGGTCCAGGCTCAGCCAGGCGTCGCCGCCGGGTCGGGGCAGCGCAACATACACCTCGTCGGACGACCATTCGCCGTTGCGCGTGCCGATGCTGATATCGAGCTCGCGCCCCAGCCATTGCGCCACGCGCGGCGGCAGCGGGGCGTTGGCGTCCTGGCGTGTGCCCAATGTCTTCAGCAGCGTAGGCGGAAGGGTGAGCGTGCGTTGCTCGGTGGACGGGCTGGCTTCGATCCGCGCGGCGTGATTGAGAGTGAGCCCGGTGACCGTAAACAGCAGCATGCCGATCAAACACAACGCCGAGCTGATCCAGTGCCATTGATGCAACATGCGCAGCCAGAAACCGCGGCGTTGCTGTGCAGTGGCGATGGTGTCGTTGGAAGCGGGCATGCCGGTTTATGCCACGTCTGCGGTAACGGGCGGTTGCAGCTGCGACTGCCGCGCAGCCACATCGCTGAGCAAGGCGCGCAGACGCGGCTGCGGCGCGTTGGCCAGCACGGGCGTGAGCTGATGCAGGAAGCCGGCATGCCCGCCGTCGATGGCGCGGCGCATCCAGTGCTCGGCCTGATCGAGCCTGCCTTCATCGGCGAGCAATGTTGCATAGCTGGCCTGTCCGCGAAAATCGCCCGCCTCTGCGGCGCGGCGATACCAGTCGCGTGCCGCCAGCGGATCTGCGACGCAGGCCAGACCCTGATCAAGATAGCGCGCCACAAAATTCATCGATTTGGCGTGACCACGTTCGGCCGCGGTGCGGTACAGCGTCAATGCGTGTGTATGGTCCTGCGCCACGCCGCGGCCGGAGGCGTACAGATGCGCCAGGTTGTATATGCCCCAGTCCAGGCCATGCTCGGCGGCGCGGCGATACCACAACGCGGCCAGCGTCTCGTTGATGGCGGTGCCAAAGCCCAGCTCGTGACAGCGGCCCAGTTGGTTCATCGCTTCCGGATGCCCTGCATTGGCAGCCACCTCGTACCAGAGCATCGCCTTCGCCGGATCGGCGGCAATGCCGCGGCCTTCGGCATACAGCTGCGCGAGCAACAGTTGTGCAGTCACATCCTGCCCGGCGGCTGACTTGCGCAGCAATGCCACTGCCTGAGCGGGCTGGGTCTGCAGCAGCGCAATCAGCAGGGCCGGGTCAATCGCAGGCTCAGACATCGGCCCACTGCCGCAGCAGGTTGTGATACACGCCGGTGAGCTGGATCAACGACGGATGCCCGGGCGTGTCCTGGGTCAAACGACGGATCGACACGTCCAGTTCGAACAACAGACGGCGCTGCGCATCGTCGCGCAGCATGCTTTGGGTCCAGAAGAACGAGGCGACACGCGTGCCGCGCGTCACCGGCATCACTTTATGCAGGCTGGTGCCGGGGTAGATCACCAGATGTCCGGCTGGCAGCTTCACCGACTGCGTGCCGTAGGTGTCTTCGATCACCAGCTCACCACCGTCGTAACTGTCCGGGTCGCTGAGAAACAGCGTGCCCGACACATCGGTGCGTACCGGCTCGGCCCCACCGCGGCTGCGGTCGTAACGCACCGCGTTGTCGACGTGATACCCGAACGACTGCCCGCCGCTATAGCGATTGAACAACGGCGGATAGATTCGACGCGGCAGTACGGCGGAAAAGAACGTGCTGCTGCGGGAGAGCGCCTCCAGCACCAAGGCGCTGGCCTCGCGCGCAACCGCGCTGTCCTCGGGTAACTGCGCGTTGTCCTTGGCCTGTGCGGATTGATGGCCGGCGGTGATGCGGCCGTCTGCCCAGTCGGCCGCGTCCAGCCGCGCGCGCAACTCGCCGAACTGCGCGGGCGTCAAGACATCGGGAATGGGCAGCAGCATGCGGCGATCTCCATGCCGTCCGGAATGTGGGGACGGCGTGCCGGAAGGTTAGAAACTGAAGGTAGCGTTCAACACCGCCGAGCGGCCATCGCCCGGCAACGCCCAGCCACTGCCAGCGGTCACGGTACCCGCGGCGTTGACGGTGAGGTTGTTGCGGATGCTGGTGTAGTACTCCTTGTCGAACAGATTGTTGACGTTCAACTGCAGGCTGAGCCAGTCATTGACGCGCAGGCCGACCATCGCACGGTGTACCCAGTACGCGTCGGTCTTGTGGTAGACCGCGGTCGAGGTGTTGTTCGGGTAGAAGCTACCCTGGTAATTGACGCCGTAACCGAACGTCCACTGGTTGAGCGCATAAGTGGTCCAGAGATTGCCGGCATTGCGCGGGGTCTGCACCAGTTCGCGTCCGGCAATCGGGTCGCCGGTGAGGCTGGCGGTGCGGTTGGAGACGCTCTGCAGCACCTCGCTGTCCAGGAAGGTGTAGTTGGCGAAGACCGACCAGCGCTCGGTGAGGTAGCCGGCCGCGCCCAGTGCGATGCCGTCCACGCGCGCCTTGCCGTCGAGCACCTGCTCGGGAATCAGCGGGTCGCCGCTGTTGACCTTGTAGTTTTCGCGCTCATTGCGGAAGACCGCCGCCGTCAGAGCCAGACGCTCGTTCAACACGTCCCACTTGCCGCCGAGTTCGATATTGACCGCGCTTTCAGGCGCGACATTGCAGTTGGCGCCGGCCGTGGCGGTAGCGATCGGCGTGCATGAGCCGTTGACCGATGCCTTGGACGGGGTCTTGCTGTTGGCGTAGGACAGATACAGGCTGGCGTTGTCGACCGGCTTGAATACCAGACCGGCGCGGTAGGAGAACAAATCCTCCTTGCTGCCTGCCGGGAAGCCCGGAGTCACGCCGGTCACACCGCCGGTGGCATTGACGGTGTAGGTGGTGCTGTCGCCTTCGTTGTGTTCGTAACGGCCGCCCAGGTTGAGCATCCATTGCTCGTTGAACTGCAGTGTGTCGAACAGATACACCGCCTGATTGGTCAGACTGCCCTTGCTGCGTCCGGTGCGGAAATAATTCTGCGGGCCGGTCCAGATGTTGTACGGGTTGTCGAAGGTCTGCAGCGGATAGGTGATGCCGGTGGTGGAGCCGTCGGCGTTGCGGAAGACACTGCCGCTGTTGAGTTCGAAATCTTCCTTGCTGAAGGCCACGCCGGCGACCACGCGGTGCTCGATGGCGCCGGTGTGCAGGGTGGCGGTCAGGTCGGTCTGGCTATGCGCGATGAAGTTCTCGGTGTCGCGCACCAGCCCGCGTGGGCCGCTATTGGGATTCCAGGTGGACGGCGGCTGGCCGACGCAGGCACGGCCGGTGTAGGCGTTGGTGTTGTTGGGCAGGCACCAGGTGCCTTCCGGTGCGGTAGCCGATGTGGTCTGGTCCACGCGCTGCAGCCGCGCCAGGCTGCGCAGCTTGACGTTGTCGTCGAAGTCCATTTCCAGCACGCCGGTCAGCATGTCCACGTCGATTTCCTGGCGCGACACATTGCGGTAGCCGTAATAGGTTTCGCGGTCCACGCCCGGCAGCGGGCCGTCGTTGAACGGGCTGAGCGCGAACGGCACGCCGTACTGCGGCAGATTGTTGTCGTGCTGGTGCAGGTAGCTCAGCGTGAAGCGCGTGTCCGAGCCCAGGCCAAACGCGATCGACGGCGCAAAGCCCCAGCGGTGACGGAACTCTTCATCGCGGCCCGGCACATCTTGCGTGTGACCCATCGCGTTCAAGCGCACGGCGGTGCCGTTTTCGAAGTCGTAGTTGCTGTCGACGGTGAGGCGTCCGTAGCGGTCGCTGCCGCCGCCGATCAGCACGTTGGTGAAGTCGCCTTGCCCGGCGGTCTTGGTCACCAGGTTGATGTTGCCGCCCACCGAGCCGGCGCCGGACATGGCCGAGTTGGCGCCGTTGATCAGCTCCACCGCCTCGAGGTTGAAGGTGTCGCTGCGGCTGTACTGCGCGCTGTCGCGCACGCCATCGGTGGTGATGTCGCTGCTGGCAGTGAAGCCGCGCAGGTTGATGCTGTCGCCGTAACCGCCGCCGCCTTCGCCCGCGCCGAAGGTGATGCCAGGCAAGGTGCTCAGCACGTCGCGCAGCGACAGCAGGTTTTGCTGGTCCATGGTCTGCTTGGTGACCACGGTGATCGTCTGCGGGGTGTCGCGCAGCGCTTCGGTGTACTTGGGCGAGGACGGCTTTTGCGCACGTTCCTGCTGTACCCGGATGGCATCCAGATCCACCGCGCCCGGGGGTGCCGGCGCATCGCCGGGCTGGGCGAACGCGGGAGCGGACAGGGTCAAGAGCACGGCCGAGGTGAGCGGGGAAATCCTGGGAGTCATGAGACGTCTCGAAAAGGAAAGCGGTGCTCCGGCCTGGCGATGGCTCGGCGGATGCGGAAGGGTGTGCGTACGCTCGCTAGCCCGTCGCAGCCGACTGTCGTTTACCGCACGCGTAGCCGCGCCGCGCTGGGAAGCGCGGGCGAGGCATACGTAGAGCGAAGCTGTCGAACAGTGCAGGGCGCATGGGATCGCAGGGCAGGTCAGATGTTAAGAAGACCTGAAGGGCTGCGATCTTAAATGCAAATCATTCTTCTTTGCAATCGTTGCCGACCAAAGGCGCCTGCGATGAAACAGATGGCGGACTCAGTCGCGCCCCTTTGCCGCTTGACGCTGCCGCGCTAGCGGTCGTCGCGGGTCCAGATGCCGTCGTGTTTGCGTTTGACCGGGAACTTGGGCACGGCAGTGTAGGCGGGCGCGCACAGCGGGCGGCCATCGCGTACGTCGAAGCGCGCGCTGTGCAGCTGGCATTCGATGGTGCCGGCAACCGGGTCGAAGCTGCCGGGCGACAGCTCGTAGTCTTCATGGCTGCAGCGGTCTTCCAGCGCGTACAGCGTGCCGTCGAGGTTGAACACCACGATGGGCGCGTCGGTCACTTCATCCCACACGGTCTGCAGTTCGCCGGGCAGCAGCGCGTCGCTTGCGCAGACGAAGGTCCAGGTTTCGCTCATGGCGCAGAGACGTCCAGCGGTTTTTCCAGCACTTCGAAGCGCAGATCCTGCCGCAGCGGCACGCCAAAGCGTTCGTCGCCATACGGGAAGGGTTTAACGATACCGGTGCGGCGATAGCCACGGCGTTCGTAGAAGGCGATGAGCTCGTTGCGCACATCGATGACAGTCATGCGCATCACCGGCAGTTTCCACTCGGTGGCCACGATGCGCTCGCCTTCGGCCAGCAGCGTCTTGCCGAGCCCGCTGCCCTGCAGGGACGGGTCCACCGCGAACATGCCGAAATACCCCGCGCCGTCGTCGTCGGCGATATGCGCGCACGCCAACAGGCGCCCGTCCTGTTCCACCAGCAACACCAGGCTGCGCTCGCGCAGGATGTCCTGACGCAGCACCGCCGGATCGATGCGCGCCCCATCGAGAATATCCGCCTCGGTGGTCCACCCCACGCGGCTGCTGTCGCCGCGATAGGCCGAGGTCACCAGCAGGACAAGGGCGTCGATGTCATCGACAGTGGCAGTGCGGAACGTAGTGGTCTGCATGAAGGCGGGTTGTTGGCAGTGGGAATCGGGAATCGGGAATCGGGAATCGGGAAAAGCATTGCGCTGCTCGAAGAGCGAAATATAACGCGTCGAACTGCAACAGAACGCGGGAGAGCCGCTTTTGCAATTCCCTATTCCCTATTCTCGATTTCCATCAGCCCAGTAGCTGACGCACCTTCACCAACGCTGCAACAAAGCGCTCGATCTCGTCGTGCGTGTTGTAGAACGCCAGCGACGCGCGGCAGGTTGCCGCAACACCGTAAAACTGCAGCAGCGGATGCGCGCAGTGCTGGCCGGAGCGCACTGCCACGCCTTCGAGGTCGAGCAGGGTGGCCAGGTCGTGCGAATGCGCGCCATCGATCAGGAACGACACCACGGCGGCCTTGTCGGGCGTGGTACCGAAAATGCGCAGGCCGTCGATCCGCTGCAGCTCTTCGGTGAAGTGCGCCAGCAGGTCGGCCTCGCGCGCTTCCACATGCTCCAGGCCGATCGATTCCAGATAATCCACTGCGGCGCCCAGGCCAATGAAGCCGGCGATGTTGGGCGTGCCGGCTTCGAACTTGTGCGGGGCATCGTTGTAGACGGTGCCTTCGAAGCTGACTTCCTTGATCATTTCGCCACCGCCCAGGAACGGCGGCATGGCCTGCAGATGCTCGCGGCGTGCCCACAGCGCGCCGGTGCCGGTGGGCCCGCACATCTTGTGGCCGGTGATGGCGTAGAAATCGCAGCCGATCGCGGCCACGTCGATGCGCCGATGCGGCGCGGCCTGCGAGCCGTCCACCATGGTGACGATGCCGCGCTTGCGTGCATCGCGGCAGATCTCGCGCACCGGGTTGACCGTGCCCAGCACGTTGGACACATGTGTGATCGCCAGCAGTTTGACGTCCGGCGTCATCGCCTTGCGCAGTGCCTCCAGATCCAGCGCGCCCTCGGGGGTGATCTCGGCCACGCGAACGCTGGCACCGGTGCGCTGGGCCACCAGTTGCCACGGCACGATGTTGGCGTGGTGCTCCATGCGCGTGATCAGGATGACATCGCCTGGCCCAAGGCGCGGCAACGCCCACGAATACGCCACCAGATTGATCGCAAAGGTGGTGCCGCTGCACAGCACCAGCTCGTCGGCACGCACGTTGAGAAAGCGCGCCAGCTTGCTGCGGGCGCCTTCGAATGCGTCGGTGGCTTCGCTGCCCAGCGCATGCACCGCACGGCTGACGTTGGCGTTCTGACGCCGATAGAACTCGTCGGTCGCGGCGATCACCTGCAGCGGCTTCTGCCCGGTGTTGGCGTTGTCGAAATAGATCAGCGGCTTGCCATGCACCTGCCGCATCAGCAACGGGAAATCCGAGCGGACACGTTCCCAATCCGGGGTACTAGACTGAGTGACGGCAGGCGCGTTCATGCCACGCCCGCCGAATTCAGGGCACGGTCCAGCTGCAAGGCCAGCACGGCGCTCAACGCAGCCGGCAGCACCCGCAGTGGCTCGTGGCAGAACGCTGCGCTCAACAGGCGCTGCGCCTCGGCTTGCGGCAAGCCGCGCGAGCGCAGATAGAACAAGGCGTTGTCGTCGAGCTGACCCACGGTAGCGCCATGCGCCGCCTGCACTTCGTCGGCATCGATCACCAGCACCGGCTGCGTATCGATTTCGGCATTGGAAGAGAGCAGCAGATTCTTGTTGGACAGCCGCGCGTCGGTGCCATCGGCGCCCTGGCGGATATGGATGCCGCCGTGGAATACCACGCGGCTGCGGTCGGCACCGACACCGCGCCAGACCAGCTCGCAGGCGGTGTCACGGGCAATGTGTTCGATGCCCAGACGAGTGTCGACATGGCGGCGGCCATTGCCCAGCAACACGCCATTGGCGGTGAGCTGGGCATTGCTGCCTTCCAGGCGCACATTGAGTTCGTGCCGCGACAGGCCGGCACCCAGTTCCAGATCCACGCGTTGGTAGCGCGCATTCCGAGCCAGTACGGCATCGGTGCGCAGCAGGGCGGTGGCGTGCACGCTGTCGGCCTGCACGCGTGCATGCGAAAGCGTCGCGTCCTGGCCCAGATGGACATGCATCACGCTGTTGTCCAGATGCGCCGCGTCGCCGACGTGCAGATGATGCTCGACGACGTTGAGCGCTGCACCGGCCCGCAGTTCGATCAGATGCCGGTAATGCCAGGACAGATCGTGCTCGCCGGCCACGCCGACAAAGACGATGTGCAGTGGCAGCGCGATCTGCGCGCCATCGTGCACGCGCACCAGCACGCCTTCGTCGGCCAGCGCGGCATTGAGACGGGCGAAAACCGCATCGCTGCCGTCGAAGCGGCGGCCGAGCAGGTGCCGTGCGTCATCGCCTGCGGCCAGTGCGGCAGACAAGGTGTCTAGCTGCACGCCGTCCGGCAAGGTCGAAACATCGCTTAGCGCTGCGGAGGGGCGCCCGTTGACGAACACCAGCCGCGGCGCGGGGATGTCGTCCAGCACGGCGGCATCGAGCAGCGTCGGCACCAGCGGCGCCGGCTGAAAGCTGCGCCGTTCCAGCTGACGCAGCGAGGTGTATTTCCACGCTTCTGCGCGCGGGCCGGGCAGGCCGGTCTGCAGCGCTGCGTCAAGCTCGGCGCGGCGCGCGTCGTCGCCACTGAAACCGCGGGCCAGGGAGTCGAGCAGGGCGCTCATCAGGCGGCAACCTCGGGCACCACGCGATCCTTCAGAAAGTGGTAGCCGTGTTTTTCCAGCTCCAGCGCCAGCTCCGGACCGCCGCTCTGCACGATGCGTCCTTCGGACAGCACATGCACCACGTCCGGCTTGATGTAGTCGAGCAGGCGCTGATAGTGGGTGATCACCAGGAACGAGCGCTCCGGCGAGCGCAGCGCATTGACGCCGTCGGCCACACTCTTGAGCGCATCGATATCCAGGCCGGAGTCGGTTTCGTCTAGGATGGCCAGCTTGGGCTCGAGCACGGCCAGCTGGAAGATCTCGTTGCGCTTCTTCTCACCGCCTGAGAAGCCTTCGTTGACGCCGCGATGCAGCAGCTCGTCCTTCAGGTGCAGCACGGCCAGCTTCTGCCGCACCAGCTTGAGGAACTGCATCGAGTCCAGCTCTTCCTCGCCACGCGCCTTGCGCTGCGCATTGAGTGCCGCGCGCAGGAAATAGGTGTTGTTGACGCCGGGGATTTCCACCGGGTACTGGAACGCCAGGAACAGGCCGGCGGCAGCGCGTTCTTCCGGCGGCAGATCGAGCAGGTCCTTGCCGTCGAACTGCACGCTTCCTTCGCTGACTGCATAGCCATCGCGCCCGGCCAGCACGTTACCCAGCGTGGACTTGCCCGCGCCGTTTGGCCCCATGAGGGCATGCACCTGGCCGGGCTGGATGTCCAGCGACAGGCCTTTGAGGATGTCTTTGCCGGCGATGCTGGCGTGGAGGTTGGTGATCGTTAGCATGTCATCTTCCATCGAATTCTTTTTTAGCCCCTCTCCCGCCGGGAGAGGGGTTGGGGTGAGGGTACGGGCCAGTAGTTGCGCGGTCGGGTGCACGAGGCTTCGCTCGTACCCTCATCCGGCGCTTTGCGCCACCTTCTCCCGATGGGAGAAGGGCAGCAGCGTCAGCCGACGCTGCCTTCCAGCGAGACTTCCAGCAGCTTCTTGGCTTCCACGGCGAACTCCATCGGCAGTTCGCGGAACACCTGCTTGCAGAAGCCGTCAACGATCAGCGACACCGCATCTTCCTGGCTGATGCCGCGTGCGCGGCAGTAGAACAGCTGGTCGTCGCTGATCTTGGAGGTGGTGGCTTCATGCTCGACGGTGGCGCCTGGATTCTTCACCTCGATATAGGGGAAGGTATGCGCACCGCATTGCTTGCCGATCAACAGCGAGTCGCACTGGGTGTAATTGCGTGCGCCATCGGCATTGCGATCCACTTTGACCAGGCCACGATAGGTGTTCTGGCCGCGCCCGGCGCTAATGCCCTTGCTGACGATCTTGCTCTTGGTGCGCTTGCCGATGTGGATCATCTTGGTGCCGGTATCGGCCTGCTGACGATGATGGGTGAGTGCCACCGAGTGGAACTCGCCTACCGAGTCGTCGCCGAGCAGCACGCAGGACGGATACTTCCAGGTAATCGCCGAGCCGGTTTCGACCTGGGTCCAGGTCACCTTGCTGCGGTCGCCACGGCATTCGGCACGCTTGGTGACGAAGTTGTAGATGCCGCCGCGGCCTTCCTCGTCGCCGGGGTACCAGTTCTGCACGGTCGAGTACTTGATTTCGGCATCTTCCAGCGTCACCAGCTCCACCACCGCGGCGTGCAGCTGGTTCTCATCGCGCATCGGTGCGGTGCAGCCTTCCAGATACGACACATAGGCCTTGTCTTCGCACACGATCAAGGTGCGCTCGAACTGGCCGGTGTGGCCGGCATTGATGCGGAAATAGGTGCTCAGTTCCATCGGGCAACGCACGCCCTTGGGAATGAACACGAAGCTGCCGTCGGAGAACACCGCCGAGTTGAGCGCGGCGAAGTAGTTGTCGCCCACCGGCACCACGCTGCCCAGGTACTGTTTGACGATCTCCGGATGCTCCTTGATCGCCTCGGACATCGAGCAGAAGATCACGCCCTTTTCGGCGAGTTCCTTGCGGAACGTGGTGCCGACCGAGACCGAGTCGAACACCGCATCCACCGCAACGCCGGCCAGCCGCGCGCGCTCGTGCAACGGCACGCCAAGCTTGTCGTAGGTGTCCAGCAGTTCCTTGGGTACCTCGTCCAGCGAGGCGTACTTCGGGCCCTTGGGCGCGGAGTAGTAGCTCAATGCCTGGAAATCGATCGGTGCGATCTTGAGCTTGGCCCACTCCGGCATCGGCATTTTCAGCCAATGGCGATAGGCCTCAAGACGCCAATCGGTCATCCACTGTGGCTCGTCTTTCTTGGCCGACAACGCACGGATGGTGTCTTCGTCCAGACCAGGCGGGAGCGAATCGGATTCGATCTCGGTGATGAAGCCGGCGTCGTAACGTCGGCCCAGCCGTTCGATAATTTCGGCGTTTTGCGGGGGAGCAAGTTCGGTGGCCATCGGGCTGCCTACAGGTCAGGTGGTCGCGACGCGCGCGGCGATGGAACGCCGACGGCTGTCGCCAGGGAGAGAGAGGGGCTGCAACATCTGCGCAAGCGTGACGCGACGCAATGCGTCGCCAACCACGTCGTTGATCAGGCGCCAGTTGGAACGCACGCCGCATGTCTGTGCGATGCCGCACTGGCTGTGGTCCTGGCTGCATTCGGTGATCGCCAGCGGGCCTTCCATTGCCTCGACGATCTCCACCAGGGTGATCTGGCCGGCGTCGCGCGCAAGCCGGTAACCACCGTGCACGCCGCGCAGGCCTTCCACCAGTCCGGCCTGCGACAGCGGCTTGAGGATCTTGCTGACGGTCGGCGCTTCCAGGCCCGCCTGTTCGGCCAGTTCGCTGGCGCTGAGCACTTCGCCGCTGCGCGCGGCAAGCACGGTCAGCACGACGGTGGCGTAATCGGTGAGTTTGGTGACGCGCAGCATGAGCAAGCGGGAACCTTAAAGCGGACCGAAATTGTACTCTTTTCGGCCGGGCAGGGCCAACCGCCCGGTTCAGCCGCCGGCAAGCGTGCGCCGTTGCGAGCGGTGGTGCGCTTGTGCTTGGCGCATGGGCGCACTGCGGTCACAATGAGCGGCCCCATCACTGGACCCTTACATGTCGCGCAAAGTTGCCGCCCGCAAGTCACGTATCCACGGCAATGGCATGTTCGCCCTCGCCCCGCTCCGCAAGGGCGAGCGCATCATTCAGTACAAGGGTCGGCTGCGCACGCATGCCGAAGTGGACGCCGACGACACCGGCGATGTGGAGAGCGGCCACACCTTCCTGTTTACGCTCAGCGACGATTACGTGCTGGATGCCAACTACGAAGGCAATGTCGCGCGCTGGATCAACCATAGCTGCAATCCCAATTGCGAAGCGGTGATCGAGGAAGCCGAAGGCGACGACCGCAGCAAGGACAAGATCTTCATCGAGGCCAAACGCGCCATCAAGGCCGGCGAAGAACTCACCTATAACTACGGCATCACCTTGAGCGAGCGCCACACGCCGCGTCTGAAGAAGATCTGGGAATGCCGTTGCGGCTCCAAGAACTGCACCGGCACGATGCTGCAGCCCAAGCGCTGAGCATGGACAGGGGCGTTGCGCGCTGACGTGACGCACACATCGGTTCACGGGTGCGCAACAGCGCGCTGCCTAGGGTGCGGGCTTCTTTCATCGAGTAGCCCCACATGTCTTATTCGCTCTCCGGCAAGACCGTCGCCGTCCTGGCCACCGATGGCTTCGAGCAATCCGAACTGACAGAACCCAAGCGCCTGCTGGAATCTTGGGGGGCCAAGGTCGATGTCATCGCACCTGGCGATGGCGCAAAGATTCGCGCCTGGAATCACACCGACTGGGGCGATTCGGTCGCTGTCGACCAGCATCTCGAACAGGCAACCCCCGACAGCTACGACGCGCTGGTGCTGCCCGGTGGCGTGCTCAATCCGGACACGTTGCGCACGGACCCGCAGGCGATTGCCTTCATCCGCGCCTTCGCCACGGCCCGCAAGCCGGTCGCTGCGATCTGCCACGGCCCGTGGCTGTTGTTGGAAAGCGATCTGGTGCGTGACCGCAATGTCACCTCGTGGCCATCGGTGAAGACCGATCTGACCAATGCCGGTGCGCGCTGGCAGGATGCCGAGGTGGTGGTCGACGGTCAGCTGATCACCAGCCGCAAGCCGGACGACATTCCCGCATTCAGTGCGGCGGTGGCCAAGGCGTTGGTTGCATAACCCGGGCTGGTCGCTACGTTCTACCCCGCTCAATCAAAAGGCCCGGCGCTGTTGCGTCGGGCCTTTTGCATGATGGCTGGCATGTGTGTGCGGATCACGCAGGTTACGGTTGCGCCGTCTGCCGGCAGATGTGCGGGCCTATTTGCCCGACAGCGCCGCTGCCGGCACCATTTGTTCGATGTTCTGATTGAAGTTGACCGCCACGCGCCCGTTCTGGATGCCCACCGATTCCACCTGCACGGCGCCCATGACTGCGGCAATCGACGGATCGATGCGATAGATGGGTTCCTTGCGCGCGTAATCGGCCAGCCAGGTGTTGAGCAGCTGACGCGTGCTGTGGTCGAGCTTTGCGCCGGAATTGGCCGGGCGGAAATCGTCGATGCTGGGCTGGTCGAGATAGAAGCCCTGTTTGGCGACGTCGTAGCGCAGCGCGCTGGTCAGGGTCACATTGCCCACCGGAGCGGGGGCGCCGCCAGCGGTTGCTACGGCCAAGTCGAACGCCATTTTGAGCCGGTCGCCCGGCGGGAGCGACAACACCGGATTACTGACCGTCATTGCAATCAAACCACCGAGCGTGTCGTGCGTCTGCGGAAAGCGACCGCCCAGATACTGCTGCAGGTCGCTGGCCTGCACGCTGATCTGATGGCCCTGGATCTGCGGCGCGGCCCAGGCGCTGCTCATGGGGAGCGCCATGGCGAGGGCAAGCACAGATCCGGCAAGCGAACGCAGTTTCATCGGGTGACTCCGGTAACAGGTGACCCAACCTTAGTCGGCGCCGGTGAACCACGGGTTAGCGCAGGACCGGGTGCAGGGTGGCCGAGTAGATTTCCCAGTTGTCGCTGCCGGCACGCGGTTGCAGGCGATAGGCGCCGACCAGCTGCTGCGTGCCGGAACCGGTACGCACCGTGATGCGCACCGGCACCTCGATGCGCCGCGGCGGGGATTCCTGATCCAGCGGCATCGGTGGGTCGTTGTTGATGCGCATCGAGCGGATATCGCCGATGCCGCGCAGTACCGCATCGTCCGGCACTGGCGATGGCCGTCCGCCGGCCCACAACGCATCGGCATCGGCGCGTGCAGCGCCGGGCAGTGCACCCAGATAACGCTGCACGGTGGCGCTTGCTTCGGCAAAGCCGGCGCGCGCTTGCGCATCGCCGGGGTCTTCGGTCGCAGGCGGCATCGGTGCCTGTTTGGCAGTCGCCGCGGCGGATGCTGCCGGCGTACTTGCGGTGGGCAAGCTGGTTGTCGCACCCGTGTCTTGATCTGCAGTGCGATGACAACTGCAGCCTGCGAGTGCGACGACTGCTATGGCAATTGCGATCGAGCGCATGGCGCCTCTCCGTCCCTCAAGGCGCGCAGTGTAGCCGGCGTATGCGCCGCGAGGTGACTCAGACGCCGGGGTGTACGCGCTGCAGGCGGTCGAGCAGCAGCTGCAGCTTGGGCCGTAATGCATCCAGCGCATCGCTGGGCTGCGCGCGTGGGCGGGCCGCCAGGTCTTCCAGCAGTTGCGAGCCGACGGTGAGCGCAGCGCATTCGTCGCTGCTCAGATCGCGGCGCAGATGCAATTCTTCGAGCAGGCGCATCCAGTCGGCGCGCGAGCGCTGTTCGAACTCGATGGTGCAGCGGTCGTCGCAGGGACGCCCGTCGTTTTCGATGGGCGTGACCGTAATGCGATAGCGTTTTCGGGACATGGTGGTCGCGTCACTCCTGGGCTGCGTCCACCATAGGGGCAGGCCGCCGCGCGCTCGAGAGTGCGGGCCATGACGCAGTGTTCCAACCTGCTCAGTCGGCAACCTGTGGCGCGGTTTTACGTAAGAGCGGCAGCGGATCGTACGCACCGTTGCGCCCATAGACACCGTAATGCAGGTGCGGCGGCGTGCCACGCGCGTTGCCGGTGGTCCCCACCATGCCCAGCGCGGTGCCTGGCTCGACGACATCGCCAACCGCCAGCCCGGATGCCCAGTCGTCCAGGTGTGCGTAATAGTGCCGCTCCATCGCCGGCCCGATCACCCAGACCTGTTTTCCACCCAGCCCGGCATCGCGAATGGCACTGACCACACCGCGGGTGGCGGCGACCACCGGCGTGCCGCGCGGCGCGAAAATATCCACGCCGGCATGGCTGCGGTCGCGTCCGCGGGGTGCACCGAAGGTGTCGGCGATCTGGCGGGCACGGACATTTTCCACCGGAATCTGCAGGGCTTGCGGCGGCGGCATCCGTGATAGCTCCCAGCTGGTACGCAGGCGTTCGGCCATCGGCGACTGCCAGGCCCAGCGCGCTGCCACACCCAACGCGCACAGCAGGGCGATCGAGACCAGCAGGCGGCGCGCGCGCCGGGCAGGGCTGCGGGTGGATGGTGCGGTCATCGGCGACTCAATTGCGAACTCACTGCCAGGGTAGGCGGGCGGCGATGAGTGCGATGTGGTGTGTCGACACGCACCGCCAACAAGATGCGGGAAAGGCGCAAAAAAAAAGACGGCCCGAAAGCCGTCTCGATGAAACCGGATGCGTGCTCAATTAGAGCGCGGCGTCCTTCAACTTCTTCAGCAAGCGGGCCTTGACCTTGAAGCTGGCCGGCTTGGCTGCGAAGGTCTGCTCTTCCTTGGTGAAGGGGTTGATGCCCTTGCGCTTCGGCTTGGCCGGCACATGGACGCTGGTCAGCTTCAGCATGCCCGGCAGGGTGAACGAGCCGGCGCCTTTCTTGCTCAGCGACGAATGCGCGGCCGATTCCAGCGTCGCCAGAACGGCGCGGACGTCCTTCGGAGCCAGCTGGGTGGTTTCGGCGATATGCGCGACCAGGCCGGTCTTGCTCAGGGCTTCCTTGATCGGCTTCGGTGCGGCGGTCTTGGTAGCGGCCTTGGCCGGCTTTGCGGTCTTGGTCGCGGCGACCTTTTTCACTGCCTTCTTGGGGGCAGCCTTTTTAGCGGCGGTTTTTGCCATGAGGTATTCGTTCCGTATTCGTTGGTGGTGTTGGGTCTGCCGACCCAGTCGGCAACGCGAAATGTAGGGCAACTGCTGCGCGCCGCCAATAGGCAATCGATGAAACGACACAAAAAAAGCGTCTTTCGACGGGGATTCGTTCACCAGTGGCGCAAAAGGCGCCTAAAAATCAGTGCCGAACGCGTGCAGCGCGCAGACATGTGCCGGATCTGACGCAGGGCAGCAGATCGTTGCGCAAGGTTGCGGTCGCAATGCGCATGCCAAAGACGATGCATTGGACAATCCCGTTCCGCTGCCGATGGCAGATGCCTCGCCGCGAGATGCCGAACACGTCGCGCGCGAACGTCTGGCAAGCGCCTATTGGCATCGATTGCAAAACGTTGGGCGCTGCGTGGAAGGATGCGTGATGCCTGAAACCGGATGCCGTACGGCGGGCGGCGACTGCTTGCGATGCAGGCCATCGATCACGCGGCGCGTTGCGGATTGCCGATGCAGCCAGCAACGCGTTTGCGCGAACCGCTACCGGCTAATCGTTAGCTGCCGACAAGCTGCGGCCGCGTTCGGTCGCCGCGGCAATTGCTCGCGCTGTCAGCGCTTCGAATCCGCCTGCCTGGAACGTTTCGATGGCCGCTTGCGTGGTGCCGTTGGGCGATGTCACGCGACGGCGCAAGACCTGCGGCGCTTCACCCGATTCGGTGAGCATGCGCGAGGCGCCAAGCAGGGTTTGCAGGACCAAGGTGCGCGCGGTATCGGCCGGCAGACCCTGCGCCAGGGCCGCCGCTTCCATCGCTTCGGCCAATAAAAAGACATAAGCCGGGCCGCTGCCGGAAACGGCAGTCACCGCGTCCATCTGCGCTTCGTCGTCGATCCATACCGTCACACCGGCGCTGTCCAGCAACTGAGTTGCCTGCGCGCGTTGCGTATCGGAAACGCGTGCAGTGGCATACAGCCCGGTGACGCCGGCGCCAAGTAGCGCGGGAGTGTTGGGCATCGCGCGGACTACTGCCGTGTCGCCGCCGCACCAACGCTGCAACTGCGTGGCAGTGATGCCGGCGGCAATCGACAGCAATAGTGGCTGCTGCGCTTGTGCAAGCTCGGCCAACTCAGCGCACACGTTTGGCATGACCTGCGGTTTAACCGCCAGCACCCAGGTGGCTGCGCCATCGGCTGCATCGCGCGCGCTGTCGACCACCTGCACGCCAAAGTCGCGCGACAACCCCGTGCGTAACTCCGCCACTGGCTCGGCGACGCGCAGGCTGGCGGCCGGCACACCTTGCCGGAGCAGTCCGGCGATCAGGCTGCGCGCCATGTTGCCGCCACCGATGAAGGCGATCAGCCCGGCATTGGCGGGCGATGGCACAGGCGGCGTGGGCTGAGTCATTGCGGTACCTCTACTAAAAGGAATGGATTGGGCGATGCGCGAGGTGGATCAGGCGGACGCGGCGGGCGCGCGCGCACCGAACAGGGCTGTGCCCACACGCACCATGGTGGCGCCAGCCGCGATCGCTTCGGCAAAGTCCGCGCTCATGCCCATCGACAAGGTGTCCACCTGGCGGTGGCGCTGCTGCAACTGTGCGAACAGGTCTTGCATGCGCGCGAACGCCGAAACGCGGCGTGCCTGGTCCGGGAAGGGTGCCGGAATCGCCATCAGGCCGCGCAACTGCAGCCGCGGTTGCAGTGCGATGGCATCGGCCAAGCGGTCGATGGCGTCGGGCGCGCATCCGTACTTGCTGTCCTCATCATCGATGTTGACTTGGATCAGCACGTTCAATGGCGCGCGGTCGTCGGGGCGGTATCGCGCCAGCAGCGGGATCAACTTGGCGCGGTCCACCGTTTGCACCCAGTCGAAGTACTGGCTGGCGATATCGGCCTTGTTGGATTGCAGGTGGCCGATCAGGTGCCATTCCAGCCCCAGTTCGCGCAGCGCGGCGATCTTGGTGTGCGCTTCCTGCACGTAGTTTTCGCCGAAGGCACGCTGCCCTTGTGCAGCCAATGCGGCGACGGCATCGGCCGGTTTGGTCTTGGAGACCGCCAGCAACCGGACGTCGCTACGCGCATGCTCGGCTGCTGCGGCATGGATGGCATCGAGAATCTGCTGCAGCGACGAAGCCGGCACGTGGCGATCCAGAAAGAACGGGAGCGCTAGTGTGCCGCCGCCGGTGGCTTCCTTCCAGCGCGCCGTGACCGCGCTGACGGCGGCAATGCCCACCGACAGCGGCGCCGCGATGAGGCGCAGGGTGCGGTCGCTGCGTGCGCACTCCAGCCTGGCCGGAGCCGATACAGGCAAGCGCCGTGCCCGGCCACGCGGGAAAACAACGCCTTCAGCCCCACGTGGCACTGCCGACCTGAACCGGCGGCAAGCCGCTTCCCGCCAGCAGCCAGAACGCTATACTGCCGGCCGGGGAGTACCTTCCAATCGCAGCCTAGGGGAAAAGCAGCGCATGGATATCGCTGAACTATTGGCGTTTTCTGTCAAGAACAAGGCATCGGACCTGCACCTGTCTGCAGGGCTGCCGCCGATGATCCGTGTCGATGGCGATGTCCGTCGCATCAATATTCCGGCGTTGGACCATAAACAGGTGCACGCGCTGGTGTACGACATCATGTCGGACAAGCAACGGCGCGATTACGAAGAATTCCTCGAAGTCGACTTCTCGTTCGAGATTCCCTCGCTGGCGCGCTTTCGCGTCAATGCGTTCAATCAGAACCGCGGTGCCGGTGCGGTGTTCCGCACCATTCCCTCCGAAGTGCTGACGCTGGAAGACCTGGGCTGTCCGCCGATCTTCCGCCAGCTGATCGACCAGCCGCAGGGCCTGATCCTGGTGACCGGCCCGACCGGCTCTGGCAAGTCGACCACGCTGGCCGGCATGATCGATTACATCAACAAGAACGAATACGGCCATATCCTCACCGTCGAGGATCCGATCGAATTCGTGCACACCTCGCAAAAGTGCCTGATCAACCAGCGCGAAGTGCACCGCGATACGCACGGCTTCAACGAAGCGCTGCGCTCGGCCTTGCGCGAAGACCCGGACATCATCCTGGTCGGCGAGTTGCGCGATCTGGAAACCATTCGCCTGGCGCTCACCGCCGCGGAAACCGGTCACCTGGTGTTCGGCACCCTTCACACCAGCTCGGCGGCCAAGACCATCGACCGCATCATCGACGTGTTCCCGGCCGGCGAAAAGCCGATGGTGCGCTCGATGCTGTCCGAATCCCTGCGCGCGGTGATTTCGCAGGCATTGCTCAAGAAGGTGGGCGGCGGGCGTACCGCAGCCTGGGAAATCATGGTCGGCACCCCTGCGATCCGTAACCTGATTCGCGAGGACAAGGTGGCGCAGATGTATTCGTCGATCCAGACCGGCCAGCAATACGGCATGCAGACGCTGGATCAGCATCTGCAGGACTTGGTCAAGCGCAGCCTGATCACGCGCAACCAGGCTCGCGAGTACGCCAAGGACAAGCGGATATTCGAGTGATTCGGGAATAGGGAATCGGAAATGGGGAATCGCAACAGCACGCTTCCCTGACCGGTCCCGGCTCCCGGCTGCTGGCTTTCCAATTCCCGATTCTCGATTCTCCATTCCCGGCTCCGAGGGAGCACGCCATGAGCACCATCGACTTCACTTCCTTCCTCAAGCTGATGGCGCACCAGAAGGCGTCGGACCTTTTCATCACCTCCGGCATGCCGCCGGCGATCAAGGTGCATGGCAAGATCAGCCCGATCACGCAGACGCCGTTGACCGCGCAGCAGAGCCGCGACCTGGTGTTGAACGTGATGACGCCCTCGCAGCGCGAGGAGTTCGAAAAGACCCACGAGTGCAATTTTGCCATCGGCGTGTCCGGGGTCGGGCGTTTCCGTGTCAGCTGTTTCTACCAGCGCAACCAGGTCGGCATGGTGCTGCGCCGGATCGAGACGCGCATTCCCACCGTGGAAGAGCTGAGCCTGCCGCCGGTGATCAAGACCCTGGCGATGACCAAGCGCGGCATCATCATCTTCGTCGGCGCCACCGGCACCGGTAAGTCCACCTCGCTGGCGGCGATGATCGGCTATCGCAACCAGAATTCCACCGGGCACATCATCACCATCGAAGACCCGATCGAATTCGTGCACAAGCACGAAGGCTGCATCATCACCCAGCGCGAGGTCGGCATCGATACCGACAGTTGGGAGAACGCGCTGAAGAACACCCTGCGCCAGGCGCCGGACGTGATCATGATCGGCGAGGTGCGCACCCGCGAAGGCATGGATCACGCGATCGCCTTCGCTGAAACCGGCCACCTGGTGCTGTGCACGCTGCATGCCAACAACGCCAACCAGGCGATGGACCGCATCATCAACTTCTTTCCGGAAGATCGCCGCAACCAGCTGCTGATGGACCTGTCGCTGAACCTCAAGGGCGTGGTGGCGCAGCAGCTGATCCCGACCCCCGATGGCCGCGGCCGCCGCGTGGCGATGGAAATCATGCTGGGCACGCCGCTGGTGCAGGACTACATCCGCGACGGCGAGATCCACAAGCTCAAGGAGATCATGAAGGAGTCCACCAACCTGGGCATGCGCACCTTCGATCAGAGCTTGTTCGAGTTGTATCAGGCCGGCGAAATCAGTTACGAAGACGCGCTGCGCTACGCCGACTCGCAGAACGAGGTGCGCCTACGCATCAAGCTTTCGCAAGGCGGCGATGCCAAGACCTTGTCGCAGGGGCTGGATGGCGTGGAGATCGCCGAGGTTCGGTAACGCGGTCCACTGCCGCAATGTCCGCGCGGTTTACGGCCGGCGCCGGTGCGGTCGTTTGCAACGGTGATCGATACGGCGCCTGGTATTGGCGCCTTTGGTGGCCGCGGTTGCTCTGGATGGGTCACGGCGCGCGTTTCGTACGGAGACATCGCCGCTGTTTCAGATGTAACCAGGGCGGCCGATAGTGTCTAATATCGCACCCCACTGCAGTGCCCAGACCCGTGAGCCTTCCCGATTCCGACCTCCGTCCGGAGCAAGAACCGTTGCCCGACGACGGCACCGTGGTGACCTCCGGGCGGCTGACGCCACCGCCGGATTCGGCAGGGACCACGGCTGACGACCACGCGTATCACCATTCGGTGGCCGAGGACGTGCAGGGCATGGTGCTGGCCACGCTGGTGGCCTCCCTGGGCTTGGCGATCTTCGCCAAGGGCGGGCTGATGATTGGCGGCATGGCCGGCGTCGCCTTCCTGCTGCACTACGCGTTGCACTGGAATTTTGGCGTGGTGTTCGTGCTGGTCAATCTGCCGTTCTACTGGCTGAGCGTGCGCCGCATGGGCTGGGAGTTCACCCTGAAGACCTTCGCCGCGGTCGGTGCCTGCGGTGCATTGACCGACCTGCTGCCGCGCTGGGCCGATTACGCGCACATGAGCACCGCGTTTGCGGCCATCGTCGGCGGTGCGCTGGCCGGGCTGGGCATCCTGTTCTTTATCCGCCACCGCGGCAGCCTGGGCGGCATCGGTATCCTGGCGGTGTATCTGCAACGCGAACGCGGTTGGAGTGCAGGCAAGGTGCAGATGAGCTTCGATGCGATGCTGATGCTGGTCGCCTTCTTCGTGCTGACGCCGGACAAGGTGCTGTATTCGGCATTGGGTGCGCTGATGCTGAGCCTGGTCCTGATGTTCAACCACCGCCCGCATCGTTATATGGGCGTGTGACCCTGTCAGGTAACGTCGTCGCGCGCAGGGCAATCGGTGGGCAAGTTCAAGCGTTGCATCAGCCCGCGTGCGTCGAAGGGCGCATGGACTTTCATGTCGTTGTCGAAATAGCAGTAAACATCGCGTTTGGCACGTTTCACCGCGCGTGCACCGACGCGGGCCGCATCGTCCGGTTCGCCGCCGTGTGCCCAGGCATCGATGCGGGCGGCCCAGCGATCCAGCGCGGTGTCGCTATAGCCGCTTGCGTAAAGCTGCGCATCCCCATGCAAGCGCAGATAGACGAAATCGGCGCTGACATCTTCCAGGTAAGGGAACTTGCCCGCGGTATCGGCGACCACGACGGCCACCTTGTGGCGGCGTAGCAGACGCAGGCAGGCCGGGTCCATGAAACTTGCGTGGCGCACTTCCAGCGCATGCCGGATCGTCCGCGCTTTGTCGATCGCAAGTGCGCTGCGCCCATGGAGCAGCGCTGTGTCGCGCTTGCGTGCCAGGGCCAATGCAGCTTCGCTATCGCCTGGCAGGCTTCCCAAGAACGCATCCAGCAACTCGGCATCAAAGCGCAGCGTGGGTGGCAGCTGCCACAGGATGGGGCCCAGTTTGGGCCCCAGTCGCAAGACGCCGGACGCGAAGAAATTCGCCAGGGCCTGTTCGCAATCACGCAGGCGCTTCATGTGGGTGATGAAGCGCGGCCCCTTGACCGAAAAGACGAAGTCATCCGGTGTTGCGTCATGCCAGTTCTGAAAACTTTCCGGGCGCTGTAGCGAATAGAACGAGCCGTTGATTTCTACACTGGGAAAACAGCGCGCCGCGTATTCGAGCTCGCGCCGTTGCGCCAGGCCGGTGGGATAGAACGTGCCGCGCCAGCGCGCATAGCGCCAGCCGGAAATGCCGATGCGAATAGCCATGGCGCGACCATGCCGGCTTCGGTGTTCAAGCCTCGTGCAAGCTGCGCCAAGGCGACGTCGACTACCAGGATGCAATCAGCAGTGGTGCTGGATCGAACCTTGATCAGGCTGCGGAGAGCGGACGCAGGCGCTGCGTTTCGAGACGGCTGCACGGCAAGCCTAGGGTCCGCGCTGGCTGAGGTTGCTGCCAGCTGCGGCAATGCACGGCGGCTATTCCGGACGCGCAACCGCAGCCACCAACGCCACGCCGGATCGTTCGCGTCTTGAGCGCAGCGGCAGGGTGGTGACCTGATTGCCGGGAGCATCGAACAGCCACAGCGCGCAACATCCGTCCGGAGCGGTCAGAAAGCTGCTGCGAAAGAACACGATGCTGGCGCTATAGCAGGCTTGGCCGTGGCGTACACGAAGGTCGGCGACATAATCGAAGCTGTAGTGGCCTGCACCGTGCCAGGGCCATTGATCGGCCTCGTCGGGATCGCCACTGGTCTGCACGGGGCAGCGTGCGGCCGGGTCCGGTGCGCGCTGGGTTCCATCCGGCGCAAATGCAAGCTGCTGCAGCTGACGGTCCATGGCTGCCTGCAGTTGAGGGTGTTGCGCCAGCCAATGCGATGCCTGTTGTTCTTCGGGTGTTGCGCTGGCCGCGTCGTGCGATGGTGGCGCAAGCGTGTGCTGGTAGCGATAGCGTACCTGCAGCACCTGCGTGTCCACAGGCTCGCCGGGCGAGGGCAATGGACGCGATACGGTCACCGTGTCCTGGAAATAATCGCCATCGCGGTAGGCCGCGTAGCTTTTGCCATCGATGCGCAGCCAGTACAAGGCCTGATCGCCGCCGCGACCATTGATGCTGAAGCTGCCCGGTGTGCTGTCGGCGTCGACCGCATTGGCCGCTAGCGGGAGAAAGCCTTGGGTACGGTCGAAGTGCAGCACGGAAATGGTGTTGAACAGCCCGGTGCCGCCGACATACGCATCGTCTATCAGATCGCGCTGACCATCGTCGTCCAGGTCGACCAACATGTAATGGTGGTAGCCGTTTTCGGCGATGTCGTTCTCTGCACTCGCGCTGGTGGCGCGGTAAGCCTGTAGTGCCGACCACTCTGCCTCCGTGACCCCTGGCGGCGGCACGGCCGGGGTTGCTTCGGTATCGTCGGTGTCGTCCAGCCTTGACATATCGAAGCTCAACCCGGTGGTGTCGGCATGGCGCTGCAGCACGGTCTCGATCGGGACGGGATTGGTGGCAGGCTTGGCGGCAATTTCGCGCCGCAATTGGTCGAGCACCTGCGACACCGTCCCCGCGGATGGCGCGGACGCCTGTGACTGCAATATCAGCCCAGCCTGGGCGGCCAGTACGAGCAGATAGCCGTGACGCCTGCGCGCCGAGGCAAGCGATGGCGCCACACCGAAAGCGTGCGTGCCTCCAGGCATGAACATCGGTGTGCTCATGCTGCCTGCATCCAGGCTGGTTTGAGTGTGGCGATGCGTTTGAACACCGGGCATTGTGCGTGATGTGCACCTGGCAGGTAACCCAGGCTCATCAGGAATTCGCCGGTGATTTCGCCGCCGGTGAAGCGGAAGGTCTTCTTGAACAATTTGACCCAGGCCGGCTTTTCGAGCGGATGCTGGGCATCCAGCCATTGCGCAAAACTGCCATGCGAACGACGCAAGGTCTGGATGACCTGCGCATTGTGGATGGCGGCCAGGATTTTCAGCCGATTGCGGATGATGCCCGCGTCGCTCATCAAGCGCGCAACGTCAGGCTCGCCATAGGCCGCGACGGTATCGACGTCGAACCCATCGTAGGCCTGCTGGAAATTGCTGCGTTTGCGCAGGATGGTTTCCCAGCTCAGGCCTGCCTGATTGATTTCCAGCACCAGGCGCTCGAAAAGTTCGCCTTCTTCGCGCTGCGGGAATCCATACTCGTGGTCGTGGTAATGCCCGTGCACCGGGTGGCCGGGTGCGATGCTGCAGTAGCCGCTCATGGCTTCTGCTCCCGTGTGCGTGCATTCGCCGACGGCGCAATGCGCATCCGCTCTGCACCGGGAAACTGCAAATCCGGCCAGCGTCGCTGGTGGGTGGTCAGACGGCCCTGACGCACCGCCTCGCGCAGCGCTTCCTGATCCTGCTTGCGTTCGGGGAGGCTATCTAGCGTGTCCACTTCATACCACCCTTGTGCATCACGCGTGTACAGAAAACAGCGAATGCCAAAGCGATCCGAAATATCGCACAGCAGCGCGTCGTTCTGGCCATCGCCATCGATGTCCTGGCTGCTGACAATGCATTCGCGATCGGGCTGCAGGCAGACGTCAGCGTCGAGTTTGCCCTGTGCCAGCGCCTGCCACCAGTCCGGGTCTGGAGCCTGGCTGCCGGTCGCAATGGCCAGATGCGCGCGCAGTGCATCTGGGTCACTGATGCGCGTGCGGCGCAAGTTCTCTGGCGCGGCTTCCAGCTCCCAGCGCTGCTGCCGTGCCAGCACCTGATCGAGTCGTTTGCTGCGCTTGGCATCGTTGGCAAAGGCCGGTGTGGTGCGCAGCGCTTGCAGTGCCTGGTAGCCGCGCCGGCCGTTGTCGAAGCGCAGGAATTCCAGGTCCTCCCGCTCGGCATCCGGATTCACTGTGCCTGTGCGCGCAAGCAGCTGCTTTGTCTGGCTATCGACCACGATGCGGTACGGGTCCAGCAATGGCGTATTGACTAACACTGCCAATGCGATCACCAACCACGACAACGCGATATTGCTGCTGGCCAGATGGCCCAGCCAGCGTCCGGGTTGCGGACGCAGCACCGCAGCTGCGTAGCCTAACGCATAGGCTACTGCCGCGAGGGTCAGCGTAGCTCCCCAGAAACGCTCCCCGGTCCAGCCGTATTGGGCCACGCGCAGGGCCACCGCGTACGCGGCCAAGCCGGCATACAGCGGCAGGGTCAGCAAACCGGCCTCGACCACGCGACGCAGCCAGCGCGGGTAGGGTGGCTGTGCGCGGCCGTCCTGATAGACCGCATTGGCGAACAGCACCAGCGCGAACACCATGCATAACAGGATGGCCGCGGCCGAGCGCGTCTGCCACAACGCCTGCAGGCCGGTCAGGGGCAAGGTGAGCGCAAACAGCAGCGCGATGCAGGCCAGCAGCGGCAACAGGCCGGTGCAGATCGCAAACAGGATCTGCCGCATCACCTGCACCGCGCGATGCTGGGTGCGCCCGATCAGGATGCCAAGGCCGGCCATGGTGCCAGTGGCCAGATAGATGAAGGGGTCTTCGTGGAACAGGCTGCGGAAGAAGGTGATCTTCACCAGCGCAAATAACTCGGCCCACAGCGACAATACCGCCCAGCACACGCCCACAAACACTAGGGCAAGCGCCAGGGTCAGCGCGTTTTGCCATGCATGTTCAAAGAGTGCGGTGTATGCCGCACGCCAACGACCGTGCTGCTGGCGATGTTGCAGCCACGGCAACGCGACAAACAGCCCGGCCGCCATGCTCAGCCCGAACGGAGTCAGTAGTTTGTGGCTTTCCAGGCCGGGTGCACCTGTAGCGCTCCAGGCCGCCCAGCCAGCCAATGTGGCGAAAACGGCACTGACCACAGCAACGTGCTGCCACAGGCGGCGGTCATGCAGGTGCTGCACGCTCAGCAGCAGCATGCTGGGCACGGCGAGCACCAGCGTGTACCAGCACACCCGCGGCCCCAGTGCTGCCAGCGGCCCGCTCGCGTGGGTGCTGCCCCATTCGGCGGCATACAGCAGCGCGCCCTGCAAAAGTGCCACCAGCACGATGAACGCGCGGGTCTGCCGCGGCAGGGGCGTCTCTGCGGGGCTCGGAGTGTGGGGCGAGGTCGTTTGCATTCACGGTCCATGTTCGTCGCAAGTGCCAAGTATGGCAGCGGCTCTGCGCGCGACGGAACGAACGGCTAGAATGCGGCCATGTCTGTTTTGCCCACGCCTCTGGCCAACCAACTGCTGATCGCGCTCCCGGCGCTGTCCGATCCCACCTTTTCGCGTAGCGTGGCGCTGATCTGCCAGCACGACGAAAATGGCGCGATGGGCGTGCTGGTCAACCGGCCGTCCGAGTACACGCTGGGCGAAGTGCTGTCGCAGATGGGGATCGATACCGACGATGAGCAGCTGCGCGAGCAGATCGTGCTCAGCGGGGGGCCGGTGCACCCGGAGCGCGGTTTCGTCATCCACGACGATGCGCGCGAATGGGATTCCAGCCTGGAAGTGGGGCAGGGCGTATTCCTGACCACTTCGCGCGACATCCTCGAAGCCATGGCGGCCGGCGAAGGCCCACCCCATGCGCTGGTGGCGCTGGGCTGTGCGGGCTGGGGTGCAGGCCAACTGGAATTCGAACTGGGCGAGAACAGCTGGCTGACCGCGCCGTCGGACGTTAGCGTGCTGTTCGCCACTGCGCTGGAAGATCGCTGGCAGGCCGCGGCCGGGCGTATCGGTGTGGACCTGTTCCGGCTCACGGACTATTCCGGGCATGCCTGAGGCGGCAATCCGCCCCGATGGAACGGTGCTGGGCTTCGATGTGGGGTCGCGCCGGATCGGCGTGGCGGTCGGTACCGCACTGGGCGCCGGTGCGCGTGCAGTCGCCGTCATCAATGTGCATGCCAACGGCCCGGACTGGGTCGCGCTGGATCGGGTGCACAAGGAATGGCGACCCAACGGCCTGGTGGTCGGCGACCCGCTCACCCTGGACGACAAGGACCAACCCGCACGCAAACGTGCGCATGCGTTCGCCCGCGAACTGCGCGCGCGCTATGCGCTGCCGGTCGTGCTGATCGACGAGCGCTCCAGTTCGGTCGAAGCCGCACAGCGGTTCGCGCGCGAACGCGCCGATGGAAGCAAGCGCCGCCGCGACGCCGACGCGCTGGACGCCATGGCGGCAGCGGTGATCGTCGAACGCTGGTTGGCCGCGCCCGACCAAGCCACTCTTCT
The DNA here is from genome assembly GCF_001908725.1 of Xanthomonas vesicatoria ATCC 35937. Classification (NCBI taxonomy): domain Bacteria; kingdom Pseudomonadati; phylum Pseudomonadota; class Gammaproteobacteria; order Lysobacterales; family Lysobacteraceae; genus Xanthomonas; species Xanthomonas vesicatoria. Next base: position 1,246,300 of record NZ_CP018725.1, on the reverse strand, counting down.
CCCTTGATTCCCGACCTGCGATGACCACCATGCAACTCGATTCGGACGGACGCCTGCGTCACCTCCTCACCCTGGAAGGACTGCCGCGCGCCACGCTGCTGCAACTGCTCGACCGTGCCGGCCAGATCCGCGATGCCGCGGTCGGCCGCGTCGGCAAGCGTAGCGTGCTGGCGGGCACTGCGGTGTGCACGCTGTTCTTTGAACCCTCCACGCGCACGCGCAGCTCGTTCCATCTGGCCGCGCAGCGACTGGGCGCGGACGTGCTTAATTTCGACGCGTCCACTTCCTCCACGCGCAAGGGCGAAACTGCGCGTGACACCTTGAAGAATCTCGAAGCGATGGGTGTGCGTGGGTTTGTCGTGCGCCACCCGGATGACGGCGCGGTGGAAGCGCTGGCTGCGGCCGCAGGCGAGGGCACCGCGTTGATCAATGCCGGCGACGGTCGCAGCGCGCATCCCACTCAGGGCTTGCTCGACATGCTGACCCTGCGCCAGGCCAAGGGCACTGATTTTTCCAAGCTCAAGGTCGTGATCGTTGGCGACGTGAAGCACTCGCGCGTGGCGCGCTCGGACCTGCATGCGCTGCGCACGCTGGGCGCTGGCGAGATCCGCGTCTGCGGCCCGGCCAGCCTCTTGCCCGATGACGACATGCTGGACGGCTGCGTGGTCGGCCAGGATTTCGACGCCATGCTCGAAGGTGCCGATGCCCTGATGATGCTGCGCCTGCAACGCGAGCGCATGGAAGAAGGCCTCGTGCCGTCGTTGGAGCAATATCACAGCGACTACGGGCTGACCCGCGAGCGTCTGGCGCGCGCCGGTCGCGATGCTGCGGTCCTGCATCCTGGCCCGATCAACCGCGGCGTGGAAATCACTGACGAGGTTGCCGATGGCGCGCAATCGTGCGTGCTGCGTCAGGTCGCCAACGGCGTCGCCGTACGCATGGCCGTGCTGGAAACCCTGCTGGGCTGATTGCCCGCATTGCGCGTGCACGCACCGCGCGAACGCAGTGCGTGCGGAAGATCCGCCGAATACCGGGCGCAGCGACAGCCGTCGCAGCGCCCGTCTTTCTGCCAAACGCAGGCACGTATCAGTGCGCAATGCCGGGTCTGAGCATAGGCGCCTGTCAGCATCGCTACCCAGCCACCAGCTGCGCGCAGCCAGTACTCCGAATCGGACTCCACCGCACCGAGGCAGCGCCTCCGTCGCGATGCATGTCGCTACCGCTGCTCGTCACTGCTCCCGAGTCGCCGTCAACCTGCAGTTGCTGCGTGACTAAATGCATACGGTGAGCGCACGCTCTTTCGAATCCCGAATCCCGAATCCCGAATCCCCACCGTGGCGTCGTCCATCTGCGAACGTCCCGGCAACAAGCACCAAGCCCTAACACCCGCTCGCCTAAGGTGACGGTCCCTTTCAATCGCAGGAGATCGCAATGGGTATTTCGCGTCACGCCACCGCTCACTGGGAAGGCGACCTCAAGACCGGCAAGGGTCAGCTCAGCACGCCGCAAAGCGGCTTGATGGACAACACCCGCTATGCCTTCAGCAGCCGCTTCGGCGACGAGAAGGGCACCAATCCGGAAGAACTCATCGCTGCCGCGCACGCGGGGTGTTTCACCATGGCGCTATCGGCGCAGCTGACCGAAGCCGGTTTTCCACCGACCTCGCTGGATACCCGTGCAGATGTCGACCTGTCGATGGAAGGCGGCCCGCAGCTGTCGCAAATCCGTCTGAAGCTCAAGGCTGTGGTGCCGGGTATCGATGAAGCCAAGTTCCGCGAGCTGGCCGACACCGCCAAGAAGAATTGCCCGGTTTCCAAGGCACTGAGCGCTGTGCCAATCAGCCTGGAAAGCGAATTCTCCAACTGATCGGCGTCCAGACCGCGAGCGTCGGCGGAGCATGCCGGCGCACGCAGCTGGCGGAAACCTGAATAGGCCTTTTTATCGCCTGTTCGGTTCAGGGCGGTTTCACCGCAACAAGCACACGCATCGGCTGCGTGTCCTCCCTGTGAAGCTGCCGCAATGAAAACTCTTGTGCTTGGTGCTCTGGTGATGGGTCTGGCCGTGGCGGGCAATGCAACGGCGCAGCGCTATGACAGCGGCTACCGCGACAATGCGCGTGGTAGCTACGAGGACGGTCGTTACGAATACGCACGCGTGGTGCGCGTGGACCCGATCATCGTGTCCGATTCCTACAACGAACGCGGCAGTAGCGAACGCTGCTACAACCGTCCGTCAGACGGCTACTACACCAGCAATGATGGCTACTACCGCGATGGTGGCAGTTATGGCTCACCCAATGCGTCCAACCGCGGTGTTGCCAGCGTCATCGGCGGTATCGCCGGTGCGGTGCTCGGTAGTCAGGTTGGTGGTGGTAACGGCCGTCTGGTCGGCACCGCCGTCGGCACCATGGCTGGCGTGGCGGCTGGCCGCTCGATCTACGAGGCCAACCACCGCACCTACCAGGGCAACGTCAGCGTTTGCGAACCTGTGTCATACCGCACCACGCGCGAGCGTGTGGATGGCTACGACGTAACGTACGAATATGCGGGGCGCACCTATCACACGCGCAGCGATTACAACCCGGGAGACCGGATCCGTGTGCGCGTGGACGTACGCCCTGACTGATTGACCATATCTGGGCTGTTTGGAAAAAAAAACGCTGCGGGAGACCGCAGCGTTTTTTCGTGTGAGCACCCATGCAGTGAGCGAGCGTCATGCGGGGAGTGCTGCTGGCACGTCACATGCGAAAGATTGCCAACATTTCTGGATTCAACTGCCAAGCGCATGCGCCGTGCGTTGGATGGTGCTCGACCGAGCTTCCGGCGCAGCAGAATTTAGCTGGGTTTGCCCTTAAGACCACCCGGATGAGGCTTGGCGGAGACAGTGACGCTGCAGCACACAGCGCTTAGCCCCAGTCCAAGGTCCCGCGAATCACGGTCTGCACCTGGCCGCCCGACCATACGTCACCGTTGCTGTCGATGCGCAGCTCCAACAAGGCGTCGAAGCCGATCTCGCGGCCCTGGCTGACCACGTAACGCCGGTCCTTGCCCGGCAGTGCGTGGCGGCTGTCCAGCCAGGCCGCAAGCACGGCATTGGCGGCGCCGGATGCCGCATCTTCGAAACGCCGGCCATTGCCGACAAACGCACGCACTGCCAGATCGTAGCTGCCGCCGGTGGCGGCACGCGCGTAGGCGAAGACGCCCATGCTGCCGGTGGATTCGGCCAGCGCGGCGATCGCATCCCAGCTCGGCTGCAGACTGCGCAATGCCGCTTCGCTGGCCAATTCCACCACCCACCACGTGCGGCCGCCATCCATCAACGCGGGCGGCAGCGTGCCGAGCGACCAGCCGTGCAGCGCATCGCGCAGGCGCAGGTCGTCGGCTTCCACCTGTTCGGCAACGCGCGCGCGCGGCGTGCGGATGGCGATGCTGCGGTGCCCATCGATCTGCTCCACGCGCAGCGGCAATTGCCCGGCAATGCCGTCCTGCACCAGCAGGCCGTCGTCTGGCGCGGCCAGGCCGGCGTCGAGCACCGCATGCGCTGTGCCCACGCTCGGGTGGCCGGCGAAGGGGACCTCTTTTTGCGGCGAAAACATCCGCAACCGGTAGCTGCTGTGGGCATCGGCTGCAGGAAAGACAAAGGTTGTTTCCGGCAACTTGGTCCAGCGGGCGATCGCCTGCATCGCCTCATCGTCCAGCCCCTGCGCATCCAACACCACCGCCAGCGGATTGCCGCTGCCGGGGTGGGCGGAGAACACATCCAGTTGCAGGAAACGGCGGGTGGTCATGGTGGCGGATCCGCGAACAGGGCGCGGCAGCTTACCAATCGATGCGGCCGTCGATCACCTGCAGCGTCGTTCCGCCAATCCACACCTCGCCTGCGTCATCCACTTCCACATGGATGCGGCCATCGCGGCCGACCTCGCGGCCCTGGCTGGCGACATAACGCGATGCCGCGCCCGGCAGGCGGTTTTCTTCGTGCAGGCGCGCGGCGATGCAGGCATTGGCGCTACCGGTCACCGGGTCCTCTGGAACGCCGTCGCCAGGGCAGAACGCGCGCACCACCAGATCTGCGTCGCCGTCCTGCACAGGGGCGTAGACCGCCAGCCCGGTAGCGGCGCTGGCCTGGGTCAGGCGGGTAATCGCAGCAAGATCCGGCGTTGCCTGGCGCACCGCTGCGGCATCGGCGAGTTCCAGCAGCCACCAGTTCGGGCCGTTGTTCCAGAGTGCCGCCGGGTGCGCTGCCACGCGCAATCCGGCGCAGGCTCCCTGCAATGCCGCCGCATGGGTGTCGCCAGTTGCGATGACGCGTGCACGTGGCGCTCGCAGCCGCACCTGCAATGCGCCGTGGCGGTCGAACACGTCCACCGGCAATACGCCGGCCGCGCATTGCTGGTGTAGCCGGCCCTCGGCCTTGTAGCCGGTCAGTCCATGGGTTGCCGCGACCCACGCCGCGCCGACACTGGGGTGGCCGGCAAATGGCAGCTCCGCACGCGGGGTGAAGATGCGGATGTGATAGTCGGCATCCGGCGCGCTGACCGGCACAAAAAAGATGGTCTCCGACAGGTTCAGCCATGCGGCGATCTGCTGCATCTGCTCGGCCGACAACGCGCCTGCGTCGAACACCACGCCCAGCGGGTTGCCGGAGCCGGTGCGGCTGGCGAAAACATCCAGTTGCAGGTAGCGGTGCTTGCTCATGCGTGGTGCGATCTCGGTGCTAGGAATCGTGCGGATGGTTGCAGCGCAAACCGTTGCCGCGATGAGGAGCGGCGCTGCGGAGTGCGACCGCACGCGGGGTCAGATGCGCGTCATTGGCAGTAGAATCGGAGGTTCCGCCCGGCATCCCGGCTTCTTCCCCCATCATAAACGCCTACTCCATGTCAGCTCCCCACTCTACCGATCGTTGGATCGTCCTCAAGTTCGGCGGCACCTCGGTGTCGCGTCGTCATCGCTGGGACACGATTGGAAAACTGGCGAGCAAACGGGCGAACGAAACCGGCGGCCGCGTGCTGGTAGTGGTGTCTGCGCTTTCGGGCGTAACCAACGAACTCACCGCTATCGCCGATGGCGCTGCCGATAGCGCACAGCGCGTGGCAGCGTTGGAGCAACGCCATCGCGAGTTTCTGGCCGAGCTCGAGCTCGATGCCGATGCGGTCATCGGCGAGCGGCTGGCCGCGTTGCACGCGCTGGTTGCCGATGCGCGCGCTGCCACGCGCACTCTCGATTGGCAGGCCGAGGTGCTGGGGCAGGGCGAATTGCTGTCGTCCACCATCGGTGCGGCCTATCTGCATGCCAGTGGCCTGGATATGGGCTGGCTGGACGCGCGGCAGTGGCTGTCGGCGTTGCCGCCGCAGCCCAATCAGAGCGAGTGGTCCAAGCGTTTGTCGGTGTCGTGCCAGTGGCAGTCCGACGCGGACTGGCGCACGCGCTTCGATGCGCAGCCCACGCGCTTGCTGATCACCCAGGGTTTCATTTCGCGGCACGCCGATGGTGGTACGGCCATCCTGGGCCGCGGCGGCTCGGATACTTCGGCGGCGTATTTCGGTGCGCTGCTCGGCGCCAGCCGGGTGGAAATCTGGACCGACGTGCCCGGCATGTTCAGCGCAAATCCAAAGGAGGTGCCGGACGCGCGCTTGCTGACCCGCCTGGACTATTACGAAGCGCAGGAAATCGCCACTACCGGCGCCAAGGTGCTGCATCCACGCTCGATCAAGCCATGCCGCGATTCCGGCGTGCCGATGGCGATCCTGGATACCGAGCGCCCGGATCTGCGCGGCACCAGCATCGACGGCAATGCCGAGCCGGTGCTGGGCGTCAAGGCGATCAGCCGTCGCAACGGAATCGTGCTGGTGTCGATGGAAGGCATCGGCATGTGGCAACAGGTGGGCTTTCTGGCCGACGTGTTTACCTTGTTCAAGAAGCACGGGTTGTCGGTGGACCTGATCGGCTCGGCCGAAACCAACGTCACCGTGTCGCTGGACCCGAGCGAGAACCTGGTCAACACCGATGTGCTGGCGGCGCTGTCGGCCGATCTGTCGCAGATCTGCAAGGTCAAGATCATTGTTCCTTGCGCGGCGATCACCCTGGTCGGGCGCGGCATGCGCTCGTTGCTGCACAAACTGTCGGACGTGTGGGCCACGTTCGGTCAGGAACGCGTGCACATGATCTCGCAGTCGTCCAACGACTTGAACCTGACCTTCGTCATCGACGAAGCCGATGCCGACGGCTTGTTGCCGATCCTGCATGGCGAGTTGATCGACAGTGGCGCGATGCCGGTGAGCGAAGGCGAGGTGTTCGGGCCGCGCTGGCGCGAGATCATCGGCTCGGTACGTCCGCGTCCCACGCCGTGGTGGCATGCTGAGCGCGCGCATCTGCTGTCGCTGGCCAAGGCCGGCACGCCGCGTTACGCGTACCACCTGCCCACCGTGCGCGCGCGTGCGCATGCATTGGCGCAGATCGCGGCGGTGGATCAACGCTATTACGCGATCAAGGCCAACGCGCATCCGGCGATCCTGATGGCGCTGGAGCAGGCCGGTTTCGGGCTGGAATGCGTCTCGCATGGCGAATTGCGTCGTGTGTTCCAGACACTGCCGGAGCTGTCGCCGCGTCGCGTGCTGTTCACCCCGAGCTTTGCGCCCAAGGCCGAATACGAGGCCGCGTTTGCGCTGGGCGTGACGGTCACCGTGGACAACGTCGAGGCACTGCGCAACTGGCCGGAGGTGTTCCGTGGCCGCAACGTCTGGCTGCGTATCGACCTGGGGCATGGCGATGGCCATCACGAGAAGGTCAATACCGGCGGCAAGGCATCCAAGTTCGGCCTGTCGTCCACGCGCGTGGATGAGTTCGTTGAAGCGGCGCGCACGTTGGAAGTCACCATCACTGGTGTGCATGCGCACCTGGGCAGTGGTGTGGAGACCGGCGAACACTGGCGCATGATGTACGACGAACTGGCCGGCTTCGCGCGCCGCATCGGCACGGTGGAAACCATCGACATTGGCGGCGGCCTGCCGATTCCGTACAGCGCCGAGGACGAGCCGTTTGATCTGGAGGTGTGGGCCAAGGGCCTGGCCGAGGTCAAGGCCGTGCATCCGGGCTACCGCCTGGCGATCGAGCCGGGCCGTTATCTGGTGGCCGAGGCCGGCGTATTGCTGGCCGGCGTCACCCAGGTGATCGAGAAGGATGGCGTGCAGCGGGTGGGCCTGGATGCGGGCATGAACACCTTGATCCGCCCGGCGCTGTACGATGCCTGGCACGACATCGAAAACCTCAGCCGCCTCGATACGGCTGCCGATGGCGCATTCGATATCGTCGGCCCGATCTGCGAGTCGTCGGACGTGTTCGGCAAGCGCCGCCGTCTGCCGTCCAGCACCGCTCCAGGCGATGTGGTGCTGGTGGCCGATGCCGGCGCGTACGGCTATTCGATGGCCAGTACCTACAACCAGCGGGAGCTGCCGCGCGAAGAGGTGATCGATGCGCCCGCTGGCTGAGTTCGTTGTGCTCAGCACGCTGGCCGGTGGCGTGGCGATGGTGTTTTCCACTGCCATCGACATGGCTGGCCTGCGCATGCCATGGACCGATAGCCTGAAGTGGGTGCTGCCGGCGCTGGCGGCGTCGGGCGTCGGCGCATTTGGCGCAGCGTTTTGGCAGCGTCGGCGCGATACGCGAGCGCCCGCGCAGCATGCCGGGGGTATGGCACTGCGTACGGTGGTATTGAGCGCGCTCAGCTATCTGCCGGCGTTGCTGCTGTATCTGCTGGTGGCGTTAGCAGTCACTGGCGATGCACGGGTGATTGGCTCGCAAGTGATGTTGCTGTTGTTCGTCATCGGCTGCCTGCCTCTGCTGTGGGCCGCGGTGCCGTTTTCCATGATTGAATATGCCCTGTGCCGACGCTATCTGCGTCGGCAACGGGTTCTTGCAGGTAGTCCATGAGCGCTTTCGACAAACACCAGATCTCCACCTTCCGCTTCGTGCGTTGCGCACTCGACGCGCAAACCGGCGTGGCGACGCTGGTGTATGCCTTCGACCAGGGTCCGGAACTGGTGGAAACCGTTGCCGTGCCCGGCGCCCCGTTTGTGCTGGACGGCGCGCGTGCCGTTGCCGTGCAACAGGCCTTGCGGTTGCTGCACCTCATCGCCGGTGCGAGTTACTACAAGGCAGCGGTGCCGCCGACCATTGCCATCGACGACTACGGAATCGATGCCGACACCGCCGCGCTGGTGGAAAGCGTCTATCTGCACGGCCTGGGCGAATTCGCCTACCGCAATGGCTTGAACCTGCACGGCAAGATCAACTTTCCGGTGGCTGCGCCGGCAGCTGCACAGGCGCCTGCGTTGGGCTTGCGCGAGCATGCATTGGTCGCCATCGGCGGCGGCAAGGATTCGCTGGTCAGCATCGAAGCGTTGCGGCACGCCGGCATCGCGCAGACCGTCAGCTGGATCGGCGGCTCGCAACTGATCCGGGCCTGTGCCGAGCGCACTGGCCTGCCGGTGCTCAACATCGGCCGCGTGCTGGCACCGGAGTTGTTCGAGCTCAACCGCCAGGGTGCGTGGAACGGACATATTCCGGTGACGGCAGTGAACTCGGCCATCCTGGTGTTGTCCGCGCTGCTGACCGGCGTGGATCAGGTGGTGTTCTCCAACGAACGCTCGGCCAGCTACGGCAGCCAGATTCCCGGCACCGGCGAGGTCAATCACCAGTGGTCCAAGGGCTGGGCGTTCGAGCAGGCCTTTGGCGAGTACGTGCAGCGCCATGTGGCGGCTGATCTGCGTTATTACTCGCTGCTGCGGCCGCTGTCGGAGCTGGCGGTGGCGCGGCAGTTTGCCAAGACCGATCACTACGACGCGCATTTTTCCAGCTGCAACCGCAACTTCCACATCATGGGCGAGCGCCCGGTGCACCGCTGGTGCGGCGTGTGCCCCAAGTGCCATTTCGTGTTCCTGGCGCTGGCGCCGTTCATGCCCAAGACGCGTCTGGTCAAGATCTTCGGGCGCAATCTGCTCGACGATGCCAGCCAGGCTGGCGGCTACGATGCGCTGCTGGAATTTCAGGACCACAAGCCGTTCGAATGCGTGGGCGAAGGCCGTGAGTCGCGTGCGGCGATGGCGCTGCTGGCAACGCGCGCGGAGTGGAAGGAAGACGCGTTGGTCAAGCGTTTCATCCGCGAGATCCAGCCGCAGCTGGACACCCAGGATCTGCAGGTCGCGCCGCTGATGGCCATCGATGGCGAGCACCGGATTCCCTCGGCGCTGTGGGAGCGCGTGCGTGCGAATTTCGCAACTTGAGGGCAGGGCGGTTGCGTTATGGGGGTGGGGGCGCGAGGGGCGCGCTGCCTATCGTGCGCTGCGTAGCGCATTACCCACGCAACCGCTGACCGTCTTTTGCAACACCGAAGAAGCGCGCGAGCTGGATGCATTGGCCGACGCGGCGCTGCAGGTGGAAACCGACGCCAGCGCGCAGGCGTTGGGCCGCTTCGAGGTTGTGGTGAAGTCACCGGGCATCAGCCCGTATCGCGCCGAAGCGCTGACTGCCGCTGCCGCGCACGGCACGCAGTTCATCGGCGGCACCGCGCTGTGGTTTGCCGAACATGCGCAGGCCGACGGTGGCGTGCCAGGCGCCATCTGCGTGACCGGCACCAAGGGCAAGAGCACCACTACTGCTTTGCTGGCGCACCTGTTGCGCAGCGCCGGGCATCGCACCGCCCTGGTCGGCAACATCGGCCAACCGTTGCTGGAAGTGCTGGCACCGCAACCGCCGCCTGCGTACTGGGCGATCGAGTTGTCCAGCTACCAGACCGGCGAGGTCGGGCGCAGTGGCGCCCGCCCGCAACTGGCACTGGTCTTGAACCTGTTTCCCGAACATCTTGACTGGCATGGCGACGAGGCGCGTTATGTGCGCGACAAGTTGTCGCTGGTGACCGAAGGCCGCCCGCGGATCGCCTTGCTCAACGCGGCCGACCCGCTGTTGCGCGGGTTGCAGCTGCCCGAGAGCGAAGTGCGCTGGTTCAATCATGCCGATGGCTGGCATCTGCGCGGCGATGTGGTGTATCGCGGCGAGCGGGCCATCTTCGATACGGCCAACGTGCCGCTGCCTGGCGAGCACAATCGCCGCAATCTTTGCGCGGTGCTGGCCGCGATCGAGGCGCTGGGCCTGGATTCCGCGGCGTTGGCGCCAGCGGCGCTGAGCTTTCGTCCGTTGCCCAACCGGCTGCAGTTGCTTGGCAGCGTGGACGGCATCAGTTACGTCAACGATTCGATCAGCACCACGCCGCATGCGTCGTTGGCTGCACTTGCCTGCTTTGCGCAGCGGCGTGTCGCCTTGTTGGTCGGTGGGCATGATCGCGGGCTGGATTGGCAGGACTTTGCTGCGCACATGGCGCAGCAGGCGCCGCTGGAAATCGTTACCATGGGCGCCAACGGCCCGCGTATCCATGCGCTGCTGGAACCGCTGGCCGAAGCTGGCCGTTTCGGCTTGCACGCCGCCACCGATCTGGAACATGCCATGCAGCTGGCGCGCGACGCATTGGGCACGCAGGGCGGTGTGGTGCTGCTGTCGCCGGGCGCGCCGAGTTTCGGCGCCTACAGCGATTACGTTGCACGCGGCCGGCACTTCGCCCAATTGGCCGGATTCGACCCGGCGGCGATCAGTGCCATCCCCGGGCTTGGCGTGCAGTAAGGCCTCTGGCTGTCAGGTGATCGCGCAGGCAACCTAGCTGAGCAAGTCGGACGCTCGCATCTCCGACATCGGTCGGGCCGCGTCGCCGCTGGCGTGCCGCTTCCGTGCGCCGCGACCAGTCCTGCACGCCGCCTGGGCCTACACTCGTGCAAATCCCGGGAGCAAGCGCATGCACAAGCAATGGTCGTGGAGCAGTGTGGGACTGGTCGGTGTGTTGGCGTCGTTGGCATTCCCGGCGATGGCCGTGATGCAGGCCAAGCCGCTGGAATGGAAGGTCGGCAAGGACACTTATAGCGGCGTGCTGGTGTACGACGATGCCGGCGACACCAAACGCCCTGGCCTGGTGATGGTGCCTAACTGGCGCGGCGTCAACGACTCGGCGGTGGCCAAGGCCAAGCAACTGGCGGGCGACGATTACGTGGTGCTGGTGGCCGATGTGTACGGCAAGGGTAAGCGGCCGGCCAACGACAGCGAGGCGGGGCAGTTCGCCGGCGCGTTGAAGAAGGACCCGCCGACGTTGCGCGCACGCGCGCTGCAAGCGGTCGACGTGCTCAAGGCGCAGGCCGGTAAGGCACCCCTCGATGCGACGCGCATTGGTGCAGTGGGCTTCTGTTTCGGCGGGACCACGGTGCTGGAACTGGTGCGCGCCGGCGCACAGCTTGCCGGTGTGGTCAGCCTGCACGGCGGCATCGCCACACCCAGCCCAGCCGCTGCCGGCTCGGCAAAAACCCCGCTGCTGGTGCTCAACGGCGCCGACGACAAGAGCGTGAGCAAGGCGGACATCGCCGCGTTCGAAACCGAGATGAATGCTGCAGGCGCCGATTGGCAGTTCGTCAATTTCAGCGGGGCGGTGCATTGCTTCGCCGAAGCCGATGCCAACAGCCCGCCCGGTTGCCTGTACAACCCGCGCGCGGCCAAGCGTGCGTATCGCATGCTGGGCGACTTCTTCGATGAGCGGTTTGCTCAGTAGCCGGGATTGGTGATTCGGGATTCGCAACAGCGTGGTCCGGACGCTCGAATTTTCCGTGAGCCTGTGCTCAGGAGCTTGCGCTGAACATCGCTGAGCGCCGGGATTCGTAAGAGCAGCCAAGCCGCTTTTACGAATCCCCAATCCGCAAGCCCGTGCGGCACGCGTCACGCGCCGGATCAATGCGTGCGTTGGACCGCGTAACGGGCTAGGCCGCGTAGGGCGGCCACTGCCGGGCTGGCGGGCAGCGTTGCCAGCGCCTGTTCGGCGGCGGCGGCGTATTCGGCCGCACGCTGGCGGCTGTAGTCCAACCCGCCGGTGGCATGAATGGCGGCCAGCACTTCCGGCATCGCGGCTGCATCGCCCTGTTCGACGATGGCACGCAGGCGCTGCCGCGTGGCCTCATCCGAATGCGCCATGGCGTGGATGAGCGGCAGCGTTGCCTTGCCTTCGGCCAGATCGTCGCCCAGGTTCTTGCCCAGATCCTCGGCCTCGGCGGCGTAATCGAGTACGTCGTCGGCGATCTGGAAGGCAAAGCCCAGCTGCATGCCATAGTCGTACAGGCGCTGCTGCACATCCGCATCCGCACCCGACGCCAGCGCGCCCAGGCGGGTGCCGGCGGCGAAGAGCACCGCGGTCTTGCGCTCGATCACGCGCAGGTAGGCGGCTTCGTCGGTGTCGGGGTTATGCACGTGCAGCAGCTGCAGCACCTCGCCTTCGGCGATGCGGTTGGTGGTGTCGGCCAGGATCTGCATGACTTCCATGCGGTCCAGCTCGACCATCAACTGGAAGCTGCGCGAATAGAGAAAGTCGCCCACCAGCACACTGGGTGCATTGCCCCACAACGCGTTGGCCGTGCTGCGCCCGCGGCGCAGATCCGACTCGTCCACCACGTCGTCGTGCAACAAGGTGGAGGTGTGGATGAATTCGATGATCGCCGCCAGCTGGTGGTGCTCCGGGCCGGAGCCGCCAGCGGCGTGGCCGGCCAGCATCACCAGCATCGGGCGCAAGCGTTTGCCGCCAGCGGAGATGATGTGATCGGCGATCTGGTTGATCAGCACGACGTCCGACGCCAGGCGGCGGCGGATCAGCGCATCCACCGCGGCCATGTCGGGCGCGGCGAGGGACTGGATCTGGGGCAGGCCCAGGACGGTGGGGAGGTCTTCGGCGATGGTCATGCGCAGGCGTTCGTGATGTGCGCCGATTATAGGTGCCCGGGCCGGATCCGTCCCGCCGCGTGTGCTGCGGCCGCCCGAACAGGACGGAAACCGTTGCGGTGCCTGACGTGCGGGGCTGCCGGCCGGTGCTCATTCCCAGCTGCCGGCGCGGGATTTCCCGGCCCGGCAGCGGGCTGCGCGGCGGCACCCGGGCAGGGCAGGTGCGGTAACATTGGCCCCAAGACATTCACCGCCGCGCCCCTTTGGCGCCGGCGCACCATCGGAAGCATTTATGGCCCGCGGCATCAACAAAGTCATCCTCGTCGGCAACCTCGGCAACGATCCCGACACCAAGTACACCCAGGCCGGCATGGCGATCACCCGCGTGAGCCTGGCGACCACCAGCATGCGCAAGGATCGCGAAGGCAACAACCAGGAGCGCACCGAGTGGCATCGCGTGGTTTTCTTCGGGAAGCTTGGTGAAATCGCCGGTGAGTACCTGCGCAAGGGTTCGCAGGTGTATGTCGAAGGCGAACTGCGCTACGACAAGTACACCGGTCAGGACGGCGTGGAGAAGTACAGCACCGACATCGTCGCCAACGAGATGCAGATGCTCGGCGGCCGTGGTGAAGGTGGCGGTGGCGGCATGGGCGGCGATCGCCCGCAGCGCTCGCAGGCCCCGCGCCAGCAGCAGGGCGGGGGTGGCGGCGGACAAGGCGGCGGCTACGGCGGTGGCGGTGGCGGTCAGGATTATGCCCCGCGTCGTCAACAGCCGGCCCAGCAGCAGTCGGCACCGCCGATGGACGATTTTGCGGATGACGATATTCCGTTTTGACCGGCGTCCAAGCGCTCGTGTCATTCAGAAAGGCCCGCTTGCGCGGGCCTTCTGCGTCTTGCGTTGCCGACCTAGCGCAGGGCTGGTGAAGGCGTGCGTTTGCTCCAGATAATTGAGTGGAGCGAGGTCGGTACAGCGGCGTCGCCCGCACCTGGATCACGCCGAGGCACGATCGCGCCCGCGCTGCTTGGCGCGATATAGCGCCGAATCGGCGTCGTGCACGATGTCGTCGGAGCTCATTGGGACTTCGCCCGGTTCGAAGGTGGCAGCACCGACGCTGACAGTGACGTGTGCGCTGGTCGGGCTGGACAGATGCATCAGGCCGAGTTCGGCCACGGCGCTGCGCACGGCGTCGGCCAGGCGCAGCGCACCGGCGGCATCGGTGTGCGTCAGGATCATCCCGAATTCTTCGCCGCCGTAGCGTGCCGCCACGTCATTGCTGCGACGCGCGCAGCCGGTAATGGCGCCGGCAATCAGGCGCAGGCAGGCATCGCCGTTCACATGGCCATAGGTGTCGTTGTAGAGCTTGAAGTGATCGACATCGAGCATCAGCACGGACAACGGCGATTGCAGGCGCACCGCCTCCTGCAAGGCTTGCGACAACTGGTGGTCGAATGCGCGCCGGTTGGCGATGCCGGTCAGTGCATCCACCCAGGCCTCCGAACTGAGCTTGGCTTCGTTGCGATGCATGCGGCGCAGCTGCAGGTCCAGCCAGATACCCACGCCTAGCAGCAAGGCGCAGCCGAGCGTGGCGATGACGACGCGCTGACCTGCGGCCTGCCGCCAATTGGCCAGCGCATCGTCTACCGATACACCGGTCAGCACGGTCAGCGGATACGGCCGTGCCGGGGCGAAGCTGGAGATGCGCTCCACGCCATCGATCGGCGAGCGATAGGTCGCCGTGCCATGTCGGCGCGCGCGCATGCTCACGTAGATCGAGGTGCCGGCAATCGAGCTGCCGATGGTGCCCTGCTTGTCGGGCCGACGGACCAGCACAATGCCATCGTCGTTGGTCAGGCCGATGGTGCCGTGTGGTCCAACCTCGAAGGTGCTGTAGTAATGCTGGAAATACTTCAGCTGCAACGTCACCAATACCACGCCGGCAAACTCGCCAGTCGGGCCATTGAGGCGGCGGCTCAGGGTCAGGACCCAGCTGCCATCGGAGCGGCTCTTTACCGGCTGCCCGACCAGCGACAACGCGTCGCGATGGTCGCGGTGATATTTGAAGTAGGCACGGTCGGCGTTGTTGTGGGTTCTGGGCGTGCTGTCCAGCGACGAGCTCACCCAGCTGCCATCTGCCGCGTAGAGAAAGATGCCACGCAGCCGGTCCGAACGCCTTGCTTAGCGCACCAGAAACTCGTGCAGTGCTACGCGGGTGCCGGTGTCGTTCTGGTCGTGTTCAACACGCGCGACCAGGCCGGACAGCACTGCGTCGGCAATCGACATGGTGTCGCTGGCGTGCTGCGCCAGCGAGTTGGCTAGGTTCAACGACTGTGCCTCGGCACTGCGCAGCGCCGAACCGCGTTCTTCGTGGATGGACCAATATTCCGAACCGAGCAGTAGCACCCATGAAGCGGTCAGCACGAAGTGCAACGCAATGCGTTGTGCACGTTGCCGCCGCTGCTTGGTTGTTGACGTCACTGTAGCTACCTGTCCGGACACCAGGGAGATGCAACCGGTGTGCCAGCCTATGCATCACCGTTGTGCCGGCTGCGTACAGATGCGGTTGCACAACGCGTTTCTGTGATTTGGAGCGCAATGCAACGCGGCATGCCGGGGTGTGACAACGCGGCGCAGCATGCAGCGGCCGCTGACGACGGTGTCATTACGCTACCGTTTGCGCCCCATTGGCGGACACCGGGTGCCGTCCTTCAAGCCAGCTCGACTGCATTCGCGTAACGGCGCCCGTGCTATCGATGGAATCGAATTCATTACTTGAGGACTTCCCCATGCGCGCTGTTCGCCTCTCGCATCCTGCTGGTCTCAACGCACTGAAATTGGTCGAATTGCCCGATCCGGGCCAGCCCGCAAACGGGCAGATCCGGGTACGTCTGCACGCCAGCTCGCTCAATTTCCATGATCTGGGCGTCGTGCTCGGGCAGATGCCGACGGCCGATGGACGCATCCCGATGTCCGATGGCGCCGGTGTGGTCGAAGCGGTCGGCGCAGACGTCAGCGAGTTCGCCGTTGGTGACCATGTGGTGTCTACGTTCTTCCCGCAATGGCTGGATGGCGAACCGCTGCACACTGGCTTTGCGACCACGCCGGGCGATGGTATCGATGGGTATGCACGTAGTGCGGTTGTGTCCGCTGCGCAGGCATTTACCCATGCGCCAACCGGGTACAGCCACGCACAGGCGGCCACCTTGACCACTGCCGGCGTCACCGCCTGGCGTGCGCTGGTTGCCAATGGTGGCCTGAAGGCAGGCGACAGCGTGCTGGTGCTGGGCACGGGGGGCGTGTCGATCTTTGCGCTGCAGTTCGCCAAGGCGATGGGCGCGACCGTGATCGCCACGTCTTCGTCCGATGAGAAGTTGGAAAAGGTACGGGCGCTGGGTGTCGATCACGTCATCAACTATCGGCAGCACGCCGAGTGGTCGCGGCAGGTGCTGGAGATCACCGACGGGCGCGGCGTGGACCATGTGGTCGAGGTCGGTGGCCCCGGCACGTTGGCGCAATCGATCCGTTCTGCGCGGGTGGGCGGGCACATCGCCTTGATCGGTGTGTTGACCGGTGCGGCCGGCCCGGTGCCGACCGCAGAGATGATGGGGCGTCAGCAGCGCCTGCAGGGTTTGGTGGTCGGCAGTCGCCGACATCAGCAGGAGCTGGTGCGCGCCCTGGATGGGCTGCCGCTGCGCCCGGTCATCGACCGTAGCTACGCGCTGGACGACATTGGCGAGGCGTTCGCATTGCAGAAGGCCGGTGGGCATCTTGGCAAGATCGTGCTGGAGTTCTGATACCCCGATGCCCGGACGCGCTGGCCTCACGACTGTGGCCAGCGTCGTTGCGCCGAGTAGATTCGAGTAATGGCATCAGCACGCGCCGCGCATTGATAATCCGCGATCATTGACCCGTATTGCGTGACCAGCGCGACGCAGCCAATGTGTGATTGTGCTCGCAGTCGATGCTGCCAAAGCCTCCTGCTATTGCCGTGTTGCTTTCCGGCAACTCCATACAGTGATGAGCACGTTTCATAGACGCATGCCGGCTCCAACGCCAATGCAGGCGTAGGCGACAACTAGAATCGAATGACTGCCCAGTGCATCGCGCCCACGGCGTACTCACACGCTTGTGACCGTCGGCGCTGCACATTGATAAAAAACTGTACTAGCCAGCATTGTTGGAGATGCCAGCCATGAGAGACATCAAGATGACCCGTCGCGAAGTACTGATCGCTGGCACGGCGTCGGCAGCCAGCGTTGCCGCAACCCAATCAATGGCGGCCGCGGCCGTGTCGCAACGGCAGGCGGTAGAGCCGGCAAATTCTTCCAGCGAGGTTGCGTTCGAGGTCAATGGCAAGCCGGTGATGCTGACACTGGATAACCGCACCACCTTGCTGGACGCCTTGCGTGAGCATTTGCAGCTGACCGGCACCAAAAAGGGCTGCGATCATGGACAGTGCGGCGCATGTACCGTCATCGTCGATGGGCAGCGCATGAATTCCTGCCTGTCGTTGGCAGTGATGCATCAGGGCGCAAAGGTCACCACCATCGAGGGCCTTGGCACACCGGACAAGCTGCATCCAATGCAGGCAGCTTTCGTCAAACACGATGGCTATCAGTGTGGTTATTGCACACCCGGCCAGATCTGTTCGGCAGTGGCGGTGCTCGATGAGGTCAAACGCGGCATTCCCAGCCACGTGACCGAGGATTTGACCGCCAAGACCCGGCTCACCACGCCGGAACTGCAGGAGCGCATGAGCGGCAACATCTGCCGTTGCGGCGCGTATTCCAACATCGTCGAAGCGATCAATGAAGTTGCCGGAGCGCGGGCATGAAGGCTTTCAGCTACGAGCGCGCCACCTCGGCGGCAGATGCAGCGGCCAAAGCCGCGCGTCAGCCGGGCGCCAAATTCATCGCCGGCGGCACCAATCTGCTGGATCTGATGAAGCTGCAGATCGAAACGCCATCGCATCTGATCGACGTCAACGGATTGAGCCTGGATACCATCGACGCGACGCCTGAGGGCGGCCTGCGCATCGGTGCACTGGTGCGAAATACCGACCTTGCCGCCGATGCGCGCGTTCGCCGCGATTACGCAGTGCTGTCGCGCGCGCTCTTGGCAGGTGCATCCGCCAGCTGCGCAATCGCGCGACCACGGCGGGCAATCTGCTGCAGCGCACGCGTTGCCCGTATTTTTACGACACCAATCAGCCGTGCAACAAGCGCCTGCCTGGAAGTGGTTGCGCGGCCATTGGCGGCTTCAACCGTCAACTGGCGGTGATCGGTGCCAGCGAAGCCTGCATTGCCACTCATCCCAGCGACATGGCCATTGCGATGCGCGTGCTGGACGCCACGGTGGAAACCGTGCGGCCGGATGGACAGACGCGCGCGGTGCCGTTGGCCGAGTTCTATCGGGCTCCGGGGACCACGCCGCATCTGGAAACCGTGCTGGAACGGGGCGAGCTGATCACTGCGGTGACCTTGCCCAAGCCGCTCGGCGGAACGCATGTCTATCGCAAGGTGCGCGACCGCGCCTCGTATGCGTTTGCCTTGGTTTCGGTTGCCGCTGTCGTGCAGCGCGATGGTACGGCGCGCATCGGCGTGGGTGGGGTGGCGCACAAGCCATGGCGCAGTGAAGCGGCCGAAGCGCAATCACGCCAAGGCGCACGTGCCATCGCTTCTGTGCTGCTGGATGGCGCACAGCCCACTGAACACAACGCATTCAAGGTGCCGCTGGTGGAACGCACCTTGACCGCGATCCTGGCCGACACGAGGGCCTGATATGAAATTCGATACGCCTGCCGGCACCAATCCTATCGATCAAGGCAAGATCGTGGGCAAACCCGTCGATCGCATCGATGGGCCACTCAAGACCACTGGTCGAGCACCATACGCTTACGAACATCATGACTTGCCTGGCCGCGCTGCTTACGGCCATGTCGTCGGGGCAGCGATTGCCAAGGGCACGATCCGCAGCATCGATCTGAGCGCCGCGCGCAATGCGCCTGGTGTGCTCGGCATCGTCTCCGCACAAAACGCCGGCAAGCTGCACAAGGGCAAGCTCAATACCGCTAAGTTATTGGGCGGCCCGGAGATCCAGCACTACCACCAGGCGATTGCAGTGGTGATCGCCGAAACCTTCGAGCAGGCGCGCGCAGCGGGGCAGTTGATCAAGGTCGACTACGGTCGCCATGTCGGCGCATACGATCTGAAAAAAGCGCGCAGTGGCGCCGAGGTCACCAAGGAAGGCGGTGCCCCCAATAGCGCCGTCGGCGATTTCGATAGCGCCTTCGCCGTGGCGCCGGTGCAACTGGACGCCGAATACACCACGCCCGATCACTCGCACGCCATGATGGAGCCGCACGCATCAACTGCGATGTGGGACGGCGACAAGCTCAGCGTGTGGACGTCCAACCAGATGATCAATTGGGGCGCGCGCGATCTGGCCGTCACGTTGGGCATTCCGCGCGAGAATGTGCGGATCATGTCGCCCTATGTCGGCGGCGGTTTTGGTAGCAAGCTGTTTCTGCGTGCCGATGCCGTATTGGCCGCGTTGGCCGCGCGCGAAGTCAAACGTCCGGTCAAGGTCATGCTGCCGCGCCCGCTGATCGCCAACAACACCACGCATCGTCCGGCCACCGTGCAGCGCATCCGCATCGGTGCCCAACGCGATGGCAAGATCACCGCCATCGCCCATGAGAGTTGGTCGGGCGACTTGCCTGGCGGCGCGCCCGAAATCGCTGCATCGCAGACGCAATTGTTGTACGCCGGTGCCAATCGCCTGATCTCCACGCGACTGGCGGTGCTGGATCTGCCCGAGGGCAATGCGATGCGCGCGCCCGGCGAAGCACCGGGCTTGATGGCGTTGGAAGTGGCGATGGACGAAATGGCCGAGAAGCTGGAGATGGACCCGGTCAAGTTCCGCATCGTCAACGATACCCAGGTGGACCCCGAAAATCCGCAGCGGCCGTTCTCGCAGCGGCAGTTGGTCAAGTGCCTGGAAGATGGGGCAAAGCAGTTCGGTTGGTCCAACCGCAAGCGCACGCCTGCCAGCACCCGTGATGGCCGTTGGCTGGTTGGCATGGGCGTGGCCGCTGCATTCCGCAACGCCATCGCCATGACCTCCGGTGCGCGGATGCGCCTGGAGCAAGGCGGCCGCGTGGTGGTGGAAACCGACATGACCGACATCGGCACCGGCTCCTACACCATCATCGCGCAGACCGCTGCCGAGATGCTGGGTGTGCCGCTGAACTGGGTCGACGTGCGGCTGGGCGATTCGAGCTTTCCCGCATCGTCCGGTTCCGGTGGTCAGTGGGGCGCCAATAGCTCGACGGCTGGCGTATACGCAGCCGCGGTCAAGCTGCGCGAAGCGATCGCCAATCGACTGGGTCTTGACCCGGCCAAGGCCGAATTTGCCGACGGCCATGTGCGTGCCGGCGGCAAGCGTGTCCCACTCGGCGATGCCGCAGCGAGCGGCGCCCTGGTGGTGGAGGACAAGATCGAGTTCGGTGATCTGTCCAAGACGCATCAGCTGTCAACCTTCGGCGCGCACTTTGTCGAAGTCGGCGTGGATATCACCACGGCCGAGGTGCGCATCCGCCGCATGCTTGCAGTCTGCGCGGCTGGACGCATCCTCAACCCCAAGTCGGCACGCAGCCAGGTGATTGGCGGCATGACCATGGGCGCGGGCGCGGCGTTGATGGAGGAACTGGCGGTGGACAAGCGCTTTGGGTTCTTCGTCAACCACGACCTGGCCGGTTACGAAGTGCCGGTACATGCGGACATCCCGCATCAGGAAGTGGTGTTCCTGGAAGAAAGCGACCCGATGTCCTCGCCCATGAAGGCCAAGGGCGTGGGCGAGCTGGGCATTTGCGGTGTGGCTGCGGCGATTGCCAACGCGGTCTACAACGCAACAGGCGTGCGTGTGCGCGACTATTCGGTCACATTGGAAAAACTGCTACCGCATCTGCCCGAGCAACTGCGCGCGTGAGTGCAGTCGTCGCTCCGGTCACGCATGCAACGCCGGCCAAGCCGGCGTGGCCGGCATGGCCGAGCTACGCATTGCATGACGATCTGCTGCCGGTGCTCACTGCCTGGCACCGCGCCGGCCAGCGGGTTGCGATCGCGACGTTGATCGATGTGCAGGGCTCCTCGCCGCGCCCATTGGGAAGCGAAATGGCGATCGCGGCCGATGGGCAGGTTGCCGGCTACGTATCCGGTGGTTGTGTCGAAGCGGCGGTGGCGCATGAAGCGATGTCCGCACTACGCGATGGACAGCCCAGGTGGCTGGATTATGGCGAAGGCAGCGAGGTGCTGGATATCCAGCTCAGCTGTGGCGGCCGTATCGGTGTGCTGGTATGGCCGGTACCGGATCTGGCTGAATATCTGGCGCGCTGGCGCAATGCGCGTCAGCATCGCCGCGCGTTTCATGTGGCGCTGGATCGCAGGACCGGAAGCGTGCGCTACCCATCGGCCATGCACGATGTGCGTCCAGGTGAATTTCTACGCGTACATCGGCCGCCCTTGAGGCTGGTGCTGGTCGGTGCTGACCCGGCATTGCTGGTGCTAGTAGCAATGGCCAATCAGATGGGGATCGAGATGCGTGTGCTGCGGCCACACGGCCCCAGTGAACCGCCGCCCGGTCTTGCGCCTGAACACTATGATCGCCGCGGCCTGCACGATGCGTTGCGAGAGTTGCAACTGGATGCCGGCACGGCGCTGTACAGCCTTGCGCACGACAGCGAGATCGATCTGCAGGTCGCGTGTCGCGGCCTGGAATCCGATGCGGCGTGCATCGGCATCCTGGGCAGCCGAAGCAAACGCGACAACCGTCTGCAGGCGTTGCGCGCGCTGGGGCACGACGATGCTGCGCTTGCGCGTCTACGCCTGCCTGCGGGGTGGCGCATGGGTCGCTCGTCGCCGCACACCATTGCGCTGGGCATCATTGCAGAAGCAACGCAGGCGATGGCGGATCTGCACATCGGTATTTCTGCCGCTTAGGTGATTGATGTTTTAAGCGTGATGTCGCGCTTCGCGTCCGCGGTCTTCGCCAACGGCTCGCTTCGTGCACGTAATCCATCTGGAAGCAGCGCCGTGCGCGCCATCCTTGCGAATCCGTAGCACACATGGCACGTCGATCATCTCGATAGGCTCGATAGCAGGGCACATTGATGGATCTGTCGCGCGTTGTTGCATGACGAGATGGCGCGAGCGCTATACGTAGTTGATCGTCGCGTAGTCACCCCGCACGCACAGCGCGGTCTCTACGCTGAGGCGGTCTCCATTACACACGACGTCGCCATGTCTCCTGATTTCTTCTCTTATGACGCCGTGTTTTGCGACATGCCTATTGTCGAATCGCCGCTAGGTGGCAACTGCTCGCATGCAGGGCTCAGCGATGCAAGCAGGTTGGATGCCGCGGGCAGTCACGGCGGCATGTGTGGCAGTTGTCATGCATTGACCAGGCCTTGCGTATGAGCAGCGACCATGCCGCATTGGTGTTGGCAGCAGGTGCAGGGAGCCGGCTCGGCCGCTCCAAGCAATTGCTGATGCGCGACGGCGAACCATTGCTGCGGCGCTCTGCACGCATTGCATTGCAGACCGCACCACGCCGCTGCGTCGTCGTGCTGGGCGCCGATGCCGATCGGCTATCGGATGTACTGCAGGGGCTGGACGTAGAAGTGCTGCGGCATGCCGACTGGTCTGCCGGGATGGGCTCCAGCCTGGCGGCGCTGCGCCGGCATGTGCGGGACGACGCGACGCTACGACGCAGCCTGATTCTGGGGTGCGATCAACCGGCATTGGAAGCACCGCATTTGCGGGCTTTGCTGGACGAAGCCGATCGTGCCACTTCGGGGTGTGCCACCAGCGGCTATGCCGGCGTGCGCGGCATTCCTGCGGTGGTGACACATACCGCCTGGGCCGACGTTACGCTGCAGGGCGATAGCGGTCTGCGCGCGCTGTTCGCCGGTCTGGATGTGCAGACGCTAGGCTGCGTCAGCGCACCGGCGCTGGCGCTGGACGTGGACACGCCGGCCGATCTGGCGGCGGCGCAGCAACGCGGGTGGGTGGACCGGGAGTGAGACGCGATGACGGGTATCAGCTGTCGATTTCCGACAGCCTGATCCGCGGTGCGCCGATGCCGATCAGGACCAAAGCACCAAGGCTTCCCGGATGACCAGAACGTAGCCCACCACCATCGCGGTCTTGACCGGAAACTGGAACTTTCTGAGCAGATACATGCCAACCCTCCCCAAGGTGTCGTTCGAGCGCGCCCTGATCCCCTGCAAGCCGTCTGCGCTCCCGTGGCGGCTGCTTGTGAAGGGTTCTTCACCCTTCGTTGCGGAATGTAGCGCTCAGCGAGACGTGTGTCACGTAAGAATTTTCCTACCCGGATGCCAGTGTCCGCCCGACGGTGTGGCCATGCGTCAAAGAGCATGCTCACTATGCCAAACGCGGGGCCATCGGCCACTCTCCCGCGGCCCCTTGAGTAAGGGCATGTTGGCTCCCGGACGCGGCACGGTTTGTCCCAATTCCTCGCGTGATGCGCCTGTCCGGCGCGCTCGCACCTGTGTTTGACCGCTCTACTCACCGCCCGGAGGACCCCATGGACCAGTCCCGCTACGTCGTACGCATTCACCCCGAACAAGGCGGCTGGTGGGTGACCCGCCCGGAATGGTCGCCGCTGCGCTACCTGCGCGAGCAGGGCGCGCTGGAAAATGCCGAGCTGATGGCCAAACTGCACTGCCTGACCACCGGCCAGCCCAGCGGCGTGGTGCTGAATACCGCCGAAGGCGAACGTGTGGTGCGGCGCTACGGTTGAGCGCTTGGCGTGTGCCGGCGTTGATCGTGATGGCCAGCGCAGCGTGGGGTGCCCGAGCGGTTTGGACAAAGCGATGCAACTGCGACGCTACCTTGTTTTCCAGCTGCTGGCTCATCGCCGCGTGACCCTGCTATCGCCAGCCGAGCGGGACCGAGCGTTCACCCTCACTCTGCGCGACTAGCGAAGCGATCCATCGCATCCGCGCTCAGGCCTGCCTCGAACGCCGTGGTCGCAGCAGCCGGAATCGCCAGAAGGGTTTGCGCTACCGACGTGGTCGGCTAGATTCACTGGCATCGGCCGCTCCCGGCGCGATCCGCGTTGGCGGCCCTCTGTCCGGATGACCGCCTGCGGTGAATGCGCCTGCGTCTGCACTGATTCAAAACGATATCGTCGTCTTCGGCCTGATCGCCGCCACCCTGGGTGCGGTGTTCTGGACCGCATCGCGCACGCAAGGCCCGTGGCGGCGCTTCTATGCCGTGGTACCGGCCTTGTTGCTGTGCTACCTGCTGCCCGGCATCTACAACACCGTCGGGCTGATCGATGGCGCCAACACGCGCCTGTACAACCCCATCGCTCGCGACGTGCTGTTGCCGGCCGCGTTGATCCTGCTCACGCTGAGCATCGATCTGCGCGCGATCCTGGGGCTGGGCCCCAAGCTGGTTGCCATGTATCTGGGCGCATCGGTGAGCATCATGCTGGGCGCGGTGGTCGCTTTCTGGGTGATGCGGTGGCTGCACCCGGCCACCGTCGCCGGCGACACCTGGGCGGGCATGGCCGCATTGGCCGGTAGCTGGATCGGCGGCGGCGCCAACATGCTGGCGATGCGCGAAGTGTTCAATGTCGACGCGACCACGTTCGGGCAGTTTGCGGTGGTCGATGTCGGCGTCGGCTACGTGTGGATGGCGGCGCTGATTTTCCTGGCCGGCCGCGCGCGCAAGATCGATAGCCGCAGCGGTGCCGACACCCGTGCGCTGGACGCCTTGCAGGAGCGTATGGCGCGCTTCCACGCCGAACACGCGCGTATCCCCAGCCTGGCCGACCTGATGGTGATCGTGGCGGTGGCATTCGGCGGGGTCGGCTTGGCCCACGCGCTGGCTAGCCCGTTGGCCACCTGGTGCAAGGCGCACCTGAGCTGGTCCGGCCAATTCAGTCTGGACGCGCCGTTCGTGTGGGTGGTGGTGCTGGCGACCAGTCTGGGATTGCTGTTGAGCTTCACCCGCGCGCGGACCCTGGAAGGCGCGGGCGCCTCCAGGATCGGCTCGTTGCTGCTGTATTTCCTGATCGCCTGCATCGGCATGCAGATGGACCTGCTGGCGCTGCTGGATCGGCCGTGGCTGTTCCTGCTCGGGCTGATCTGGATCGCTGTGCACATCGCGCTGCTGTGGGCGCTGGGGCGCTGGTTGCGGGTGCCGTTCTTCTATTTTGCGATTGGCTCGCAGTCAAATATCGGCGGACCGGCATCTGCGCCGGTCGTCGCTGCGGCGTTCCATCCGGCGTTGGCTCCGGTGGGCGTGTTGCTGGGCACGATGGGCTATGCCACCGGCACTTATCTGGCCTATCTGGTGGGCATCACCTTGCGGGCGATGGCCGGGGCAGGCTAGTGCTGCGTTACGCCGTGCGGCCGGTGTCATGGAGCTGCTGCCTGGAACAGCCCCATGACACCGCCGATCGGTTTGCTGGGCAAAGGGATCGGCTTTGTGCGGCCACTCGCACCGCACGCGTCTACCTGACGAACGCTGACTGCGGCACCGTTTGCCGAGCAAATTATTGCTGAATCACGCGACGCTGCTCTTCCTGCTGCTGGGCAGGCTGCTGCGTGTGCTGCTGGTTGTGCTGCTGCAACTGACTGACATTGCCTTGTGCAGGTTCGTTGGCAGCTGACGCGGTCTGTACATGGCTGCGCAGATGCGCCGGGTCGTCCATGCGGCCTTGCACCGCAATCAGGCTGTCGCCATCGCGGTTGGGCACCAGATGATCGATCCGCTGCAGGCCGTCGTTACCTGCACGCGCAGCCACGCTGGCGGCCGTGTTGATAAACGCGGTGTTGTCGCGCAGCCCCAGCCGCTCGCGTTGGCCATCCAGCTGCACCACCGCGTCGTTGAACAGCTGGCTTCCAGGCTGCAACGACGCGCCACGCGCCTGGTCGGGCGACTGCATGTCCTGCGCCTTGATCACCGAGTCCATGCCGTGCAGGTCCAGGCGATGCTTGAGCATCATGCCGGGTACCAGCCGCTGCCCGAACGACAGCGGGTCCGGCTCCGGCAATTCGATCTGGTGACCTGCCGCGTTGGGCATCGTCCACTTCAGCGGAATGCTGTCTTCCTGCAGATGGGTGAGGATTTCGTTCTTGACGTGGTAGCCGCGAATCAACTCGTCGCTGGCGTACTGCTTGGCTGCCGATGCATCCAGACCCTCGCGTTCAAGGGTGCGGTCGTTGACGCCGGCCGCGTTGTACGTCACTGCGGGAATATCGTTGACCATGGCCGACGCCGATGCCAGACCACCGCCCAACGAATGGCCGGAGATCACCACCTGGTCGCCGAAGGCCTGTTTGACCTGGCTGCCGAGCTGGATTGCCGATGCGTATTGCGCATCGTCGAAGCCCAGGCCCTGGCCGATGTTGTGCTTCCAGTCCTTGCCTTCGTCGGTGCCGCAAAAACCGAGCACCACCTGGCCTTGATCGTTGCGATAGAACGCGGCATCGAAGCCGCTTTTGGCGTCGTGCAGCAGCGCCGGATCGATGCCCGCCTGCTGCAACGCGCTGTCGTCCATGCGCGACCAGCCGTTGGCCAGCGGCGCAAAGCTCTCGGCGCCGCCTTCGCGGCGTTGATTGGCGGTGGCGTAGAGATCTTGCAGCAGCGCCGGAAACTGCCGGTCCTGCGGCTGCGGTTGTTGTCCGCGCATCGACTCGGCGAACGGGGTGGATGAGTCACTGGAATTTGACGGGGGCATGCGCAGCTCCTTGCGTGCGTCGTACGGAAAGCGCGCTTAGCGGCTGCTTTCCACGGGAATGTTATGGGCGCTCAACCAAGCGCGCACATCCGACCTGACCTGTTGTCCGGTGGCATTGAGCAGCCGATCCGGCGTAGTGAAAAAATATGCCTGGAAAGTTTTCTGCTGCGCATTGCGCACCGTGGGGTTCACGCCGGCCTTGAGCAATTGCAGCACTGCCGGGCTGGAGGCGCCGCTTTGTGCGGCCAGATGCAGCAGGCTGTTACCGGGGTGGTCGACACGCTGCACGTCGGCGCCTGCATCGAGCAACAGGCCGATCTGCGCATCGCGCTTGCTTTGCACCGCGCGGAACAGCGGCGTCCACCCGGCGCGTGCGCTGACCACATCGATCGGCGCCTTGTGCCGCAGCAGAATCTTCAGGTATTCCGGGTCCTGCGCCATGGCGGCCATGTGCACGACGGTTTCCTGGTCCATGCCTGGCAGTGCGGGGTCCGCGCCTGCGTCGAGCAGCGCGTCCAGGGCGCGTGGTTGTTCGTTCCAGATCGCCCATTCCAGCAAGGTCACGTTCTGATCGCCATGTGCGGCCAGATCGACGGTGGGGGCGAGCGTTTTGATCCGTGCAACGTCGCCGTGCGCGATGGCGTTGGCGATGTCGGTCAGACCGGGGTCGCGGAAAGCGACGGCGTGGTCCTGCAGCGTAGCTGACATGGTGGTTTGCTCCTTGGCACCGGGCGAGGCGGTGCATGAGACCGCGAAAAACGAGGTCGCAAGAACGAGCAGGGTGGGGAATCGCGTCTGCATCGAAATCTCCTTCTCCTGATCGCATTCCTGGTGACGCTGCGGCAAGTCCCGCCACAGCGGGGCGATCCTACCAGCTGTAAAAATCATAAGCGGTAAGATTTTGTGACATGGGCGCGGAGGTTGGTCACCTGGTCGGGTCTGCTTGATGACGGACCTTTTGGACGCGCGCGCGGGCGTAGTTCTCCCCCTGCCAGCACCGCGCCACAGCCGACGGTCACAAGCTGGCCGGCATAATGGCGCTTTGCGAGCAGATGGGTGCAATGGCGTACGAGCTACTGATCAGTGACTGCGATGGGGTTCTTGTCGACAGCGAAATCCTGGCCGACCGAGTGATGCGCGAGGCGCTGGCAGCATTCGTGCCGGCCGTGCCGCTGGAACATCTGCTGGGGACCACGTTCGGGCAGACCACGCGCGAGGTGTTGCGGCGGGTGGAAGAGCACTTTGCGCTGCAGTTGCCGGACACCTTGCTGGCGCAGATCCAGGCGCGCAGCGAGGCCTTGATCAAGGCCGAGGTGCAGCCGATTGCAGGCGTGCGCGAGGCGCTGGAGCAGATTCCGTTGCCGTTGGCGGTAGCCTCCAACAGCCGGCGTCACAACGTGATCGCATCTGTGGAGCGGGTTGGGCTGACCGCGCGCGCTGCCGGGCGCATTTTCAGCGCCGATATGGTGGAGCTGCCCAAGCCGGCACCGGATGTATACCTGCTGGCCGCGCGCACCGCCGGTGTCGCGCCGGAGCGTTGCCTGGTGATCGAAGACAGCCCGACCGGTGCCACCGCGGCGCTGGCAGCGGGCATGCAGGTGCTGGGGTTTACCGGTGCCAGCCATATTCCGCAGGGGCACGGCGAGACCTTGCGTCGGATCGGCGTGCTGGAGGTGTTCGACGATATGCGTAATTTGCCTGCGTTGTTCGAGCGGCTCGTGCAAAAGCGCGCTGGTTGAGGATGTCGCGTCGTCGCATCGTTTGGCTGCAGTCGAATGCCTAGAGCAGCTAATACGACGACTGCGCAGCCACCAGGCGGGCGCGGCCGGTGCCTGACGACTGCTCGCGACGTTTTGTGAGCCCCTTTTAGATCAAAAGCGTCGTTGGTCGAGCGTGCGATGCCCTCACCGCTTGCGGGACACGCCGTGAACCCGCCCCTGGGGGCTCGGTGACGGCATCCATGCCGCCACACGGTCCCGCAAGCGGCGAGGACACCGCACCAGAGGGTTGGTCGGTCGCTAGGTGAAAACCAGGCCAGCTTGCTAGTTGCATTGGCTTGCTGCTGCGGGCCGCAACGACATGAGAATTCGCCAATTGCAAGCACCTCATCTTGCACACCGACCATCTCGACGGGTCCTTGCCCGCTCACCGTCGCAGGACCTTGCGCGGCATGGATGCCGCGTAAGAGCTTACAAGGACGTCCTTGCTGCGTGTTCCGCGATGGTGAGCGGGCAAGGGCCTTGCAGCAAAACTGCAGATCAGCCCTCTGCCTTGCGGGGCGTCCCGTGATGGTGGCAGGCAAAAGCCCTGCGGTTAACTCAAGCCATCAACGCAACAGGGCACGATTCGCATCGCGCCCTGTTGCGGTTTCACTAGATGATCAGCCACTCAGCTAATCAGCAACAACGAAACCCGCTCTTTCCGCCGTAGCGCGCATCCTGCCGCTCGCGAAAGAAGGTGGGGTAGTCCATCACCGGTTTGTCCGGGTGTTTTTCCAGCATGTGGCGCACGTAGTTGTCGTAGTCGGGAATGCCGCAACACAGGCGCGCGGTCTGGATGAGCCGCCGCCAGAGACGGCGATGTACCTGATATTGACTGGCAAGAACGAGTTGGGTGCCCATCACAGATCCGCCATCTGATGCGGCTGCAAGGCTACGTACGGTGTTTCGCGGTCAGTGCGTTGCGGGTTGCGGCGCGCGGCGATGATCGTCTTGATCGCATAGAGCAGGATCGACGCCACCACGAACAGGAACAGCACGGTCAGCCCGGTGTTGACGTAGGCATTGGTGACGATCTGCTGCATCTGCGGCGCCGTCTTGGCCGGTGCGGTGATGGTGTTGCTGGCGATGGCGGCCTGGAACTTGTGCGCCTGCGCCAGGAAGCCCTGCGCCGGGTTGCTGTCGAAGATCTTGATCAGCCCGGCATAGGTCGTGCAGAGCAACAGCCACAGCGCCGGCACGATGGTGACCCACGCATAGCGGTCGCGCTTCATCTTGAACAGCACCACGGTGCCCAGCATCAACGCAATACCCGCCAGCATCTGGTTGGAGATGCCGAACAACGGCCACAGCGTCTGGATGCCGCCGAACGGATCGATCACGCCGGTATAGAGCAGGTAGCCCCACAGCGCCACGCAGCCGGCGGTGGCGATGATGTTGGCGGTCCACGATTCGGTCTTCTTCAGCGCCGGGATGAAGTTGCCCAGCAGGTCCTGCAGCATGAAGCGGCCCGCACGCGTGCCGGCATCCACCGCGGTGAGGATGAACAAGGCTTCGAACAGGATGGCGAAGTGATACCAGAACGCCATGGTGTCTTCGCCCGGCAATAGCTGATGCAGGATCTGCGCGATGCCCACCGCCAGGGTGGGCGCACCGCCGGCGCGGGCCAGGATGCTGTGCTCGCCGATGTCCCTGGCCGTGGCTTCCAGCACGTCAGGGGTGATCGCAAAGCCCCATTCGGAGACCTTGGCCGCAACCGCAATGGTGTCGGTGCCGACAAGCGAGGCGGGGCTGTTCATGGCGAAGTAGATGCCCGGCTCGATGATCGAGGCCGCCACCAGCGCCATCACCGCCACGAACGATTCGATCAGCATGCCGCCGTAGCCGATGTAGCGCATGTGGCCTTCGTTGGCGAGCAGCTTGGGCGTGGTACCCGAGGCGATCAACGCATGGAAACCGGAGACTGCGCCACAAGCGATGGTGATGAACAGGAACGGGAAGATGCCGCCCTTCCACACCGGGCCGTCGCCGGTGGAGGCGAACTGGGTCAGGGCCGGCATCTTCAGATCCGGCATCACGACCAGGATGCCGATCGCCAGCGCGAGGATGGTGCCGATCTTGAGGAAGGTGGACAGGTAATCGCGCGGCGCCAGCAGCAGCCACACCGGCAGCACCGAGGCGACGAAGCCGTAGCCGATCAGCATCCAGGTGATCTGCTTGGCGGTAAAGGTGAAGGCCGGGCCCCAGGTCGGGTCTGCGGCGACCTTGCCGCCCAGCCAGATCGCGCCCAGCAGCAGGATCAGCCCCACCACCGAGATCTCGCCGATCTTGCCGACGCGGATGTAGCGCATGTACACGCCCATCATGATCGCGATGGGCATGGTGGCGATCACCGTGAACATGCCCCACGGGCTCTCGGCCAACGCCTTGACCACCACCATCGCCAGCACCGCCAGGATGATGATCATGATCAGGAAGGCGCCGAACAGGGCGATGGTGCCGGGCACCTGGCCCATTTCCTCGCGCACCAGATCGCCCAGCGAGCGGCCGTTGCGGCGGCTGGACAGGAACAGCACCACGAAGTCCTGTACCGCGCCGGCGAACACCACGCCGACCACCAGCCACAGCAGACCGGGCAGGTAGCCCATCTGTGCGGCGAGCACCGGGCCGACCAGCGGTCCGGCGCCGGCGATCGCAGCGAAGTGATGCCCGAACAGCACGTGCTTGTTGGTGGGCACGTAGTCCAGGCCATCGTTGTTGGCCACCGCCGGCGTGGCGCGGGTGGGGTCGAGCTGCATCACCTTGTCGGCGATGAACAGGCTGTAGAACCGGTAGGCGATCAGATAGATCGACACCGCCGCCACCACAATCCACAACGCGTTGATATGCTCGCCGCGCTGTAGCGCCACGGTACCCAGACAGAACGCGGCCAGCAGCGCGAGCGCGCCCCAGGCCAGCTTCGAGAACCCTTTCATGCATGCCCCTCAGGAACGATTCGCCCAAGGGTCCCCCCGTGCCCGGCTGCGGTCAATGGCAGCGCTCCGCGGCAGGGTAAAACTTTGGTCGTAGAGCGTTCGGGGACGCGGTGCGCTAGCGCCCGCCACACGGCGGCCAGCGTTTGGAACGATCGGTTGCAATGGCCGTGGTTGGGCGCTGCAGCATGCGCACCCATCATTGGCGCACCGAAACACGGCACAGGGAACACGCAATGAGCACCACCACCACGACAGCGGCGCATGTGCTGCGCACCATCCGCGGCCTGCCGACCTCCGACGGCGCCGGCGTCAAGCTGACCCGCGTCATCGGCACCCAGCAGCTGCCGGAGTTGGACCCGTTTCTGATGCTCGACGAGTTCGGCACCGAAAAGGCCGAGGACTACATCGGCGGTTTTCCGAGCCATCCGCATCGCGGCTTCGAGACGGTGACCTACATGCTCGACGGGCGGATGCGGCACAAGGACAACCACGGCAACGAAGGCCTGCTGACCCCGGGCAGCGTGCAGTGGATGACCGCCGGCCGCGGCCTGATCCATTCGGAAATGCCGGAGCAGGAATCCGGGCGCATGCGCGGCTTTCAGCTGTGGGTGAACCTGCCGGCGCGCGACAAGATGACCAAGCCCAAGTACCAGGAATACGCGCCCGACCATATCCCGGTGGCGCAGCCGGCGCCTGGCGTGACGGTCAAGGTGATTGCCGGTGCGGTGGGCGAGGTGATCGGTCCGATCCTGCAACCTGCAACCAGCCCGGTGTACCTGGATATCGCCTTGGAACCGAATGTGGAGTGGGATTACCTGCTGCCCGGCGGCCACAACGCGTTTGCGTATGCGTTTGAAGGCGACGTTGCAATGGGCGAGGGCGATGCTGCGCGCAGGCTGCCTGCGCAGGAACTGGCGGTGCTGGGCGGCGGCGAGCGGCTAACGCTGCGCGCTGGTGCGCAGGGCGCGCAGCTGATCCTGGTAGCGGGCCGGCCCCTCAACGAGCCGGTGATGCGGCATGGCCCGTTCGTGATGAACACCAAGCAGGAATTGATGCAGGCGTTCGTCGACTTCCAGGAGGGGCGGTTCTGACCGTGTCGAGGTCATATACCGCAGGAGAGTGCCATGAGTGACCGCCCCGTCCATGTCAGCACCGAAGCGGTGCCGTACACCGTCAGCATCCACGATGGGCAGCACCGCTGGTTGGGCGATACCCAGCCGGCAAACGGCGGTGCCGATGCCGGGCCGGATCCGGAGTCGCAAGTGCTCGGTGCGTTGGGTGCGTGCACCGCGATCACGGTGTCGATGGTGGCGGCACGCAAACGGTGGCCGCTGACGGCAGTGCATGTGCATCTGCATTACACCCAACGCGGTGCGGCAGGCACCGACATCAGCCGTGAGATCGTGCTCGAAGGCGCACTGGATGACGCGCAACGCGCGCGGTGATGGAAGTGGCCGACAAATGCCCGATCCATCGGCTATTGACCGGCGAGGTGCGTATTTCCAGTGGGTTGCAGGCAGCGGACGCTGGCGGCGATCGCGCGAGCTGAGCTTGGCGAAAGGCTGTTGCATCGCATCTGGGTGGTGCGTGGTTAGACCCTCAGCACGGCAAGCGCTAGGCCTGCCTTGTAGGTCATGTGTGATGCACGCGTGGCATCACGCCACGCAGCACCCAGCGTTGCCTCAGCGTTGCAAGGCCAGGCTGGCCGGCTGCAGATCCATCGCCTGCACCAGCGATTGCATCGAGGCGAGTTCCTCGGTGCTGGCTCCGTCGATCCAGAGTTGCGCGTAGCGCTTCTTGCCCAGCTCCACCACGGTGACGCGACGCGATTCCATGCCCGGCATCTCGCGGCCGCCCAGATCAAGCTTGTACCAATAAAACTGTTCCTGCTGGATCTGGCCCTTCTCGGCGCGGCGGTCGCGGGCCAGGGCCATGGCGGGGTCGCGGGTGGTGAGCATCACGCCCACTACCTGGCGGCCGTCGGCGGTGACCGCCTTGCAGACCAGATAGTCGGCTCCGGCCAGCTCGTTCCATTGCAGTCCCGATGCGGGCGGCAGGGGCGGGCAGACCGGCGCAGTCTGGGCGTGGGCGGTTGCGGCGGCCAACAGCAATGGCAGGCCGAACAGGCAGGATGCGGACTTCATTCAAGTGTTCCCCGGCGATGGATGACAATGCGGGGCGACGTCGTCTTTCGTGCCGCTGCACCGTCCCAAGCTCCCCGCTCGAGCGTGCCGTCCACGCGACGTGCTCCGACTACGGCAGTATCACTACCACAGTTTTGTGGGCGTGCTCAAGCTGGGTCGCATCCATGCGTGGCATCGCTTGTGTGGCGGGGCACTTCCGTTGCGAGACCCGCTGCGGTTGCGTCCGCCAGGTCCGTTTCGCGCATGGTTTCAGGGGTAATTGACCGGATTGGGTGCCGGCGTTTCCGGCAGCGGGATGAACTCCTTGTCGTCACCGGGGATGCTGCCGAAGCGCCCGGCCTGCCAGTCGTCCTTGGCCTGTTCGATGCGCTCCTTGGAGCTGGACACGAAGTTCCACCACAGGTGACGCGGGCCATCCAGCGGCTCGCCGCCGAGCAGCATGGCCTTGAGCGGTGTCTTGGCGCGCAGGCGCCCGCGCGCGCCGGGCGAGGGCACGATCAGGTGGCGCGACGGCACGTCGGCACCATCCAGCTGCGCTTCGCCTTCCAAAATATACAGCGCGCGCTCGGCGTGTCCGGTGTCCAGATCGATCTCGGCATCCGGGGCCAGATCCAGCGCCACATTGAGGGTGCCGCTGAACACCTGCACCGGCGATTCTTCGCCATAGGCGCGGCCGGCGATCACGCGCAGCCACACGCCATCGCGACGCTGCTGCGGCAGGCTCGCGGCGGCGTGATGGTGGAAGGCCGGTGCGGTTTCTTCTGCAGAGCGCGGCAGCGCGATCCAGGTCTGCATGCCATGCAGTGCATGTTCGCGCGCGCGCTCGGGGCCGGGCGTGCGTTCGGAGTGGGCGATACCGCGGCCGGCAGTCATCCAGTTGACGTCGCCTGGGCGGATCACCTGATCAGAGCCGAGCGTGTCGCGATGGCCGATCTCGCCCGCCCACAGGAAGGTCACCGTGGCCAGGCCGATATGCGGGTGCGGGCGCACGTCGATGCCGTGCTCCGGCTCCAGCACGGCCGGGCCCATATGGTCGACGAACACGAACGGGCCCACGCTGCGCGCCTGCAAGGTGGGCACGGCGCGACGCACTTGCAGCCCGCCGATGTCGTGGACGCGTGGGACGATCAGCGTGGTCATGGCGGTGGCTCGTGACGAAGTCGCGCGTAGCTTCCCACACTTAAATCCATCTGGCAGTGGCTCCGGCAGGCGTGGGTCGATGGTCGATAGCCGCGGGGGTGTACGCCTGTGCGGAAGCCGGCGCGTCCTGGCGATCTTGTGACCCGTCCTGCAGGGCTGACCCATCAATGCCGCTGCACCTGAGCAATCTTCGTTTTTGAAGACGGGGAGGTGAGGTTCGGTCACGTGCTGTGCGGTGGCGAGAGATAGTGTTACGCGCCGACTTGACGCGCTGTGACGTTCGAGGGCCGGCGTGCACGCTGTATTTCACGTTTCCACTCATTGCTCTGGAGAAATGCCAATGCTGTTTTTATCGGGAAGCCGCAGCAAATTCCGTGTGGCGTTATGTGTTTGCGCCATGATGGTTGTAGTTCCGTTCGCACAGGCGCGCGATCCCCGCATTCCTGGTGCGGTCGAACTGTATGCCTTCAATTCGTCGCCTAGCGTCAAGGCACTTTTGCTGACGGATATACGTGGCCCGCAGCTGTGTCTCAAGCTTGGCGGAGCGAAAAATCGCTTGCAGAACATCGACAAGAACGTCCAGTACACCGTCATCGGGATGAGCACGCTCGATTGCCGTACGGGAACGGGGGTTGCAGGCGTCAACACGCAATTCATTACGCTTGGAGATACCGTGATTCTCACCATCAACACAACGGGCATCGGGGCAAAGATCCAATAAGCGCAGATAACAGAACGACTGCGTAGCGTCCAGGCGGGCGCGGTCGGTGATCGGAATCGGTATGCACCCGTCCGTACACTCCGGTTCTGAGCGCCGCCCGCACCATCTTGACGACCGCTCGCTACGAGTTGTCAGCGGCTCCAAGACGGCCTGCGTGCCGATGGAAGTGGTTCGCCGAAGACTCGCGATGGCATTGGCGACATGGCGGGCGTCAAGACGCCTTGTGAGGATCACGCAATGCATACCCCAGGCGGCGAGCTGGGGCGTCAGGCTTCTTCGATGCTTCAAACACCAGTGTGCGCTGTGACCGCAACTGATGCTGTGGGTCAAAACAGTGTGCCTGGCCCGGTCCCTTGCAGGACGACCTCGCCGCGCCGCGAGGCCAGCCGATCGGCCAGGCGGGTGGGTTCGGGCAGGCGATAGCCGCGCAGTGTGCGCACGGTCCAGTCGAGTGCGCCTTGCATCGAGACGCGATGCCCGGGCGAGACGATCAACGGATTGCAGCGCGGCTTGCTGCGTAATGCCCAGCCGATCTGCGTGCCGCCGAGCAGGATGCGGCTATGCTCGCCGCGCTCCGGGCCGGGGTCGACAAAGCGGCCGGCCAACCGTTGCTTGGCCACGCCGATGCTCGGCAACCCCGTCACCACGCCGAAGTGCGCAGCAATGCCGAGCTTGCGCGGATGCGCGATGCCCTGGCCGTCGACAAACACCAGGTCCGGGGTACGCGACAGCAGTGCCAGCGCCTGCAGCAACGCCGGCAATTCGCGAAAGCTGAGCAGGCCCGGCACATAGGGCATCGAGGTGGGCACGCGGGCCACATGCGTTTCCAACGGGAGCAAGGTCGTTGCATCCAGCAGCACGGCGGCGGCGCGCGTGGTCTGGCCATCGTCTTCGAAGCCCACATCGAAACCGGCCAGCAGTTGCGGCGCTGCGGCGACTTGGTCTTGCAAGACCACGCGGTGTGCCAGTTGCTGCTGCAACTGTCGCGCCTGTGCGGCGCTGCCGTCCCAATCGGCGAATACGCGAGCGATGTTCGACATCACCGCAGCATCGCGCGCCACACGTGGGCAGATCGTGCACGCCAGCGAGGCGCTGGCTGCCGCTACAATCGCAGGCTGATCGGCCCCCAATCGGAGAACCGTAGTGACCCGCAAACTCGTACTGCTGCGCCATGGCCAGAGCCAATGGAATCTGGACAACCGTTTCACCGGCTGGGTGGATGTGGAACTCACCGAGCAGGGCCGGCAGGAAGCCATGGCGGCCGGCAAGCTGATGAAGGACGAAGGGCTGCAGTTCGATGTTGCCCACACTTCGGTGCTCAAGCGCGCCATCCATACGCTGCAGGGCGCATTGAAGGAACTCGATCAGGACTGGCTGCCGGTGTCCAAGAGTTGGCGCCTCAACGAGCGGCATTACGGCGGTCTGCAAGGCTTGGACAAGGCCGAAACCGCGGCCAAGCATGGCGAAGAGCAGGTCAAGATCTGGCGCCGCTCGTATGACATCCCGCCGCCGGCGATGGACGTCAACGATCCGGGGCACCCGTGCCACGACCGTCGCTACGCCACGCTGGATCGCAACGCATTGCCGGGCACGGAGTCGCTGGCAACCACGCTGGTGCGCGTGTTGCCCTACTGGCACGATGCGATCGCGCCGCAGTTGAAGGCTGGGCAGACCGTGCTGGTGACCGCGCACGGCAACTCGCTGCGCGCGCTGTACAAGTACCTCAACGACGTGTCCAACGAGCAGATCCTGGAGCTCAACATCCCCACCGGTATTCCGTTGTTGTTCGAACTGGACGACAACCTTCAGGTGCGCAGCTTCCGTTACCTGGGCGACCCGGAAGCGGCCAAGCGCGCTGCAGAAGCGGTGGCCAATCAGGGTAAGGCGAAGTAGACCTGTGCCCGATGCCGCGCATACAGGCGCGGCGTGCAGTGTCCACAGCGCGGCGAGCGCTGCGGTGATTCGGTCCGGTACGCCGGGCGCTGCGTGCTGCAGCGCCCGGCGTGCCCCGCATGCAAGGACGACAGGATGTCCGCCAGACGTAGACACCAGCAAATGAGCGCCACCTACTGCCGTGCCTATCTGGTCACGGTGGGGGTGTTGCTGGCAGGCGCCAGTGCTGCATTCGGGACGCTGGCCGCTGGCAGCGTCTCCAGCGATGCCTTGCTGGTGGCGCTGCTGATCTGTGTGATTGGCGTAGTGGTACTGGCGTTCGGGTTGTTCGGGCCATCGTCACAGATGGAGGCATGGGCTGATGCCGCATCCGGGCACGAGGTTGCGTTGGTGCTCATGCTGTTGGCGTACCCGGTGTATCTGCTGATGGCGCCGTTTTACGCGCGCCGGTAGCCGTAGGCGCTGATGGGGCAGTGCATCGGGCAACATCTGCACGCCGATGAATGTTTTCGGTAAGGCGCGGCAACCGACACCTGGGTGGCGCAGCGCCGTTGCAGCCACCCGTGCGTGCGGCGTTTTGCAATGCGTTGCCCATGCCCCTCTTTCGACTGCGCAAACGCGGTCATCTGCCTTGGAGAATTGAATGAAGTCGAGCAAGTTCGCGCCGCTGTCGCTTGCCGTGACCATCGCGGTCACGCTGTCGGCCTGTGGTGCCTCCGAGGATACCGCCAAGGCAGCGCCCGAGACCCGGGCCGCGCCGACGCGTGTAGATGTCTCCAAGCTGGACGCGCCGATCGTGGCGTTTGGCAATGGCGACCTGGATCCGTCCATCAATGCATGTCAGGACCTCAATGGGTTCGTCAACGCCAAGTGGCTCAAGGCGAACCCAGTGCCGTCCGATCGCAGCAGCTGGGGCAGCTTCGAAGTGCTCGCCGAGCGGTCGTTGACCATCCAGCACGCACTGGTGGAGCAGTTGGCACGCGGCAATCTGTCGGCCGGCTCGGTGGATGCAAAGATTGCCGACTTGTGGCGGACCGGCTCGGACGAGGCGGCCATCGACAAGGCCGGCATCGCCCCGCTGCAGCCGCAGTTGAAGGCCATCGATGCGCTGACCGACGCGCCAGCCATCGCAGCGTGGCTGCGCGACAGCTACGCGCAGGGCCAGGGCTTCGTGTTCTCGTTCGGTGCCAATGCCGACTACAAGAATTCCGAGCAGATGATCGCCTACGCGGGGCAGGGCGGTCTGGGCCTGCCCGAGAAGGGCTATTACACCGATCCGGCGCAGGCCAAGATCCGTGAGCAGTACGTGGCCTATATCGCGCGCGTGCTGGAGTTGTCCGGCATTCCCGCCGCGCAGGCGGCCACGCAAGCCAAGGCGGTAATGGCGTTCGAGACCCGCCTGGCCGCCGCCTCGCTCTCGCGCATCGAGTTGCGCGACCCGGCCAAGCGCTACAACCCGGTCGATGTGGCCGGTGCCAATGCAGTGACGCCGCATTTCGACTGGAAGGCGTTCTTCACCACGCTCAAGGTGCCGGCTGGCACCTTTTCGCTGAGCCAACCGGGCTACTTCGCCGAGCTTGATGCAATGCTTGCCGACACGCCGGTGGACCCCTGGAAGGCGTACCTGCGCTTCCACAGCATCGACGAGGCGGCGCCGTATCTGGCCAAGCCGTTCGAGCAGGCCAATTTCGATTTCTATTCGAAGACGCTGCGCGGCCAGCAGGACATGCTGCCGCGCTGGAAGCGCACCTTGAATGCGGTCAACGAGGCAATGGGCGAGGCATTG
This sequence comes from Xanthomonas vesicatoria ATCC 35937, assembly GCF_001908725.1. Classification (NCBI taxonomy): domain Bacteria; kingdom Pseudomonadati; phylum Pseudomonadota; class Gammaproteobacteria; order Lysobacterales; family Lysobacteraceae; genus Xanthomonas; species Xanthomonas vesicatoria. Next base: position 1,207,358 of record NZ_CP018725.1, on the reverse strand, counting down.
GGCCAGCTGTATGTGCAGTCCGCATTTCCGGCAGAATCGAAGGAGCAGATGCAGCAGCTAGTGCAGAATCTGTCGGTCGCCTTGAAGGCACGGCTGGAAAAGCTGGATTGGATGAGTGCGCAGACCAAGCAGCGTGCGCTGGAAAAGTGGGCAAGCTTCACGCCCAAGATCGGATACCCGGATCAATGGCGTGACTGGTCGGGCCTGGAGACGCGCGGCGATGGATTCCTGGCCAACATGCAGGCCGCTCAGGCATTCAACTACCGCTACATGCTGGACAAGATCGGCAAGCCGGTCGACAAGCGCGAGTGGCATATGACCCCGCAGACGGTCAATGCGTACTACAACGCCACCCGCAACGAGATCGTGTTCCCGGCGGCGATCTTGCAGCCGCCGTTCTTCGACCCCAAGGCCGACCCGGCGCTCAATTACGGCGGCATCGGCGCGGTGATCGGCCACGAGATGATGCACGGCTACGATGACTCCGGCAGCCAGTTCGATGCCAAAGGCAACTTCGACACATGGTGGACCGACGCGGACCGCAAGCTGTTTACCCAGCGCACCGATCAATTGGTCGCGCAGTTCGATGGCTATGAAGCGACCCCCGGCGTGCACGTTAAAGGCAAACTGACCCTGGGCGAGAACATCGGCGACCTGGGCGGCCTGACGGTGGCTTACGACGCCTTGCAGATGGCATTGAAAGAGCAGCCGCAGGCCAACAAGGACATCGACGGTCATTCGCAGGATCAGCGCTTTTTCATGAACTGGGCAACCGTGTGGCGCCGCAACTTCACTGATGGCGAACTGCGTGTGCGCTTGAACACCGACCCGCATGCACCGGCAAATTTCCGCGCCAACGGCGCGCCGTCGAACATGCCGGTATTTGCGCAGGCGTTTCACTGCAAACCCGGCGATGCGATGGTGCGTGCGGACAAGGATCGCGTGGCAATCTGGTAAGCGCAGGTGTTGGAACGATTGCGCTCGCCGTTGTGGGCGCAACCGTTTCCTGATCTCGGCATTGCGCAAGCGGACGCTTGTCTGCAGTGCCGAGATCAACCGTCAAGGCGGGCGACAGACTACGTTGGCAAAATCCGTGCGTGGTGGTCGGCGCAGAGGTGGCCCTCGCGCAGTCGCAGTGGCGGTCGTCGAGGTAAAACCGCTTGTTTTACAGGCTTGTTGAGCTCGCTTGCGTGTCAGGCTCTGCACACGCAGCGAGATGTGCAGCATCTACACTGCCGCGCTGGCAACTTCGGGCCCGACAGTGACAAAGCGTAACGTCTTCAAATGGTTCGGTATCGGCATGCTGGTGCTCGTGGTGGGTAGCGTGCTGTCGCTGTACGGCTATGGCCGTTTTGCCGACCGCCAACGCGGAACGATGAGCCACGCGCTGCCGGCCACCGCCATGGTCACGCCGATCGACCAGGCGGTTGCGCCGTTGCAGCAGGTACATGCCAGACAGACCGGCATGGTGATCCTGTCCGACAACATCGATGCGTTTGCGGTACGTGCGCTCACCGCGCGTGCGGCAGGGCGCAGCCTGGATCTGCAGTACTACATCTGGCATGCCGACTTCACCGGCAACCTGTTGCATAACGAGCTGCTACGCGCGGCCGACCGTGGTGTGCGCGTGCGGCTGCTGCTGGACGACATGAATATCCACGGCAGCGACTCGGTGCTGGCGGCGCTCGACAGCCACCCGATGATCGAAATTCGCCTGTTCAATCCCACCCGCGCGCGCGAAGGCACACTGATGCGCGGGGTGGAGATGGTGCTGCGCATGTTCAGCATCAACCGCCGCATGCACAACAAGGCCTGGATCGCCGATGGACGCATAGCGGTCGTGGGTGGCCGCAACGTGGGCGACGAATACTTCGATGCTGCGCGCGATACCAACTTCATGGACATGGATGCGGCCGTGATGGGGCCGACGGTGCAGCAGGCCGAGCGCAATTTCGATGCGTACTGGAACAGCCCGAACGCATTGCCGCTGGCCGCGCTGGTGACCGCCAGGCCGCAGGCACTGGAAGCGCTGCGTGGCAGCCTGGATGCGGGCATGGCCTCGGCGCGCGCGCACCCGTATGTGGAGCGTTTGCGGCGTTCGCCAAGTGTGCGCGAACTCATGCATGGTGATCGTCCGGTACATTGGCTCGAGCATGCGCGCATTGTCTCTGATCCGCCTGAAAAGGCCGATGGCGCGGAGCCCCAAGCGCACTGGATGACGCCGGTGTTGATCGGCGAGATGGCGCATGCGCAGCGCGAGTTGAAAGTGATTTCGCCGTACTTCGTGCCGGGCGAGGAGGGCATGCGCTGGATCGGCGATCTGCGTCGGCACACGGTGCGGGTCAGCATTCTGACCAATTCGCTGGCGGCCAACGATGTGGTGGCCGTGCACAGCGGCTATGCCGATTATCGCGTGCCGCTCCTGCAGCAAGGTGTGTGCCTGCATGAGCTCAAGGCGATGGGCAAGCCGGATGGAAGCCTGTTCGGGTCCAGCGGCGCGAGCCTGCACACCAAGGCATTTGTGGTGGACGACACGCGTGGTTTCATCGGCTCGTTCAACCTCGACCCGCGCTCGATGAATCTGAACACCGAGATGGGCTTGCTGTTCGAGGACCGCACCGTCACCGCGGAGCTTGAGCGCCTGTACAACCACAAGGTCAGTGCGCCGGTGAGTTATCGGGTCGCTCTGGAACAGGGCGAGTTGCGCTGGCACGACGATGCGGCGCGGCCGCCACGCGTCTGGACGCGCGAGCCGGAGGCCAGTGTCTGGCGTCGGAGTGCGGCGAAGGTGCTTGGGTGGCTACCGTTGGATTCGCAGCTGTAAGACTTGCCCGTGCACCTGCCGGCAGCGCATGACCGACGCTTACGGTGAGGTGTTGCGGCCGACAACACGGCTGCGCTTACGCCAGGCGAGCGCGTCCCGAGTTCGCTGCGACATGTGCCACGTGTAGATGCCGGTCCTGAGCGCGCGTTTCATACGCGGCTGACGACCGCATGCAATGTGGTGCTGCCGCACTTAGTGCAGGCGGGGACGGGGAGGGCTGTCGTCCCGGCACGCCTGCGCAGGGCCTGCAGCGCGGTGCGCATCAGCCGGCGCGAGCAGCGTCGCACGTGCCTGTGCCCAGTCGCGGCGCAGCCCTGCCTGTGGGCAATGCGCGGCCGGCAGCTGTTGCAGACGTGGCTGGGCGCCATGCGCGTCGACAAGGACATCGGTAGCGGGTGCCACCAATCCCGCGCAGCGGATATTGGCGCCTGCTTCGATCACGGGGTCGACAATCACCGAGTCCACACTGACCGGGTCGACAAACAGGCCATCGGTAAGATCGCGCGTCGTCATGGTGAACCTCCGCTCCCGGGACGGCGATACCGCCGCCTTGGGTGACCCGCGCAATGCTGGGTCTTCAATCAGGTTAGCGGCAGCGACGGCGGATCTTTAGGCGGCCGTGGACGCCGGCACAGCGGTACGCGACCTGTGGCCGGAAGACACGGCCCGCGTGGTGGCGCCGGAATACACCGCACGTGCGCACGGTCTCGGTGCATCGCCGAACGCCGCTTGCGCACTTTGTGTCCATCGCGCTGATGCCTGCCAGCTGCCGACCGCGCCGCATGCGCTTGCAGGCAAGCGTCTACTGCAACTGCGTCACGATCTCCCGCGCCATGGCGCCCAGCGGCAGGATGCGGTCCGCGCCGCCACGTTTGATCGCTTCTTTTGGCATGCCGAACACGATGCTGGTGTGTTCGTCCTGGGCCACCGTGCGCGCACCGGCCTGGCGCATTTCTAGCAGGCCGGCGGCGCCATCGTCGCCCATCCCGGTCATGATGATGCCCAGCGCATTGCTGCCGGCCGCACGCGCGGCAGAGCGGAACAGCACATCCACCGAAGGGCGATGCCGATTGACCGGCGGGCCTTCCAGCACTTCGACGAAATATTGCGCGCCACTACGACGCAGCAGCAGGTGTTTGCCGCCGGGCGCGATCAAGGCGCGTCCCGGCATCACGCGGTCGTTGTTGGCAGCTTCCTTCACGGCGATCTGGCACAGCCCATTGAGGCGTGCGGCAAACGCAGCGGTGAATTTCTCCGGCATGTGCTGCACGATCACGATGCCCGGACACACGCGCGGCAAGGCGGTGAGCACCTCTTCCAGCGCCTGGGTACCACCGGTGGAGGTGCCGATGGCCACGATGCGTTCGGTGGTCTGTGCCAAGGCACGCCCGGTCTGCGCAGGAAGGATGACATCAGCGGTGTGCTTGACTTCGGCCTCCAGCGGCGCGGCAGTGACGCGCGCGGCAAGGCGTTTGACGTTGGCGCGCGCAGCGCTACGCACGGTGGCGACCAGTTCGTCGGCCGACTCGGTGAGGAATTGCTTCAAGCCCAGGCGCGGCTTGGTCACCACTGCCACGGCGCCGGCGGCCAGCGCATCCATGGTGACGCGGGCGCCTTTTTCGGTGAGCGTGGAGCAGATCACTACCGGAGTGGGTCGCTCGCTCATGATCTTGCGCAGGAAGGTGATGCCGTCCATGCGTGGCATTTCCACATCGAGCACGATCACGTCCGGCCACTGCTGACGCATCTTTTCGATGGCCAGCAGCGGGTCTGCGGCAGTGGCGATCACCTCGATGCCGTGCGCGTCGTTGAGCACGCCCACCAACACCTGGCGCACCACCGCCGAATCATCGACGACCATCGCCTTGATGGTCTGGGACTGCGGAACGGGGCGGTTGAACGCTGTGGACACGGTGGATCCCTGACTCAGGCTTTGCGGAAGATCGACGGTGCCACCTGGATGAGATCGATATCGAGCTCGCTCAAGCTTTCCGAATGGCCGATGCAAAAATGTCCGCCCGGTTTGAGGTTGGCCAGTACGCGCAAGATCACTTCACGCTTGGTCTGGCCGTTGAAATAGATCATCACGTTGCGCAGGAAGATCACATCGAAGCTGCCCAGCATCGGGAGCGCGGCGTTGAGATTTGCATGCACGAACTTGACCCGGTCGCGCAGGCGACGCTCTACCAGCAGGGTGCCGGCGTATTCGCCCTGGCCGCGCAGGCAATAGCGCTTGAGATAGGCCTGCGGAATGCCGTCGATGCGTTGCAAGGCGTAATGCCCGCTGCGGGCCTTGGTCACCACGCGGCTGCTGATGTCGGTGCCGACCACCTCGAATGCGCGGCCTTGCAGCGTGTCGTCCAGCACCATTGCCATGCTGTAAGCCTCTTCACCGGTGGAACTGGCCGCGCTCCAGCAACGCAAGGGTTGCCCGCCACGGTGATCGACGGCCAAGCGGCGCAGCAGGTCAAAGTGCTTGGGCTCGCGGAAGAAGTAGGTTTCGTTGGTGGTGAGCAAGTCGATCGCTGTCTGGATTTCCTCGCGGTCCTGCCGGCTTTCCAGCAGCTGCAAATATTGCGTGTAGCTGTTGAACTGGTGCTCGCGCAGGCGTTTGCCTAGCCGTCCGCACAGCATGGCCTTCTTGCCTGACGAGATACTGATGCCGGCGGCTTCGAAGATGAAACGCTGGAAGCGGCCAAATTCCTGCTCGGTAATGGCGGTGGAGGTGTTCATGGGCTCAGGCAAAGTCGGCATCGGTGGGGAGCTCGCTGCTGCACAGACGGGCGATACGTGCGGCGTGCTCGCGCCACCACTCCGACAGCATCGGGCCAGGCATCGGCGAGGCCATCAGGTAGCCCTGCGCCAGGTCGCAGCCAAGCTCACGCAGCAGGCGCCAGTCGTCCGGCGTTTCCACGCCTTCGGCAACGGCGGTGAGTTCCAGCCGGTGGGCCAGCTCCAATGTGGATTCCAGCACCGTGCGCTGGCTGCGGCTGCGGTGCGCGGCTTGCACGAAGCTGCGGTCGAGTTTGAGCTCGGTGAACGGGATGCTGGCCAGCCGCTGCAGCGAGGAAAAACCGGTGCCGTAATCGTCGATCGACAATCCGAAACCATGCAAACGCAGGCGCGCGAGCATGCTCAAGGCATTGGCTGGTTCCACAATCGCGCTTTCGGTGAGCTCCAGCACCAGGTCCCCTGGTGTCAGCCCGTTGTCGGCCAGCTTGCCGCACAGGTGCTCGAGGAAATCTTCTTCGCCCAGCAGATTGGGCGACAGGTTCAAGGCGAGCGTGAGTTGCAGGCCTTCGGCGCGCCAATCCACCAACTGCGCAATCGCCTTGTCGATCACCTGTTGGGTGAGCGCATGGATCAGGCCTTCACGCTCGGCCAGCGGAATGAAGCGGTCCGGTCCGATCATGTCGCCTTGCGGGCGACGCCAGCGTGCCAACGCTTCCACACCGCGCAGGCGGCCATCGCGCAGATCCAGCTTGGGCTGATACGCCACGCGAATTTCGCCACGCCGCATCGCACGATCCAGTCGGGAGGCAGCGGCGCCACCACTGGACAACAGGGGTGAGATCGTCGCCGCAAGCGTGGCAGGCGTTTCGGTGGTCGATGTCGGCACGCAGTCCAGCGTGGTGGCCAGGTCCTGCAGGCGCAACGGTTTTTCCAGTCCTGCCAGCACGCGCACACCTGCGCTGCGGCTGAGCTGCATCACTGCATCGATCAATGCGCCGCCGCGTTGGGAGACCACCACCACCGGGACGTTGTGCTGGCCGCGTGCCAGGGCATCGAGCAGTTGCACCCCATCCATGCCAGGCATTTCCAGGTCGATCAACAGCAGAGAGGGCGCCTCGGCTCGGCCCAACCAGGCGAGTGCGGCATGGCCGTCGCTGGCGCCTTCCACCAGGCTGGCGCCCAGTTGACGGCACAGTGCCATCGCGTGTTCGCGCTGGACCATGCTGTCGTCAACCACCAGCACCGGACCGGCCAGCGCGCAGTTGCAGGAGAGAAGCGGAGAATGCATGGGAATCCTGGCGTGCACGGGAAAAGTCAGGCCGCCAGGGCGGCGGTGGGTAGCTGCGCCAACATGTCGTTGGCCAGCACGGCATCGGCATTCAGTAGGATCACGAAGCGCTCCTCGCGCTTGGCCATGCCCTGGATGAAATCGCGGTGGATGCCAGCGCCGAAGCTGGGCGCGTCGGCAATGTCGGCCGGCGCAATTTCCACCACTTCGCTGACCGCATCCACCAGCAGGCCCAGCACCTGTTGCTCACCGCCGCGTGCGATTTCCACGATCACGATGCAGCTGCGTTTGGTGATGCCGCTTGCATTGCGGCCGAAGCGCGCCTGCACGTCCATCACCGGCACCACTGCGCCGCGCAGATTGATCACCCCGCGCAAGGCTGGCGGCATCATCGGCACGTCGGTCGGGATGCGGTATTCGATGATTTCCTTGATGCCCAGGATGCCAAGTCCGAACATGTCCCCGCCCAGCGAAAAAGTAAGGTATTGCTGAGGCACGGACGATGGAGGCGTCCCGTTGGTGTCCGCGTTGCGCTGTTGCATCGTCGATTCCTCAGAAGGTGACGAACTGCGATTCATCCACCACATCGGCGGCGACCGCTGCATTGATGGGACGCACGTTGGTACGACGCAGTTGGAAGTTGGCAGCCGGCGCAACACGCCGCGCGGGCTGCTTGGCAGCGCCTGCGCCGCTGCGGTTGCTGGCACCCAAGCGGAAGAAGCCCATCAACTGTTGCAACTGCTCGGCCTGCGCGCTCATTTCTTCGGAGGTGGCGGCCAGTTCTTCGGCATTTGCGGCGGCCGATTGGGTGGTCTGATTCAACTGGCCCACCGCAGTATTGATCTGGCTGACACCGGCGGTCTGTTCTTCAGAGGCAGCGGCGATTTCCTGCACCAGATCGGAGGTGCGGCGGATCGACGGCACCATCTCGCCCAGTACACGGCCGGCGCTCTCGGCCAGTTCCACGCTGGAGCCGGCCACTTCGCCGATCTCCTGCGCGGCGATCTGGCTACGCTCGGCCAGCTTGCGGACTTCTGCAGCCACGACCGCAAACCCCTTGCCATGTTCGCCGGCGCGCGCAGCTTCGATGGCCGCATTGAGCGCGAGCAGATTGGTTTGGTAGGCGATGTCGTCGATGATGCCGATCTTCTTGGCGATGTCCTTCATCGCCACCACCGTTGCGCGCACGGTGTCGCCACCGTCGGCCGCTTCGCTGGCGGCCTTTGCAGCCATGCTGTCGGTGACGCGGGCGTTCTCGGTGTTCTGCGCGATGGAAGAGGTCATCTGCTCCAGCGAAGCGCTGGTTTGCTCCACGCCGGCGGCCTGCTCGCTGGCGGCCTGGGCCAGGGCCTGCGCGGTGGCGCTCACTTCTTCCGATGCGCTGGCGAGGTTTTCGGCATTGCGATTGACCTCGTCGACGATCTCGGTGAGGCGGGTCATGGTGGTGTTGACGTAGCGCTGCATGTCCGCAAATGCGCCCTCGTAGCGACCCTCCACGGTGTGGGTCAGGTCACCCTCGGCCATCGCACCCATCACCTGAATCACCTCGGAGATACTGCGCAGGTTGCCGCGTGCGCACTCGATGGTGTCATTGATGAAGGCCTTTTTGCCGGGCAGCTGCGCCAGCGGCGCATCGAAGTTGCCGCGGCCGAATTCTGCCACCACACCCATCGCCAACTTTTTGACCGCGATATGCGCGCCGACCATTTCGTTGATGCCGGTGGCCATGCTGCGGAAGTCGCCATCGAAGCGGCTGCTGTCGATCACCACGTCGATGTCGCCTGCTTCATGCTCGGCCGACATGTGGTTGATTTCGCGGATCAGACCGGTGAGATTGCCGCGCACCTGCTCGATGGTCTCGTTGATGAACCGCTTCTTGCCCGGCAACAGCGGCATCTGCGCGGTGAAGTTGCCGCGACCGAACTCGGCCACACACGCGATGGCCTGCTTCTTCACTGCGATGTGGCTGCCGACCATGGCATTGATGCCTTCGGCCATGCGGCGGAAATCGCCGGTGAACCGGCTGCTGTCGATGACCACGTCGATATCGCCGGCGTCGTGCTCGGCCGACATGCGATTGACCTCGGCGACCAGGCCGGTGAGGTTGCCGCGGATCTGGTCGACCACATCGTTGATGAAACCCTTCTTGCCGGGCAGGCGTTCCAGCTCGGCAGCAAAATTGCCGCGGCCGAAGTCGGCCACACAGGCCATGGCCTGCTTGTTCACTGCCAGGTGGCTGGCAACCATGCGGTTGATGCCATCGCCCATGGTGCGGAAGTCGCCATCGAAGCGCGCCACATCGATGCGTGCCTGGATTTCGCCGGCGTCGTGTTCGCGCGAGACCCGATTGATCTCGTCGTTGACGTGGCGGATGCCACTCTGCACCTTGCGCAGGCCGCGCAATACATCGCCGGAATGCTCGTCGCGTGTCTGCGGCAAGGCGACATCGAAATTACCGCGCGAAAACGCGTCCAGCGTGGTGGTAGCCAGGTCCAGCGCGCCACCGGCGATGCGGATCGCCGACGCCAGCAGCGCGCCACTGATGAGTGCTGCAACGATGCTTCCGCCGAGCAGTGCCGCATGCGACAGCGTCAGCGCGAAGCCGGCAACGATCACGAGGACGGGCAGGGCCACCGCAAGCGCTGCGGTGAACCATAACTGGGTGGTGATCGGAAGGCGGTGTGACATGGCGATGGTTCCTGGGGTCAGGTAACGACGAACGACGCGGGTTGTAGTCTGCGAGACTGTGATGTTCAGGCCGCCAATGCGTCCTGATTGGGATGCAACTGTTGAATCAGACTGGGCACATCCAGAATCAGCGCCACATCGCCGCTGCCCAGGATGCTGGAGCCACTGATGCCTTTGACCTGTGCGAAGACCTTGGACAGCGGCTTGATCACCGTCTGCCATTCGCCCAGCAAGGTGTCCACGACCAGGCCGAAGCGCTGTGCGCCTTGACGGATCACCACGATGCTTTCGCGCGCCGGCGTCCTGCCGCCGAGCGCGAACAGTTCACGCAGGCGCACGTACGGCAGCACGCTGCCGCGCAGGTCGATATAGTCGCTGGCGTACTCGGGCGCGAACTCCACGCATTCCTCCACCACATCCAGCGGGACTACGAACACCGATTTGCCCACTCCCACCTGGAAGCCGTTGATGATGGCCAGCGTCAGCGGCAGGCGCACGGAAATGGTGGTGCCCAACCCGGCGGCGCTGTCGATCTCGACCGTGCCGCGCAGTGCGGTGATATTGCGCTTGACCACGTCCATGCCGACGCCGCGGCCGGACAGGTTGGTGACCTTTTCTGCAGTGGAAAAGCCCGGTTCGAAAATCATCGCGAAGACTTCGCGGTCGCTGAGCTGGCGGCCGGGCTCGATCAGGCCGCGCTCGAGCGCCTTGGCCAGGATGCGGTCGCGGTTCAAGCCGCCGCCATCGTCGGTGATCTGGATGACGATGCTGCCGGAGTCGTGATACGCGTTGAGGCCCACCGTGCCGCGTGCAGGTTTGCCGCGCGCCACGCGCACGTCCGCCGGTTCGATGCCGTGGTCCATGGCGTTGCGCACCAAATGCGTCAGCGGGTCGCCGATTTTTTCCACCACCGACTTGTCCAGTTCGGTGTCTTCGCCGGCAACCACCAGCGCGATGTCCTTGCCCAGTTCGCGTGCCACATCGTGCACCACACGCTGGAAGCGGCTGAAGGTGCCGCCGATCTTGACCATGCGCAGCTGCAGCGCGCTCTCGCGCACATCTTCGACCAGGCCAGCCAGGATCGAGGCCGATTCCAGCAGCTGCGCATCGCCTGTGCGCTGCGCATTGGCGTTGGTGCTGCTGACCGCGATGATGAGTTCGCCGACCAGATCGATCATGCGATCGAGCTTGTCGGCATCCACGCGGATCGAGCGCGCGTCGTTGTTGCGGCCGCCTGCCTCAGGTGCGTTGCGGGCCGGTGCCGCTGCCGCATTGGGCACGGCGGCAAGCACGCTGGCCGGCGCAGCGCCCACCGCCGGCTCGCTGGCCAGCAGCATGGCGGTGTCGGTTGGCGCAGGCACTGCGGCGATGTCCAGATCGCAATCGTCGCGGACGAACTCGAACACCTCTTCGATCGCGGCGCGGTTGGCATCGCTGCGCAGCAGGATCTGGAAACCAAGATAATTGGCTTCCGGGTCGAGTTCTTCAAACCGTGGCAATTGGCTGTAGTCGGTACCGACCGATTCCACCGAGCCCAGGCCGCGCAGATTGCGGATCAACTTGAGCGGCGAATTGCCGAAGCGCAGTGCGTCGGCGAAGAGTTTGAGTGAGATGCGCCAGTAACCACTCTGTTTTTCTGGCGTGCTGTGCTGGATGGCAGCGGCGGTGACGCCGCAGGCACTGCTTTGCAGATAACTCTGCAATTGCGCCAGCAGCGGCTCGGCTTCGGCAGCCAGCGCAGCGGCATCGGCATGGCCGGGGTCGGCGGCGGTCTCCACCAGTGCATGGATATGATCGCAGCACACCAGCAGCAGCCCGATCAGTTCCGAACGCAGGGTGAGCGAATCTTCGCGCACCAGATCGAGCACGCTTTCCACCACATGGGTGAAGCCGACCAGCTGCGGGAGATCGAATAATCCGCCCGAACCCTTGATGGTGTGAGCAGCGCGGAAAATTGCATTGACGGCATCGGGCGAGGACGTACCGCGTTCGGCTTCGAGCAGATGCCGTTCCATGTCTTCGAGCAGGTCCCGGCTCTCGGCCAGGAAGGTCTGCATCAGCTGATTCATGTCCATGCGCGCGTCATCAGTCCGTTAGTGAATTCGTTCGCCGAGGCCGGCAACCGCATGCGGATACAGTGCCTCAAGCAGGCCGAGCAGCTCGATCACATCGAACACCGCACGGCTGGAATCGGTCAGCGAAAATGGCCGCCCATCGGCCTGAATCGCCTGCTTGGTGGCCAACAGCAGCTGCAGGCCGGTGGTGTCGATCTCACTCACCGCCGCCAGGTCAAGATGCAATCCACCCGGATGCGCCAATGCCGGCTGCAGCAGTGGCTTGAGTTCGGCGGCGCGACGAATGGTCATCTCGCCTTCGAGCGCAAGCGTGAGTGGAGCGGGAAGATCCGAAGAAAAGATGTCCATTGCGACCTCGAGATGCGGCGACACGAAGAACGTGGCATGACGCGGGGGAGTTCTCGACACTGGCTTCACGCGTACGCGGTAAGGCAACGACATGTCGGTCTATGCAGGTATCGGCGCGTAACGGAAATATTTAGGTCAAATTCAGCGCAAAGCCCAAAATGAGACCGGTGTCGCCGGTTCAGACTTAATGGCTCATGTTTGAGAAGCCGGCCACTGCCGTTGCGGCCGGGCGCTTGTTTAGACAGGCTCTTCCGTGGAGACCATGGCATGCCAACGTTGTCGCCTTCAGTCGCTCTGCTGAACACGGCGCAGCACTGACGGGCGCTCACTCGGGTGCCACACGCCGCGTCGGAAGGGTTTTAAGTGAGCTCAGCAGTTGAGGTCAGGAGCGAGCTGGAGCGGCTGCCGCGGAGATGGGCAGCGCAGTGGGCGGCAGCGCTTGCGGACAAATGCAATGGCGCGCCGGATCTCTGGTGGGTCAAGGCGATAGACGCCGGCGCACAGCCTCCAGCGTGGTGATTGTCAGCGCAAGAACCGCCCGAATGCGCGGCTGGGTCGCAGCGCCGGTGTATGACGTAGTTGCTCTCTGCGCCACGCTGCATGCGTGCGCAGGCCTTGGTGCGGGCATGATGGCATCGGTCCGTAAGCTAGCCTTGTGGCGATCGCGCGCGCCGGGCGTATGCCCGGCATCACTAAGCTGCACAACGTACGCCGCGCCTGGGAGCGCTCAGCCCGGCGCCAGTGCAGCCAGCAAACCACGTGCGGCATTGAAGCGGTCTGCGCCCTCGGGCATCGGTAACTTGATGCGCAGTTTGTCCGGGCCATCCATGGTGTAGATCTTCGGCTGCTTCTGGATCATCTGGATGATGGTCATCGGGTCGATCGCCGGCTTGGCCTCGAACACCAGCCGCCCGCCGTTTTCGCCCAGATCCAGCTTGCGGATACCCAGCGCATTGGCCTGCAGCTTGAGCTCGGCAATGGCGAACAGATGCTTGACCGGATCCGGCAGCAGGCCGAAGCGGTCGATCATCTCCACCTGCAGTTCGCGCAGCGCATCGGTGTCGCGTGCACTGGAAATGCGCTTGTACAGCGTCAGGCGGGTATGCACGTCGGGCAGGTAATCCTCTGGAATCAGCGAGGCCACGTGCAGCTCCACTTCGGCGCCGCGCACTTCTTCGCCGGCATCCAGGTCGGGCAGCTTGCCCTGGCGAATGCTGCGCACCGCGCGTTCCAGCAGCTCGGTATACAGGCTGAAACCGACCTCGGCCATCTGGCCGCTCTGGTCTTCGCCAAGCAATTCGCCGGCGCCGCGGATTTCAAGATCGTGCGTGGCCAGCGTAAAGCCCGCGCCGAGTTCGTCCATCGATGCGATGGCTTCCAGGCGTTTTTCTGCATCGGAGGTCATCGAGCGCCGATCCGGCACCACCAAGTATGCATAGGCGCGGTGATGCGAACGGCCCACGCGGCCACGCAGCTGATGCAACTGTGCAAGGCCGAAGCGGTCGGCGCGGTTGATGATGATGGTGTTGGCGTTGGGAATGTCGATGCCCGATTCGATGATGGTGGTCGACAACAACACGTTGAAGCGCTGCTTCTGGAAATCCAGCATCACCCGTTCCAGCTCGCGCTCGGGCATCTGCCCATGCGCGATGCCGATGCGCGCTTCGGGCACCAGTTCGGCCAGGTCGCGCTGCATGCGCACGATGCTTTCCACGTCGTTGTGCAGGAAATACAGCTGGCCGCCGCGACTCAACTCGCGTTGGAACGCTTCGCGCAGCAGCGTGTTGTCCCAGGCGGTGATGAACGTCTGCACCGCCAGCCGGTTCGGCGGCGGGGTGGCGATGATGGACAGATCGCGCAGGCCGGCCATGGCCATATTGAGCGTGCGCGGGATCGGCGTGGCAGTGAGCGTAAGCAGATGCACGTTGGCGCGCATCGCCTTGAGCGCCTCTTTCTGCCGCACACCGAACCGTTGTTCCTCGTCGACGACGACCAGGCCCAGATCCTTGAACTTCACGTCCGGCTGCAACAAGCGGTGCGTACCGATGATGACGTCGATATCGCCGCTGGCAACCTTCTCCAGCTCGGCCTTGATTTCCTTGGTGCTCTTGAAGCGCGACAGCACTTCCACTTTCATCGGGTAATCGGCAAAGCGGTCGCGGAAATTGCGGTAATGCTGCTCGGCCAGCAAGGTGGTTGGTACCAGGACGGCAACCTGCTTGCCGGCACTGGCCGCGGCAAATGCCGCGCGCACCGCCACTTCGGTCTTGCCGAAGCCGACGTCGCCGCAGACCACGCGGTCCATCGGCTGGCTGCTGCCCAGGTCGCGCAGCGTGGCATCGATGGCCGCGAGCTGGTCGGTGGTTTCTTCGAACGGGAACCCGGCTGCGAAGGGTTCGTACATTGCGCGGTCCACCTGCAGCGCCAGGCCGGCGCGCGCGCGGCGGCGGGCCTGGATTTCCAGCAGTTCGGCGGCCACGTCGCGCACTTTCTCTGCGGCCCTGCGCTTGGCCTTGGTCCACTGCTCGCCGCCCAGCGAATGCAGCGGCGCGGTTTCGGCCGATGCACCGGAATAGCGGCTGATGAGATGCAACTGCGCCACCGGCACATACAGCCGGTCGCCCTTGGCGTATTCGATTTCCAGGAACTCGCCGGGCATGCCACCGGCATCGAGCACGATCAGCCCGCGGTAGCGGCCCACACCGTGATCCTCGTGCACGATCGGCGCGCCTTCGGACAGCTCGCCCAGGTCGCGGATGATTGCTTCCGGCTCACGCCCGACCCGGCGCGTGCGGCGCGGTTGGTTGGCCCGCTCGGGAAACAGCTGGCGCTCGGTGAGTACCGCAATCTGCGGGTCGTCCAGTGCAAAGCCGTCTTCCAATGCGGCGACGGTAATGCCGAAGCGCACCTTGGCCGCGGCCAAAAATGCCGGCACATCGGCAACCACATCCGGCTTGAGCTGCGCGGCGGCCAGCACTTCCATCAAGGCTTCGCGGCGGCCGGCCGAATCAGCAGCGACCAGGACACGGCCCGGGTAATGGCTCAGGAACGAAGCCAGTGCCCGGCCGGCCGGTGCGTCTTTTGCAGCGACCGGTAGCGGCGGCAACGGCTGGTCGCCTAGCGCTGCGGCCTCGTCGATGCGTGCATGATCGCTGGCCCAGACTTCGATACGTGCCAGCTTGTTGAGCCGCTCGCGCAAGGCATCCGGCGATTGATACAACTCGTCCGGCGGCAGCAGCGGGCGTTCCACATCGTGGCGACGCTGCTCGTAGCGGTGTTGCGCCTGGGTCCAGAACGCATCGGCAGCATTGGACACGCCGGTGGCGATCACCGACAGCGCACGCTTGTCCAGATAATCGAACAGGGTGGCGGTTTTGGCGAAGAACATTGGCAGGTAATACTCGATGCCAGACGGTGCGATGCCTGACTTGAGATCCTGATACAGGGCGCTGCGCCGGGTATCCACGTCGAAGCGTTCGCGCAGGCAGGCCAGTACGCGCTCCACGCTGGCATCGTCCATCGGCACTTCGCGGCCGGGCAGCATCTTGACCGCGTCGACCTTGTCCAGCGAGCGCTGCGATTCCGGGTCGAAGGCGCGGATGGAGTCGATGTCTTCATCCAGCAACTCGACGCGCAATGGCGTTTGCGCGCCCATCGGGAAGACATCCAGCAAGCCGCCGCGCACCGCAAAATCGCCCGGGTCCATCACCTGGGGGACGTTGCGGTAACCGGCGCTTTCCAGGCGGCGCTTCTCTCCATCCAGATCCAGCCGCTGGCCGACCCTCAGATCGAAACTGCCGCCGACGATGTAGCTCAGTGGCGCCAGCTGCTGCAGCAGGGTCTGCACCGGGACGATCACTACCCCCTTGGTCAGGCCGGGCAAGCGATGCAGGGCGGCCAGGCGCTGGCTGATGATTTCCGGGTGCGGGCTGAACTGGTCGTAGGGCAGGGTTTCCCAATCGGGAAACGGCACCACCGGCAACGCAGACGTCTCGCCCAGCAGCGCCAGCAGATCGGCCTCGATCTGATGCGCGCTCTGGTTGTCGCGTGCGATCACCAGCAGCGGGCCGGCATGCGCTTCGGCAGCGCGGGCAATGGACCAGGCCAGTGCCGTCGGAGAAGACGGAGAGCGCCAGTAGGCGCGGAGCTGGCCAGACTTGGGCAGCGGCGGCGAGGGATAGGTAGGCTGCGGCATCAGCCGGCGATTTTATCAGAGCGCCAGCAGTGCCCGGTCCATCGGGCGTGAAAGATGGCCTTGGTCCGCCTGTGCGCAAGCACGCCGCAGAGCCCTGCCTTACGTATTGCCAGTGGAAGGCCTTGCCCAAGGAGTGTTTTGGAAGCGCCAGCGCGGTTCACAAGCGGTTTGTTGAATGGCCGGCCGCAAGCTTCTTCGAAGCTCTGTGGAAAGCGGTCCGGCCGAGTACGACCAGAGGCAGGGCATCGTTTGGCGACGACAGAGCATTGATGACGCGATGATGAAGGCGCCACCGGCACAGTAAGCTGTCGGCCCAAGCCCGACGGTTCGGGGAAAAGGCAGCAGGCGCCACCTGCTGGTGGACGGCCGCGGGGTCTCGTGGTCGCTTGTCGTGACCGAGGCTAAAGTTCATGACTGCAAGCGCCTTGACACAGGTGCTCATCGCCATCGTCGTCAAGCGCAGGAGTCCGCCAGACAGGCCAGGGGAGTTGCCGGATCGTCCAGCCGCTCGCCTTCGGCGCGGGCGATATCGGCAAGCGAAGGCAGCGTCAGCGTGATGGGCAGCGGCAGCTCCACCCGCAGCCCGGGCAGGCGCAAGAGACCGCCGATCATGCCTGGGTTCGCACGTGGCCCAACGCTTTCGTGCAGCAGGCGGACACATTCGCATTCCCCGCTATCTTGGGTATCAATCGTCGAATTTACGCCGCACGGTGGATGTTTTTTACAGGATACAGTCACATGAATAAATTGAACCCGCTCTTCCATTCAAGCAGGCCCCAGCACGATAGAGCCAATGAAGCGACCACCTCCAGCCCATCGCGTCAAGGAGCGGCGTCCAGCGACTGTGCATCACCTGCCCTGGCTCCCCTGGCTCCCCTGGCTGCCTTGGCAGAGGCAAGTCCGAGACGTCACAGTGGCAAGGCAGGCGCTCGCCCCCGGACCAGCCACTTGTCCGCCCACTCGCACCCGCCGCCGCACCCCTCCATGTTCAGCAGGATGCGGGGATGGGTGGCGGAAGCGGCGTCGAGCAAAATCCTCGAACCCAGAGCCTGGATCGATGCCAACTTCCCGCATGCACGGGCTGCCAGGATAAGCCTGCTCGACACTGCAGCCGCAGTGACCCGTTCGTCGGAATTCACCCTGCCCGCACGACAAGGCGGGCATCAGTTCCACATGTACCTTGCAGCCGATGCATCCGGCACAAATACGATAATCCTGGCCCCGGGGCAGGAGTTGATCCCCGGGCTACTGCGGTCCGACAAGATGATCGAGCTTTCGTCGAGCCACCTGGGTCAGCTCAACGCACTCGCCACCAAGCACCCAATCGTCAAGACGCAAATGCCGGACACCAAACCATGCTTGCGGGTGATCACACCTGAAGTCGCTGCCAATCTGGCAGCGGCACGCGAGGCCATCGACCTAGTCAAGGCACTTCTTCCCTACGGGGCTGGCAACCAGATCAAGGACATCGCAGCAACCGAGGGGGAAAGTGTGCTCCACTCTTCGTTAGCGTTCAGAATTGGGGGAAGACCGGAGTTCCGCGCCTTCGCCGCAATCCGGGCGCAAGGTGGCTACTGCGACGCGCAAGCTGGCCTGACGTACCAACTGCTGTCGCAGAATCCTGCGCTGAGGGACTGCAGGGTAGACATGGTGAGCGGAGGAGACCACGTGTTCGTGGTGATCCGGGGGCAGACGCCGGAACAAGATATCGTGGTGGATGCGTGGGCGCCTTTCGCCTCACCCACGCTTACCCAGGATGCACTCCCCATGCACCGGGCGATCCTGCGCGGAGCAGAGCTTGACTACACCAAACCTGCCGGCACCGTTCTGCCGGCCCTGAACATCGGAGAGGCGCTGAGGCAGCAGGCTATCGACCGCAGTAATTACCCGTCGATACGCGAAAATTTCGTCGCTGAAAAATATCGAGATCCCGACAGCGACATCGCGGACCAACTGGCAACTCCGGTCGATCAATGGGATGTACCCTTCAGTGGCAATCCCAATGTCCGCTATGAGGTACGTGACGAATCCGGCCGCCGGTTGATCGCCGGTCCGCTCAGGTTCGACATGCAGCGGATCCCATTCTCTCCGGGACCTTACCAGACGCAGGATGCATGACGCCCGCCGACGCAGGTGTATGCGCGACGCTCGCTGATTAGTCAAAAGCCCAGTCGGTCGAGGGTGCGGCGTCCTCACCGCTTTTGGGATATGCCGTAAACCTATCCCTGAAGTGACCCCCAAGAGCTCGACAGTTGGGCATTCATGCCGCCAAACCGTCCTGCAAGCGGCAAGGACACCGCACCGGAGAGTGGGTCGGCGCTCACTTGAAGAGTTGTTTGTAGTGCGGTGTGCATCAGACATGGAGCCGATGCTTCATGATCGAACAAGGCGCATCCAGCAAGGCTCCTACCATGCACCGACCAAACTTGACTGGTCCTTGCCCGCCCAATGTCGCAGAGCTTACAAGGACGTGCCTGCAGCGTGTCCCGCGAGGGTGAGCGGGCAAGGGCCTTGCAACCAGGCCGCAGATCGCCAGCTCTAAGCCGATTCCCAAATCCCGATTCCCAGCCCCTCAGGCATCCAGCTCCAGCACCATCCGCACCAATTCTGGCGATTCCGGATGCGCCTGCGGCTTGAAGCCCAGCGATTCGGCCAGCTGCAGCATCGGCACATTGCTTTGCAGCACGTCGCCGAACAGGCAGTCCAGGTACTTGCGGCGCGCCCACTTCACCAGTTTGCGCATCAGCTGCCGGCCCAGGCCCTGGCCAGCGACAAAGCTGCTGACTAGGATGGTGTACTCGGCCTGGCGGGTGCCGGGTACCAGCGCTGCGCGCGCCACCGCGCCCACCAGCGCTTCGCCGGGGGGCAACTGTTCGGCGGCCACCAGCACGATCTCGGTCTTGGGGTTGGGATGGGTCAGGCGCTGCACCATCTCCGGGGTGATTTCGGCGGAGGAGCGCACGAAACGTGCGCGGATTTCCTCCGGTCCCAACAGGCTGAAAGCCCCTTGCAGCGGCGGACCATCCTCGGGACGGATCGGGCGGAGCAATAGGGTGCGGCCATTGGGCAGGCTGAAGTTTTCATGCCAGGGAGGCATGCGATTGCGAATGGCCATGACCGGTGTTCCTTAAAGATCGGAAGATTCTGGCACCAGCCCGGCGCGCAACCGTGAATGAATCCGGTGCGCCGCTGGGGGCCATCGAGAGGTGGCAGTGCTTCCCACACAACTGTAACGAGCGGAGCCGTGAGCCGGTCGTGAGCTTGCTGCGCGCGCGATGACTGGGCAGTGGGCCTGCGCCCGCGGGCACAGGCTGCGGACTGGCTGCCTCGATGGGATGCCTTGAGAGCCGGGCCCCTGCGGCCAGCCGTAGGGCCCAGTATCACGCCAGTGTCGGGCTGCCGGGCTTGTCAACCAAGCGGCAGCGGATGCGCACCACCGCGCGTGCGACACGGCCTGCGGCATGTGCAGTCGCCGCGAAGGCTGCCAGCCGCGCGCTGCACGCATCACCGGTGGATCAGGCGTCCTGGCGCAGCCATTCCAGCCGCGTGGAGGCGCCCAGTTCGCCAAGATGCTTCTTGAGCACCGGCAATGCCGGCGCCAGTACCTTGTCGAACTGCCAGGGCGCATTGACGATTAACAGCCCGCTGCCGGTCAGGCGCAGCGGCGAGTCGTCCGGGCGCACCTGCAGCTCGGCCACCAGCACCGACTTGGCCGGCAGCGTGGCCGCCTTGCGCATGAACGGCTGCAGGCTGCGACGCAGCTTGATCGGGTACCACACCATGCAGATCGCCTGCGGCCAGCGCGCCAATGCCTCGCGCACGCTGTGGATGATCTGCTGGTACTCGGCGTCCTGCGATTCGTACGGCGGATCGATCAGCACCAACCCGCGGCCGATCTTGGTGTCGCCGGCGCGCGGCGGCAGAAACGCGCGAATGGCGGCATAGCCATCGCCGGCATGCACGCGCACGCGGCTGTCCTTGGCGAACAGACCCTTGAGCGCTTCCGCCTCGTCTGGCTGCAATTCGCAGAACGCCATGCGGTCCTGCTCGCGCAGGGCCTGCGCGGCCAGCAGTGGCGAGCCAGGATAATGATTGAGCTGGATGCCGGCCGTGGGGCGCGCCGGCTTCTGCCCGGGCGTGGCGGGGCGGGCGACGGTCTGGTTGTCGGCCTGCACCGCACGCAGGTAGCGCTCGACCACCTCCGGCAAGGTGGACTCGGCCATCAACCGCATCACCCCGGCATCGGCCTCGTTGGTCTTGCGGCTTTCTTCGCCGCCGAGCTGGTAGCGCCCACGTCCGGCGTGGGTGTCGAGCACGAAGAACGGGGTGTCCTTGCGCTTGAAGGTGTCGATCAGCGCCAGCAAGGCGATGTGCTTGAGCACGTCGGCATGGTTGCCGGCATGGAAGGCGTGGCGATAGTTCATCGGGGAAGTGTAGAGCGTGCGCGGCTCTTTGCGCTGCGCGCCAGGTACGCGGCGTGGCGGGATGCACCCGCCGCAGGGCCGTGAGGGCGTGGCGCCGGGAGCGTGCCGCTGCCCCGGACATCCGCTGCCAACCTCTGTTGCCGACGCTGGCGTGCGCGCCGCGCTGGCTGCGCACGCGCTATGGGCCGCGCCGGCATGCGGCTATGCTGCGCGCCATGTCCGATACTCCCTTCCGCGTGCTCGTCGTCGAAGACGAAGCCGCCATTGCCGATACCGTGCTGTACGCCTTGCGCAGCGAGGGCTATGCGGCCGAGCATTGCCTGCTGGGGCGCGAGGCACTGGCGCGGCTGCGCGCCGACCCGGCCGATGTGGTGGTGCTGGATGTGGGCCTGCCGGACATCAACGGCTTCGAGGTGTGCCGCAACCTGCGCAGTTTCAGCGAGGTGCCGGTGATCTTTCTGACCGCGCGCACCGACGAGATCGACCGCGTGCTCGGGCTGGAGCTGGGCGCCGACGATTACATGGCCAAGCCGTTCTCCCCGCGCGAGCTGGTGGCGCGGGTGCGCGCACGCCTGCGCCGTCGCAGCGTGGCAGCGGTGGCCGAGCCGGGCTGGCAGCCGCATGGGGCCTTCGCGATCGACCGCGAAGGCAGCCGCATCCGCTACGGCGATGCCTTGTTGCCGCTGACCCGTTACGAATACGCGCTGCTGGCCGCGTTGCTGCAGCGCCCCGGCGCGATCCTGAGCCGTGCGCAGTTGATGGATCGCGGCTGGGACGCCAGCGCCGACAGCGCCGATCGCACCGTCGACACCCATATCAAGACGCTACGCGGCAAGCTGCGCCTGGCCGGCGTGCCGGCCGACCCGATCCGCACCCATCGTGGCCTTGGCTACGCACTGGAGCTGTAGGCGATGGTTGGCTATATATCGGGTGCGTTGATCGGAGCGGCGCGCTGATATGCGCCTCGGTCTCAAGCTGTTTCTGGGCTTTTTCCTGATCGTGGGCCTGGCTGCGTTCTTCGTGATGCGGGTGTTCGTCAACGAGGTCAAACCGGGTGTGCGCCAGGCGATGGAATCCACCTTGGTGGATGCGGCCAACGTGCTGGCGGAAATGGCCAGCAGCGATCTGGCCGCCGGGCACATCGTCGACGGCCGCTTTGCGCGCAACCTGGCGCAGGCGCAGCAGCGCGACCCCAAGGCCTGGGTGTGGCGCTTTCGCAAAAACAATGTGGATTACCGCGTCACCGTGACCGACGCGCGCGGGGTGGTGGTCTTCGATTCGCTAGGCCGTGAAGTGGGCCGTGACAACTCGCGCTGGAACGATGTCTACCGCACCTTGCGGGGCGAATACGGCGCGCGTTCCAGCCCGGAAACCGGTGGCGACCCCACCGCAACCGTCATGCATGTGGCCGCGCCGATCTACGCGCCCGACCAACCCGGCAAGTTGATCGGCGTGCTTACCCTGGCGCAGCCCAACCGCAGCATCGATCCGTTTATCGAAGCCAGCCAGCGCAACATCCTGCAGCGCGGCGCCTGGTTGATCGGCATCTCCGCATTGATCGGCATTGTGATGACGTGGTGGTTGATGCGCGGCATCGGCCGGCTCAACCGCTATGCGCAGGCGGTGAGCGCCGGCATCCCGGTGCCGCCGCCCAAACCGCGCGGCGATGAAATCGGCGACCTCGGTCAGGCGCTGGAAACCATGCGCCGCAAGCTGGAGGGCAAGGCCTATGTCGAGCATTACGTGCAGTCGTTGACGCACGAAATGAAAAGCCCGCTGGCGGCGATCCGTGGCGCATCGGAGCTGTTGACCGAGCCGTTGCCGGAAGCCGACCGCCAGCATTTTGTTGCCAGCATCCGCGCGCAGGAACAGCGGCTCACCGAAACCATCGACAAGCTGCTTGCGCTGGCCGAAGTGGAGCAGCACGGCTGGCTGCAGACGCGCGAGCGCATCGCCGTGGTCAGCGTGCTGCACGCGGCGTTAGAGGCGGTAATGCCGCGTGCTGCCGCCGTGGGTGTGCAACTGGAGCTTGCCGCGCCGCCCGATTCGACCGGTGAGCAGTACGTGTCTGGCGATGGGTTTCTATTGCGTCAGGCGCTGATCAATTTGCTCGAAAATGCAATTGCGTTTTCGCCACAGGGCAGCAGCGTGCTGCTGCGTGCGCAGATGGACGCCGGGCAATGGCAACTGTCGGTCGAAGACAGAGGCAGTGGTGTGCCCGATTACGCCATCGAGCGCGTATTCGAACGCTTTTATTCGTTGGCGCGCCCACAGACCGGGCAACGTAGTTCCGGCCTCGGGTTGCCGTTCGTGCGCGAGGTGGCGCGCCTGCACGGTGGCGATGCGGCGCTGGGCAATCGCGACGGCGGCGGTGCGATTGCGGTCCTGCGGCTGCCCATTGGCTAAAAGCGACCAAGCAAGGGCGTGCGTTGCACGCGGATTTTCGGCTTGGGTCACGGTGTCGGCCGCCGCTCGTGTAGAGCGGTAACTTCACGTTCGCTTCAAATTCACCTCAAACCCTCGACACCGGCGCCTTGCACCCTGGCCACCTCCCAGAACGAGGATGGCCGATGAAATCCCTGAAACTGTTGTTGCGGTTCGCCACCATCGGCGGGCTGATCCTGTTGTTGCTGATTCCCTTGTTGTTGATTCGCGGCACCGTGCAGGAACGTGCGCAATATCGCGACGAGGCGGTGGAGCGGGTGGCGCAAAGCAAGGCCGGCGAGCAGCAGTTCATCGCACCGGTGCGGGTGCTGCCGTACACCGAAGACGTACAGGTGACCGAGCCGGACGAGGAAGGCAAGCCGCACAAGGTCTGGCGCAAGCGCGATGGGCAGCTGCTGCAGACCCCGCGCACGCTCACTCTGAGCGGCGAGCTGACGCCGTCCGAGCGCAAGATCGGCCTGTTCCGCGTGCAGGTGTATTCGTGGAAGGCCAAGCTCAAGGCCGAGTTCGACCCGTTCGAGTATCCGGCCGAGGCCGGGCGTAGCTATGGTCAGCCGCATCTGGCGGTGGGCATCTCGGATGTGCGTGGCTTGGTGGGCACGCCAACGCTGCGGGTGGACGGCCGCACGCTGGCGCTGGAAAGCGGCGCTGGCGGCCTGGCATCGCGCTCGGCCGGCATTCACGCCGATCTGCAGCCGTTGGGCGATCCGCTGGCCGGCAAGCTGGTCGATGGAGATACGGTGGACATGGCATTCGTGCTGGATGGCACACGCAGTCTGGCCATCGCGCCGATTGGCGACAACAACGACATCGCATTGCGCTCGGCGTGGCCGCACCCGTTGTTCGGTGGGCGCTTCCTGCCAAATGCCCCGACCATCAGCGAGCGCGGTTTCGATGCGAGCTGGTCGCTGTCGTCCTTGGCGACCGGTGCGCAAACGCAGCTGCAGTCGTCGCAATCGTCGCTGGACACGCTGGAAGTGCGTCTGGTCGACCCGGTGGATGTGTATACCCAGGCCGACCGCGCCAGCAAGTACGGCAGCCTGTTCGTGGTACTGACCTTTGTAGCGTTCGTGTTGTTCGAACTGATCAAGCGGTTGCCGATTCATCCGTTGCAGTACCTGCTGGTCGGCCTGGCGCTGGCGATCTTCTTCCTGTTGCTGCTAAGCCTTTCCGAGCACATTGCGTTCTGGCAGGCGTATCTGGTGTCGGCGGCGGCATGTATCGGCCTGCAGTTCTTCTATCTGTCTGGCGTGCTGCGCAGTTGGAGCCGCGCTGCGGGATTCTCGGTGATGCTCACTGCCTTGTATGGCGTGCTGTACAGCCTGTTGATCTCCGAGGACAACGCATTGCTGATGGGGTCGCTGCTGCTGTTCGGCATCCTGGCCAGCATCATGTGGGTGACGCGTAAGGTCGATTGGTACGAGCTTGGCAACAGCCTGCGCTGAGGTCGACATGAGCGTCCAGGCACAGGTGTACCGGCGGGCGCAGCGTCTGCTGCCCGCCGGAATCGACACGGTGGCGCTGCTTCCCGCAGCGCCACTGTCGCAATGGGAATGTTCGCCGCTGTCGGCGTTGCCGCTGGCGTGCGAGGGCCGCCGTGGCGTGATCGGCCTGCGCCTGCATGCGCGCACTGCGCAGGCACTGCGTGCGGATGGATGCGGTTTTTTGCAAGCAACGCGGCGGCAACAGGCGTCTTCACAGGACGCCTGTGTACGCAGCTACGGGCCGTGGCAGCGCTTGAGCAGCGGCAGTTACTGGGCGCGCAGTCGCGATGCGCTGCTCGGGGTGCTGGTGGCCCAGGAAGACGCGGCGGTGTGGCTGATGTGGCAGCAGCCCGGCAACGCGACCCAGCGCCATGGCGGCTGGCTGCGGTGAGCCGTGGCAGCGCAGCAGCGCAACGCAGCCAGGCTCGCTTACCATGGCCGCATGACTGGCACCTCCCTGAACGTTGAAACAGTCCACGGCAACGCGGTGTTGCCGTATCTGGATGCGGTAGCGCGGCTGCGTATCGCGGTGTTCGGCGCATGGCCGTATCTGTACGACGGCGATGCCGGCTACGAACGCGCTTACCTTGCCGCCTACGCCGCGTCGCCCGATAGCGTATTCGTCCTGGCGCGCGATGGCGATGCGGTCATCGGCGCTTCCACCGGGCTGCCGTTGCTCGACGATAGCGATGCCTTCCACATGCCATTCACCGCCGCCGGTATCGACCCGGCCAGCGTGTTCTATTTCGGTGAGTCGGTGTTGTTGCCGGCGTATCGCGGGCAGGGCATCGGTCATGCATTTTTCGACAGCCGCGAGGCGCATGCCCGCGCATTGGGCAGATTTACGCTCGCCGCATTCTGTTCGGTGGAGCGTGCAGCAGACGACCCGCGCAAACCTGCCGACTATCGCTCCAACGATGCGTTCTGGCGCAAGCGCGGTTACGCGCCGCAGCCGGGCATGCAGGTACGGCTGGAGTGGGCGGAGTTGCAACGTGGGCAGATCGACCACAGCTTGAGCGTGTGGACGCGCGCGCTGGAACCTTGAGCGTGGCGCAGTCGATCATGGTGGTACGCCCCGTTGCCTCACTCCAGCGCCGTTAGAGGAATCTTGCCGATGAATGCTCCCCTCGCCATTGCCGTTGCCAGGTATCCGATCGGCAAACCTGCGGACTTTGCAGCCTTCGCGGCGCGCATGTCAGCGCTGATCGGCGAGGCCGCGGCGGCCGGCGCGCGGGTGGCGGTGCTGCCGGAATATCTGTCGCTGGAGCTGGCTGCCACCTTCGGCACGCAGGTCTCGGCCGGACTGCCTGAGTCGCTGGCGGCCATCCAGACGTTGCGTGCTGCGTGGTTGGAGCTGTTTGCCGGCCTGGCGCGGCAGCACCGGCTGCATCTGATACCCGGCAGTTTTCTGCTGGATCTGGGCCAGGGCCGCTACCGCAACCGCAGCGACTGGTTCACGCCCGACGGCGGCCACGGTTGGCAGGACAAGCTGCAACTGACCGGGTTCGAAAAGGCCACCGGGCTGATCGAGCCGGGTGATGCGTTGAAGGTGTTCGACCTGGACGGCGTGCGTGCGGCGATTGCGATCTGCTACGACAGCGAATTTCCGTTGCCAGTGCGCGCGCAGTACGAGGCCGGCGCGCGCCTGTTGATCGTGCCCAGTTGCACCGACACTGCCGCCGGCGCCACCCGCGTGCGGGTCGGGTGTCTGGCGCGTGCATTGGAAAACCGCATGTTCGTCGCGCAATCGGTGACCGCTGGCGAGGCGCCCTGGAGCCCCACACTGGACGTCAACACTGGCGAAGCGGCGGTATTTGCGCCAATGGATGTGGGCTTCCCCGCCGACGGTGTACTGGCGCAAACCGATGCGGACACCGTGTGGGCGTACGCCACGCTGGACTTCGACGCGTTCGAGGCCAGCCGCGCCCACGCGCAGGTGGCCAACGACCGCGATTGGCCCGGCCAGTTGGCGCCGCAAGTCGCGCGTGCCAAGCTGGTCGCGTTCGATTGACCAAGAACGATTGATCGCTGCCCACACCGCGCTGGTGCGGCAGCTGCAGACACGACCGGTGCTGCGCACTTGCCGCTGCACGCAGCGGCGGCGCAGTCATTGGCGCATGCCTTCAATCGCTCAGCCTTGCAACGCCACCCACCAGGTTCCCATGCCCAAGAAAACCCTGATTCCGCACAGCGTCCGGCTGGAGTTCGCTCCTGGCGCGCTGGTGCACAGCAATCTGTCCGGCGCAGCGTTTACCGACGACTGGCTGTGGGTGGCCGGCGACGAAGCCTGCGCGGTGGACCGCCTGCGCAGGCTGCAGCCCAGCCAGCGCGAGACGCTGCGCTTCGGCGAAGGCCAGAGCTTCGCGCTGGCCGAGTTGCTGGATCTTCCCGGTGAGGACGCCGAGGAGGCGGACCTGGAAGGCATGGGTCTATCGGATGGTTATTTGTGGTTGGTCGGCTCGCATGGCCTGAAGCGCAAGAATGCCAAACGCGGGCGCGACGACGCCGACAACGCCAAGCGCCTGACCAAACTCAAGCTCGACGCCAACCGCCGCCTGCTGGCCTGCCTGCCGATCGAGTGCGATGCCGACGGCACCCCGCGCCTGGTGCGCGAAGCGGCCGATGGCCGCCGCGCGCTGCGGCTCAAGGGCGACGCCAAGCACAACCAGCTCACCGAGCTGCTGGCCGACGACCCGCATTTCGGCCCGTTTTTGAAGATTCCCGGCAAGGACAACGGCTTCGACATCGAAGGCATCGTGGTCGACGGCAAGCGCCTGCTGCTGGGCCTGCGCGGGCCGGTGCTGCGTGGCTGGTCGGCGATGCTGGAGATCCAGGTGGAAGCGCATGGCGACCATCTGCGCCTGGCGCCGCTGGACAACGATGGCACGCTGCTGCGCAAGCACTTCCTGCAATTGGGCGGCCTGGGCATCCGCGATCTGCATTATTCCGGCGACGATCTCTACCTGCTGGCCGGCCCCACGATGGTGTTGAACGGCGAGATCCGCCTGTTCAAGTGGCCGGATGCACGCACCGTGCTGGCCGCCAACCGCGCGCCGGTGCGATTTCAGCACGATTTGCTGGAATCGGCGGTCCTACCGCACGGCAAGGACAGCGACCGCGCCGAGGCCATCTGCAATCTGCCACCGCAGCTGGCCGGCAAGGTTCCCAGCTGGTTGGTGTTGTACGACGCGCCCGGTCCGGCGCGCAGCGATGGCGAATGCGTGGTGTACGGCGACCTGTTGCGTAATCGCTAAAGCACGCCGACGCGCCGGCGGCAGCGTCCCTTGCGCAGCTGGCGGTCGCGCAGCAACGGTGCCGATCGCAGCGCAGACGCGAGCGATTGAACGCATTGCGTGGCAGGGGGAGGGCGTGCGTGCCGGCACTGCGGCCGATGGACGATGCAGCGCCAATGCGGTACCCGACATCGCCGCCTTAGCACCAGACCGGGCAGGGCCACGCTGCGCAAGGTAAAATCGGCGCACTCCCGTTTCGCCGAGCGCTCCATGACCTGCCGCACCCGCTTCGCTCCCAGCCCCACCGGTTACCTGCACATCGGCGGCGCCCGCACCGCCCTGTATTGCTGGCTGGAGGCGCGCCACCGCGGTGGGCAGTTCGTGCTGCGCATCGAAGACACCGACCGCGAGCGCAGCACCCAGGCGGCCATCGATGCCATCCTGGAAGCGATGGATTGGTTGGGTCTGGGCTACGACGAAGGCCCGATCTACCAGACCCAGCGTGTGGCCCGTTACCAGGAAGTGGCCGAGCAGCTGCTGGCGCAGGGCAAGGCCTATTACGCCTACGAAACCCGCGAAGAGCTCGATGCCATGCGCGAGGCCGCGATGGCCAAGCAGGAAAAGCCGCGCTACA
Organism: Xanthomonas vesicatoria ATCC 35937; assembly: GCF_001908725.1. NCBI lineage: Bacteria > Pseudomonadati > Pseudomonadota > Gammaproteobacteria > Lysobacterales > Lysobacteraceae > Xanthomonas > Xanthomonas vesicatoria. The sequence continues at coordinate 1,178,987 of NZ_CP018725.1, read as the reverse complement.
ACGGTGCCGCGCGCGAGCAGCAGCTGCCGTATCGCGACGACCCGAATCGCGTCATCCGCTTCAAGAACCCGGTGGGCGGCACGGTGGTGTTCGACGACCTGATCAAGGGCCGTATCGAGATCGCCAATAGCGAGCTCGACGACATGGTGATCTTCCGCCCGGACGGCTTCCCCACCTACAACTTTGCGGTGGTGGTAGACGATTGGGACATGGGCATCACCGAGGTGATCCGCGGCGACGACCACATCAACAACACCCCGCGCCAGATCAACATCTATGAAGCGCTGGGCGCGCCGGTGCCCAAGTTCGCGCACATGCCGATGATCCTGGACGAGCAGGGCGCCAAGCTGTCCAAGCGCACCGGCGCGGCGGACGTGATGCAGTACAAGGACGCCGGCTACCTGCCGCATGCGCTGATCAACTACCTGGCCCGTCTGGGCTGGTCGCATGGCGACCAGGAGTTGTTCAGCCAGCAGGAGCTGCTGGACCTGTTCGACGTCAAGGACGTCAACTCCAAGGCTGCGCGCCTGGACATGGCCAAGCTCGGCTGGGTCAATCAGCATTACCTGAAGACCGACGACCCGGCCAGCATCGCGCCGCAGCTGGAGTATCAGCTTGCCAAGCTTGGCCTGGACATCGCTGCCGGCCCGGCCGCTGGCGATGTGGTGGTGGCGTTGCGCGAGCGCGTGCAGACCCTGAAGGAAATGGCCGAAAAGGCCGTGGTCTGGTACCAGCCACTGGAAACCTACGACGAAGCAGCGGTGATCAAGCACCTGAAATTAGGCGCGGAAGTGCCGCTGGGCAAGGCGCGCGAGATGCTCGCTGCGCTGAGCGAGTGGAGCGTGGAGAGCGTGTCGGCGGCGCTGCACGATGCCGCCGCGGCGCTGGAACTGGGCATGGGCAAGGTTGCCCAGCCGCTGCGGGTGGCCATCACCGGCACCCAGGTCAGCCCTGACATTTCGCAGACGGTGTACCTGGCCGGTCGCGAGGGTGCCTTGAAACGCATCGATGCGGCACTCATCAAGATTGGAGCGGCCTGACGCCGGAGCCTGTATGACCAAGCACACCCACACCCAAACGCACGACCAGGAACATGCCTGCACGGCACCGCACCACCACGTGGACGATGCCAACAGCTTCGTGCGTGCGGTGGAGCGCGCCTGCAGCGAACGCGGCCTGCGGCTGACGCCGATCCGCGCCAATGTGCTGCGGCTGATCGCCGATGCCGGCAAGCCGGTAAAGGCGTACGAGCTGCTGGACTGGGTGCGCGAAGGCAAGGGCGTGGGCGCCGATGCGCCGCCAACGGTGTACCGCGCGCTGGATTTTTTGATGGCCAATGGCTTTGTGCACAAGCTCGAATCGGTCAATGCCTTCGTCGCCTGCCATCACCCCAACAGCGCCCAGCACTCGGTGCCGTTCCTGATCTGCGACCGCTGCCATAGCGCCGTGGAACTGGAAGACCGCGACGTGGTCTCGCAACTGGAAGCCCGCGCCAAGGCGCTGGGTTTCCAGCCGCAGGCGCAGACCCTGGAAGTGCATGGGCTGTGCGCCAAGTGCGCGGTCGCGGAGTAGGCGCTGCGAGGTTGCGCAGAATGCGCGGCCGTGACGTTCCTTTAGAGCGCGACGCTGCGGTTTCAGGGTGCGTGTTGACCCATTGAAGCGTCAGCAGCGCGCCGTTGATCGAGCGCCGCAGACGCCAAGTCCTGGCGCTGCCCGGTCACTGCGCATTGCGTAGCGCTGTGCAGCCCGGCGACTCGCGTATTGCACGTTGCTTTCGACACAGCCTGTGATTCGACAGCGACGCGTGCCTTCGCTGTGCCTGACCTGAGCTCGATATCACCGACATCCCAACGTCGATGCAGGACGTGAAACGTAGCCGACAGCTCGGGTACGCCTGAAACAGCGCATGCGTGAGGCCGGTGGTGCTCCACAGCGTTGAGTGCTCGGTCCTCCCATCGTTCAACGACCGCGCAGGCCGACGCATGTGCAGTACGTGCGCGCTTCCACTCATCCTCTAGCGCAACATATCGACGACGAGCGTCCGCACGCAGCCCATCACGGCGTTTGGCCTGCATCGAGCGCATACGCCGCCAGGAACAGCTCCACCGCGCGCTGCACGGCGCCATGCAGATACTCGGGCGAAGGATCTTTGAGCGCGCCAAACAGGCAGGGCATCATGGTGTCGGCTTGCAGCAGGCCGCCGAATTGCCGTGAGGCATCGATTGGGTCGGCGCGTCGTAGCACGCCCTGCTCCATCTGCCTGCTCAGATACTCGGCCACGCGCCGCATGCCTTCTTCCGGGCCACTGTTGTAGAACAGCGCGCCCACCTCCGAGCGCCCGGAGACGCCGATGATGGTCTGCCAGATGGTGATCGAGGTGGGGGCGCACAGGAAGGTGAGGATGTCGCGGCCAAAGGTGTGCAGCGCCTGCTCCACCGGTGCGTCGGTGCTCTCCAGCGCCACGATCAGCGGCTCGATATAGCTGTCGGCCATGGCGGTGGCCACCGCGACGAACAACTCTTCCTTGGATGGGAAATAGCCGTACAGCGTGCGTTTGGAGCCGCCCACGCGGGCCGCGATCTGCGACATCGACGCCCCCTCGAAGCCCATTTCCAGGAACACCTCGCTGGCCGCCTCAATGATGGCGTCGCGCTTTGCTTCGGTTCTGACCCGCATCCAATCACTCCACTTTTGAACTTTAAGTATACCGACTGGGCAGAAATGCTTGACGGCCACGGATGAGCTTATTAGGATACCAAACCGTACCGTTTAGCTTTTCAATCGCGCGTCCTCGGAGACCTCCTCGTGCGTCCTCATGCCTCGTATCGCTTGCCCCTAGTCGCTGTTGCCATTGCTGCCGCCGTCCTGCTCAGCGCCTGCGGCAGCCCGCCGGGTGGTCCGCCGCCGGAAGAGGGCACCCCCGAGATGGCGGTGCTGACCGTCAAGCAGCAGCCGGTGCCGCTGACCACCGCGCTGCCGGGACGCACCGTGCCGTACCTGATCGCCGAAATCCGCCCGCAGGTGGGCGGCATCGTGCAGTCGCGCCAGTTCACCGAGGGCGGCGACGTCAAGGCCGGGCAGACGCTGTACCAGATCGATCCGGCCACCTACCGCGCCAGCTATGCCAGCGCCCAGGCCACCCTGGCCAAGGCGCAGGCCAACCTGCGCACCGCCAGGCTCAAGGCCGAGCGCTACACCGAGCTGGCGCAGATCAAGGCGATCAGCCAGCAGGAAGGCGACGACACCGCCGCAGCGCTGGGCCAGGCCGAGGCCGACGTGGCTGCCGGCAAGGCCAGCGTGGAAACCGCGGGTATCAATCTGGCCTTCGCCCGTCTGGACGCCCCGATCTCCGGGCGCATCGGCCGTTCCAGCGTGACGCCGGGCGCCTTGGTGACCGCCAACCAGGCTACGGCGCTGACCACCATCCAGCAGCTGGACCCGATCTATATCGATGTCACCCAGCCCAGCGCGGCGGTGTTGCGGCTGAAGCAGGCGATGGCGCGCGGCGACCTGGAAACGGCCGGCGAGGGCGCGGCCAAGGTGTCGCTGCTGCTGGAAGACGGCAGCGCGTATCCGTTGCAGGGCCAGCTGGCGTTCTCCGATGTCACCGTCGATCAGAACACCGGCTCGATCACCCTGCGCGCGGTGTTCCCGAACCCCAACGCCGATCTGCTGCCGGGCATGTACGTGCGCGCGGTGCTGCAGGAAGGCGTCAAGCAACAGGGCCTGCTGGTGCCGCAGCAGGCGGTCTCGCGCAATGGTGCCGGCAAGCCGACTGCGTTCGTGGTCGGTGCCGACCACAAACTGCAGTTGCGCGTGCTGGACACCGACCGCGAGGTCGGCGACCAGTGGCTGGTGCGCAGCGGCCTGAAGCCCGGCGAACAGCTGGTGGTCGAAGGCGCCTCGCGCGCGCGCGACGGCATCCAGGTCAAGACCGTGCCATGGCAACCCAAACGCACCGACGCCGCGGGCGCGCCATCTGCGCCCACCACGCCGCGTGCAGCGAATTAAGGCGGATCACACGACATGGCACGCTTTTTCATCGACCGTCCGATCTTCGCGTGGGTATTGGCCATCATCGTGATGCTGGCCGGCATCCTGTCCATCGCCACCTTGCCGATCGCGCAATACCCCAGCATCGCGCCGCCCGCGGTCGCCATCACCGCCAATTATCCGGGCGCTTCGGCGCAGACGCTGGAAGACACCGTCACCCAGGTCATCGAGCAGAAGATGAAGGGGCTGGACCACCTTAGCTACATGGCCTCCACCAGCGAATCCAGCGGTGCGGTGACCATCACGCTGACCTTCGACAACGGCACCGACCCGGACACCGCACAGGTGCAGGTGCAGAACAAGTTGTCGCTGGCCACGCCTTTGCTGCCGCAGGAAGTGCAGCAGCAGGGCGTGACGGTCACCAAGTCGGCCACCAACTTCGTCAACGTGCTGGCCTTCACCTCCGAAGACGGCAGCATGAACGATTCGGACCTGTCCGATTACGTGGCCGCCAACGTGCAGGAAACCATCAGCCGCGTCGAAGGCGTGGGCGACACCACCTTGTTCGGTTCGCAATACGCCATGCGCATCTGGCTGGACCCGGACAAGCTGAGCAATTTCAATCTCACCCCGGTGGATGTGCGCACCGCCATCCAGGCGCAGAACGCGCAGGTGTCGGCCGGCCAGCTCGGCGCATTGCCGGCGGTGGCCAACCAGCAACTCAATGCCACCATCACCGCGCAGACCCGGCTCAAGACCGCCGAGCAGTTCGAAAACATCCTGCTGCGGACGCAGGCCGATGGCTCTCAGGTGCGGCTGCGCGATGTGGCGCGGGTCGAACTGGGCAGCGAAAGCTACAACACGGTAGGCCGCTACAACGGCAAGCCGGCAGCGGGCCTGGCGATCAAGCTGGCTACCGGTGCCAATGCACTGGATACGGTGCGCGCCATCGACAAGAGCCTGGAGGAGCAGGAGCAATTCTTCCCGCCGGGCATGAAGGTGCAAAAGCCCTACGACACCACGCCGTTCGTGCGCATTTCCATCGAGCAGGTGGTGCATACGCTGGTCGAAGCGGTGGTGCTGGTGTTCCTGGTGATGTACCTGTTCCTGCAGAACTTCCGCGCTACCTTGATCCCGACCATTGCGGTGCCGGTGGTGTTGCTGGGCACCTTCGGCGTGCTGGCCGCGTTCGGTTTCACCATCAATACGCTGACCATGTTCGCGATGGTGCTGGCGATCGGCCTGCTGGTGGACGACGCCATCGTGGTGGTGGAAAACGTCGAGCGCGTGATGGGCGAGGAGCAGTTGTCGCCCAAGGACGCCACGCGCAAATCGATGGAACAGATTTCCGGCGCGCTGGTCGGCGTGGCGTTGGTGCTGGCGGCGGTGTTCGTGCCGATGGCCTTCTTCGGCGGGTCCACCGGTGTGATCTACCGGCAGTTCTCGATCACGATTGTGTCGGCGATGACCTTGTCGGTGCTGGTGGCGATGATCCTGACCCCGGCCCTGTGCGCCACCTTGCTCAAGCCGGTGCACAAGGGCCATGGCATGGCCACCACCGGCTTCTTCGGCTGGTTCAATCGCCTGTTCGATCGCGGCAATACTCGCTATCAAGGCGTGGTTCGGCACATGCTGGGCAAGGGCTGGCGCTACATGCTCGCCTATGCGGTGCTGCTGGCGCTGGTGGTGGTGGGTTTCATGAAGTTGCCGGTCGGCTTCCTGCCGGATGAAGACCAGGGCACCTTGTTCGTGCTGGTGCAGTTGCCGCCCGGCGCCACCGATGCGCGCACCAGCGAGGTGCTGAAGCAGGTGGAGCATCACTTCCTGGTCGATCAAAAGGATTCGGTGTCCGGCGTGTTTGCGGTGTCCGGTTTCAGCTTCGCTGGCACCGGGCAGAACGTGGGCCTTGCCTTCGTCAAACTGCGGCCATGGGACGAGCGTACCGGCAAGGGCCAGAGCGTCACCGACGTGGCCGGCAAGGCTGGCGCTTTTTTCGCCAGCATCCGCGATGCGAGGGTGTTCGCCTTCGCGCCACCGGCGGTGTCGGAACTGGGCAATGCCACCGGCTTCGACTTGATGCTGCAGGACCGTGCCAATCTTGGACATGCGGCCTTGATGCAGGCGCGCAATCAATTGCTGGCCGAGCTGTCGCAGGACAAGCGGCTGGTGGCGGTGCGCCCCAACGGGCAGGAAGACACGCCCGAGTTCAAGCTGGAGATCGACCCGCACCGGGCGCAGGCAATGGGGGTGTCGATCTCCGACATCAACAACACCTTCGCCAGCGCGTGGGGCAGCGTCTACGTCAACGATTTCATCGACAAGGGACGCGTCAAGAAGGTGATGCTGCAGGCCGACGCGCCGTACCGCATGAACCCGCAGGACATCGATCGCTGGTTCGTGCGCAACAGCGCCGGCACCATGGTGCCGTTCAATGCCTTCGCAACCGCCAGCTGGCAATCGGGCTCGCCGCGCCTGGAACGCTACAACAGCGTGCCATCGGTGGAAATCCTGGGCATGGCGCTGCCCGGCGCGGCCTCCAGTGGCGAAGCGATGCAGATCGTGGAAGCGGCGGCGGCCAAGCTGCCGCCGGGCATCGGCTTCGAATGGACCGGGTTGTCGCGGCAGGAAAAATCCTCCACCGGCCAGACCGGCCTGTTGTACGGCCTGTCGATCCTGATCGTGTTCCTGTGTCTGGCCGCGTTGTACGAAAGCTGGGCGATCCCGTTCTCGGTGATTCTGGTGGTGCCGCTGGGCGTGTTCGGCACGCTGCTGGGCGCGATGCTGACCTGGAAAATGAACGACGTGTACTTCCAGGTGGGGTTGTTGACCACCATTGGTCTTGCATCGAAAAACGCGATCCTGATCGTGGAGTTTGCCAAGGAGCTGCACGAGAGCGGCAAGAGCCTGATCGAATCGGCGCTGGAAGCGGCGCGCATGCGCTTGCGGCCGATCCTGATGACATCGCTGGCCTTCATCCTCGGCGTGGTGCCGCTGGTGTTGACCAGTGGCGCCGGCGCCGGCGCACAGCATGCGCTGGGCACGGCGGTGATCGGCGGCATGTTGTCCGGCACGGTGCTGGCGATCTTTTTCGTGCCGCTGTTCTTCGTGCTGGTCAGCGGCGTGTTCAAGCGCCGCGCACAGCCTGCCGCGCCCACGACTCCGTAACCGACAGGACACTGACATGACACCGATTCGCATGACCCTTGCCGCGATCGCGGTGGCCAGCGTGCTGTCTGGCTGCACCATGATGCCGCGCTACACCCGCCCCGACGCGCCGGTGCCGGACCACTTTGCCGGTGCCGGGTCCGCCCCAACGCCCGATGCTGCTGAAACCGAACAAGCGCGTAGCGTGGCCGATATCGGCTGGCGCGAGGTCTTTACCGACCCTGCGTTGCAGCAGGTCATCGCGCTTGCGCTGCAGAACAACCGCGACCTGCGCGTGGCCGCACTCAACATCGAAGTGGCGCGTGCGCAATACCGGGTGGAGCGCGCTGCGTTGGTGCCTGCCATCGATGGCACCGGCACCGCGAACAATTCGCGCACGCCCACGGAGCTGGCCATCCCCGGGCAGCCGGCGGTGTTCCGCACCTACAGCGCCAACATCGGCATCAGTGCCTACGAACTGGATCTGTTCGGGCGCGTGCGCAGCCTCAAGGAACAGGCGTTGCAACAGTTCCTGTCCACCGCCGAAGCCCGTCGCAGCACGCATATCAGCCTGGTCGCAGAAGTCGCCACCGCCTATCTGACCCTGGCTGCCGACCAGGCATCGCTGCAACTGGCGCAGTCCACCCTGAGCAGTCAAAGCGATAGCTATCGCCTGCAGCAACGCAGTTTCGAGCTGGGCGTGGCCTCGCAGCTGACCCTGCGCCAGGCGCAGACCACGGTGGAAACCGCACGCGTGGACGTGGAGCGCTACACCGCGCAGGTGGCGCAGGATCGCAATGCGCTGGTGCTGCTGGTCGGTACGGCCGTGCCGGAATCGTTGTTGCCGCGCGCGTTGCCCGACGGTGCCAGCGTGGACGGCAACGTGCTGGCCAGCGTGCCGGCCGGCTTGCCGTCGCAATTGCTGCAGCGTCGCCCGGACATCCTGGAGGCCGAGCGCAACCTGCGTGCGGCCAATGGCAATATCGGTGCAGCACGTGCGGCGTTTTTCCCCAGCATCAGCCTGACCGGCTCGGTGGGTTCGTCCAGCAGCAGCCTGTCGAACCTGTTCGATTCGGGCACGCGCGCCTGGAGCTTTGTGCCCACGCTGACCTTGCCGATCTTCAATGCCGGGCGTAATCGCGCCAATCTGGACATGGCCAAGGCCAATCGCGATATCGAGGTGGCCCGCTACGAAAAATCCATCCAGAGTGCGTTCCGCGAAGTGTCCGACGCGCTTGCTCAGCGCGACACGCTGGGCCGGCAATTGCAGGCGCAACAGGCATTGGTCGACGCAACCGCCGATAGCTATCGCTTGTCGCAGGCGCGTTTCGAACGTGGCATCGACAGCTATCTGCAGGCACTGGATGCGCAACGGTCGCTCTACAGCGCGCAGCAGACCTTGATCAGCACGCAGCTGTCGCGCTTCACCAATCTGGTGACGTTCTACAAGGCGATGGGCGGCGGCTGGCTGCCATCGGATGCACCGACTGCCGGCACGACCCCGGCAGCGGAGCTGCCGCGTGGATGATGCCGCGCCGTCCATCGCAACCGGGCGTGCGCCGCACGACAAACGCGGTGCCATCCTGGCGGCGGCACGCGCGCTGTTCCAACAGCACGGCTTCGACAGGACCAGCATGGACACCATCGCCGAGCGCGCGATGGTGTCCAAAGCCACGGTCTATGCGCATTTCGCTTCCAAGGAGGTGCTGTTCCGCACCACCCTGGAGGCGCTTGCGCACGCCTCGCCCAACCGCTGGAACGCCCTGCTGGAACTGCAGGGAACGCTGGAGCAACGCCTGGCTGCAGTGGCGGATGCGGTGTTGCGAGTGTCTGCCAGCAACCTGCTGGATGATGCCGCGTATGGCCTGGTGCGCCCGCCACTGTTGCCCAGCCAGATGCGCGAGGAAATGTGGACGCTGTGCTTCGAGCGTTACGACAGCATGATGCGCGCGCTGTTGGCGCGCGAGGTGCAGCGTGGCGCACTGGTGATCGACAACCTGCCGGATGCATCGGTGCATTTCTTCGGGTTGATCACCGGGCGGCCGGCCAATGCGGCGATGCGCGGCGATGCGCTGGATACGGCATCTGTACGGCTGGATGCATATGCCAGCGGCGCGGTGACGTTGTTCTTGCGTGCGTATCGCCCACAACCATCGGCGGTGACGGCGGATGGCAAGCGCGAAGCGCCGAGCGGTTTCTAGTTGCGGGGGCAGGGCGGCGCGCTGGATGACTGGCGTCGTTGGCGCGTTGCCGGCGTTCGCGTACGCAGATTCGCGTCTGCGATCCGGCAAACCTGCGCGTTGATGAGGGTCGTTCATAAGCGTTAGCACCGCGTGCTGTGCAATGCACCCGTGGCGCCAGACTATCGTGGCGCATCGGTGCTGCAGCGGTGTTGCCGTCTGCGGCCGACTCATTCGATGCGGCCGTTGCCGCGGGAGCAAACGATGCAAACACGACAGTTGGGAAACAGCGGATTACAGGTGTCTGCGCTGGGCTTGGGCTGCATGGGTCTAAGTTATGGCTATGGGCCGGCGACCGCGCACACGCAGGCCGTCGCGTTGCTGCATGCGGCAGTGGAGCGAGGCGTCACCTTCTTCGATACGGCAGAGGCCTACGGGCCTTTCGCCAACGAGGCGTTGCTAGGCGACGCGCTGGCGGCGCACCGCGACCAGGTGGTGATCGCGACCAAGTTTGGCTTCAAGGATGGACATGCCGATGCCGGGCTCGACAGCCGCCCCGAACGGATTCGTGCAGTGGCCGAGGCCAGCCTGACGCGTCTGAAGACCGACCGCATCGACCTGTTCTATCAACATCGCGTGGACCCGGCGGTGCCGATCGAGGAGGTGGCCGGCACGGTTAAGGACTTGATCGCCGAGGGCAAGGTGATGCATTTCGGCCTGTCCGAAGCCGGTGCCGACACCATCCGGCGTGCGCATGCGGTACAGCCGGTGACGGCGGTGCAGAGCGAATACTCGTTGTGGTGGCGCGAGCCGGAGACCAGCGTGTTACCGACGCTGGAAGAACTGGGGATCGGCTTCGTACCGTTCAGCCCGCTCGGCAAGGGCTTTTTGACCGGCGCCATCGGTGCCGACACGCAATTTTCCGCCGACGATTTCCGCAATCAGGTGCCGCGGTTCGCCGCCGAAGCGCGGCAGGCCAATCAGGGACTGGTCGAACGTATCCAGTCCATCGCCGCCGACAAGGGTGCCACGCCGGCGCAGGTGGCGCTGGCGTGGTTGTTGTCGCGCAAGCCGTGGATCGTGCCGATTCCCTGCACTACCAAGCTGCATCGCCTGGAAGACAATCTGGGCGGCGCTTCGTTGACCTTGAGCAGCGAGGATCTTGCCCGCATCCAGCAAGCGCTGGATGCGGTAGCGATTGTCGGCGAGCGTTATAGCCCGGAGCGGCAGAAGCTGGTCGGTAAATAATCCCCGCGCTCCAGCCGCCCGCAAACAGACGCTGCCACCGGCAGCGCGCGATGCGGCGTTACCGATAACGCTTGGTAGCGCGCAGATATGCTTCTACACAAGCGCGTCAATGCAGCAGAGCGTGCCGAAGTACGTCGATCCCCGCCTTTAAAAGTGCCGCAAACCGAGGCGATCGTAGAAGCACTTTTGCGCGCGATGGGGCGTTACCGACAGGGCCTCGTCGCGCGCAGGCAGGCTCCTGCACGCGCGTGTCAACGCGCCAGATCGTGCCGCAATGCATCGATCACCACTTTGAGTGCGCTCGAAGACTGGCGGCGGCTGGGGTAGTACGCGTAGTACCCCTCGAACGGCTCGCACCAGTCTTCCAGCACGCGGCGCAATTGGCCGGCGGCGATGTGGTCCAGCACCATGGATTCCGGCAGATACGCTAAGCCCGCGCCGGCCAGCGCGGCGCGCAACATCGCACCGCTGCTGTTGAAGGTCCATTGCCCATCCACGCGCACCTTGATCTCGCGGCCCGATTGTTCGAACTCCCAGGCCAGCAACCCACCGTGCGTGGGCAGGCGCAGGCCGATGCAGTTGTGCTGCGCCAGATCGGCCGGGGCGGCGGGGATGGTGTGATGCACGAAGTAGCCCGGCACCGCGACCACCGCCATGCGCTGGGGAGGGCTGATCGGCACCGCGATCATGTCCTTGGCGACCTGGTCGCCCAGACGGATGCCGATGTCGTAGCGCTCGGCCACGATGTCGGCCAGGCCGTAATCCACGGTGACCTCGATCTTGAGGTCCGGGTAGTCGGGCAGCAGCTTGGACAGCGCCGGCCACACGTAGGCGTCGGCGGCGTGTCCGGCGGTGGTGATGCGGATGGTGCCGGCCGGCTTGTCGCGAAAGTCGGTGAGTGCGGACAGCTCGTCGTCGATCTCCTGCAGCCGCGGTGCAACCGTCGCGAACAGGCGCGCGCCGGCTTCGGTCGTCGACACGCTGCGCGTGGTGCGGGTCAGCAGGCGGATGCCCAACCGCGTCTCCAGTGCGCGCACGGTATGGCTCAACGCCGATTGCGAGACGCCCAGTTGCGCGGCGGCGCGAGTGAAGCTGCCTTCGCGCGCGACGGTGACGAAGACCTGCAGGTCGTTGAGGTTTTCCCGAGTCATTGCTGCCAGTGCCCGCTCCAGGCATGCGATTCATGCGGCAGCATCATGCGCGAAAGTGCGTGACGGCCTCAACGCCGCAGGGCGCGCAGCATGTGCATTGATGCGCTGCGTTTCTAGCTGCATGCAGATTTGCATGGGCAGTGCGCGTCCATCGGCGCGCTACAGTGCAGGCGACCGGATGCAGGGCAGCGCGCCCACTGTTGACTGCCAGATCGATGCGGCTGCTGTTCGACAGCGCAGCAGCTGCTGGTCTGCTCGATCTGCTGGGCGTCGTCCTTCGCGCCGCCTGGCAAGCGACCGCTACTTTGGTTCACCACGCTCTAGGAGTAACGCAATGAATTTATTCGCAACTGCAATGTCGTTATCGATGATGGCCGCGTCCCCAGCGCCAGGTGGCGAGGGCAAAGGTGGAGACGCGCAGGCTCCGATCAAGATAAACCGTGCCGGCGGCGCGGCGTCGGCGGTAGGGCCGGCCGACTACTTCACCGGCAAGGTGCGCATCGATGCGCCATTTCAGGCCGATGCGCCGGCACACGTGGGCGGCGCCACGGTGACTTTCGAGCCGGGCGCGCGCACTGCGTGGCATACCCATCCGTTGGGGCAGACGCTCATCGTCACCGCCGGTGTGGGGAGGGTGCAGGAGTGGGGCAAGCCGGCGCAGGAGATCCGCCCCGGCGATATCGTGTGGATTCCGCCGGGCGTCAAGCATTGGCACGGTGCAAATGCCACGGTGGCGATGTCGCATATCGCCATTGCCGAGTCGGTGGATGGTTCGCCGGTGACCTGGCTCGAACAGGTGACAGAGGCGCAGTACAAGGCCGATTGAGAAAGCAATCATGCTGCCGTGGTAGATCTGCCGTTTGCGACGGCACCTACTCACAGCATCAGTATTGCTGCAGGGGCGAGGCGGCTGTGGCGCACAGCGCAAGTTCTGCGTGCAGACGGCGGCGGCGGCGTCAGGCCGGCAGTCTCACGCCGCTTCGGTGGCGTCGGGCGCACTTGCGCGTAAGCGTTGTGCATCGCGCGCGGGCGGCTCGCCGAGGATGCGTGCGTAGTCGCGGCTGAATTGCGATGCGCTTTCATAGCCCACGCGAAATCCCGCGTCGGCAGCGGTCAGCGCCTCGGCCACCATCAACCGGCGCGCCTCGTGCACGCGCAGATGCGAGCGGTATTCAAGTGGCGTCATTGAGGTCACCGCCTTGAAGTGCGCATGGAAGGTGGAGCGGCTCATCGCCGACAGATCCGCGATCTGCTCGATGCTGAAACGCTGCGTGTAGTGCTCGCGCAGCCACACGACGGCCTTGGAGATCTGGTTGAGGCGGCTGTCGGCGACCGCCATCTGGCGCACCACCGCATTGGTGGGGTCGGCCATCAGGCGATAGAGCAATTCGCGCGTGACCAGCGGGGCCAGCGCGGCGATCTCCTGCGGTCGGTCGAGCAGGCCTGCCAGCCGCACCGCGGTGTCGTACAGCTGCGGCGTGCTGCGGTTGAGCAACAGGCCAGCGCTTGCGGTGTCGCGCTGCGGTTCGGCAAGTTCCGCATGGTGGATCGACAGCTCGCTGAGCACCGCGGTGTCCAGGTCCAGGCAGAAGCACAGGTACGGGTGCGCGGCGCTGGCCTCGATCACCGAGCCGACGATGGGCAGGTCCACCGATGCCACCAGATACATCTCCGGATGGTAGTGATAGGCCTGCGCTCCCAGCATCGCGCGCTTGCGGCCTTGCGCTACCAGGCACAGCATCGGTGTATACACGGTGGGGATGGAGTCGGTGGCGACGGCGCTGCGCATCACGTGCAAGCCGGCGATCGGCGTGGCGTGCATGCCATCGGCCGGCGCATGGCGCAGCAGGATGTCGGTCAGGTCGGCAGTGGCAGAGGACATGCGGGACGCTCGTGCGCGGCGCTGTGCGGCACAGCCGCGGTCCCGCGATCCTACAAGGGACGCGGTGTTGCGCCCATCAGTGGCGGACGCGACAACGCCGCGGGCGCTTGCGCGTGGCGGTGAGGCCGTAGCCACCAAGGCAATGTCGCTGATCGATCACTCACGCACATTCCGTATTCTTGCGACCTGTCTCCGGTGTCCCGATCGTCATGCCTGCGAAACCCCGACCCCTAGCTGCGCCCTCCACCCCTGCCGATTGGAAGGCGATCGAAGAGGCGGCGACCGCCGAGCTTGCCAGGCGCACGCAGCTGGCGCATCAGCAGATCATCGGCCTGCTGGGCACGCACGGACATCTGCTCAGCGATGCCCAGCGACGCGCGCTTGGCAAACGCCTGCAGCGCAGCGGGAAGTAAGAGGTTCGTTACCGCGCCCTCGGCATCCCGGCCGGGTCGAGCACGCGATGGCCTGGGCGTGGAGTGCCACACGTAAGCGGTCGCATGCGCTCTCTACGCGAACGATCCTCTATCAGGCCGTACGCAGGCGCTCATGTGCCAGAAACAGCGTCCCATGGCGGCGTCTGGCCGAAATGTTCGAGAAGGAAGTCGACGAACGCACGTACCCGTGGCGGCTGCAGCTGGCGTGCGGGCATGACGGCGCTGATGTTGGAGGCGGGAGGCGGGTGGTCCGTCATCACTTCGACCAGTCGGCCGGCGCGTAGTTCGTCGGCGATGTGCCAGTACGAATGCATCCCGATCCCTTGCCCGGCGAGCACCGCATCGCGTACCAGTTCGCCGAAGTTGCTCTCGAAGCGGCTTTGCATGCGCACCCGCACCTGGCCGCCATCCGGTGTCTGAAGTGTCCATAGGTCCTGGCGGCCATCGCGGCCCATCAGCAGCACGCCGGCATGCTGCATCAATTCTTGCGGAGTACGCGGTGTGCCGTGCCGTTGCAGATACGCCGGCGAGGCGGCCAGCGTGCGTCGGTTGTCGGCGATGCGTCTGGCCACCAGGCCAGAGTCGTCCAGCGCGCCGATGCGAATAGCCAGGTCGAACCCCTGCTGGACCAGATCCACCACGTCGTCGCTCAGATGCGCGCTGATGCGCAGGCGGCGGTGGCGGGCCTGGAACGCCGGCAGCAGCGGGGAGATGTACTGACGCCCGAACGACGCCGACAGGGTCACGCGCAAGGTACCGCCGACATCCTGGGCACTTTCGCGCAGGTCGTCGGCCAGCGCCTCCAGGTCGTCCACCAGCACCCGGCCGCGCTCCGCCAGCTGCTGTCCTTCCGGCGTGGGATGCAGGCGGCGGGTGGTCCGGTGCAGCAGGCGCACGCCAAGGTCCCGTTCCAGCCGCTTCAAACGCTGGCTGGCCACCGCCACCGACAGATCCAGGGTGTGGGCAGCGGCGGTGATCGAGCCCAGGTCCAGCACGCGCAGGAACAGCGCGATATCACCGAGACGGTCCATGCATTATCAACGTGGCATTGAACGTGAATCAGCATAACAAGGCTTCTTGAAGAGGATTGTGCGGCGCAGGCTGTGCGCAGTCCTTCCCAGGTTCCTGTCATGTCCTCTCCTGCGTCCCGTCTACCGCCGGCCCTGCTGGCGCTGACCATCGGTGCCTTCGGCATCGGAACCACCGAATTCGTCATCATGGGCCTGTTGCAGCAGGTCGCCACCGACCTGGGCGTCTCGCTCACCGCGGCTGGCCTGCTGATCAGCGGCTATGCGCTAGGCGTGAGCATCGGCGCGCCGGTGCTCACGTTGCTCAGCGCCCGCTGGCCGCGCAAGGCCGTGCTGGTGAGCCTGATGGTCGTGTTCACGCTGGGCAATCTCGCCTGCGCCCTGGCGCCCGACTATGCCAGCCTGATGGTGGCGCGGGTGCTCACCTCGCTGGCGCATGGCACGTTCTTCGGCGTCGGCGCGGTGGTGGCCACCTCCCTTGTGCCGCCCGAGCGGCGCGCCTCGGCCATCTCGTTGATGTTTGCCGGCCTCACCGTGGCCACGCTGCTGGGCGTGCCGGCCGGTGCATGGCTCGGCCTGCAACTGGGCTGGCGGGCCACCTTCTGGGCGGTAACGATGATTGGGGTGCTGGCCACGGCCGCGGTGGCACTGTGGGTGCCGGCCGCCGCAGGTGCAGCCGCGCCGGTGTCATGGCGACAGGAAATGGCTGTGTTGCGGCGCGGGCAGGTGGTGCTGGCGCTGGCGATAACAGTGCTGGGGTACGCCGGCGTGTTCGCCGTATTTACCTATATCCAGCCGCTGCTGGTGCAGGTGACCGGGTTCGCCCAGGCAGCGGTGTCGCCGGTGCTGCTGGTGTTTGGCATGGGCATGATTGTGGGCAATTTGCCGGGCGGACGGCTGGCGGACCGGCGCGCCACTGCCGCCTTGCTGGGCACACTGGCCGCGCTGGTGGTGGTGCTGGCGGCGATGGGCCTGGCCCTGCACAACAAGACCGCGATGGTGGTGGTTGTCGGACTGTTGGGCGTGGCCGCCTTCGCCACCGTGGCGCCGCTGCAATTGCGTGTGCTCGAATATGCACGCGGCGCCGGCCAGAACCTGGCCTCCAGTCTCAATATCGCCGCATTCAATCTGGGCAATGCCCTGGGCGCCTGGCTGGGCGGCGTGGCGATCGCCACGCACGCCGGCCTGGTCGCCACCCCGTGGGTTGCCGCGCTGTTGAGCGCCATCGGCCTGGGTATCGCATTGTGGAGCGTGCACCTGCAACGCCGCCACGCTGCGGCGCCGGACGCATGCGCGCAGATGGGTTGATTCGATTCTTCAGGCGTAGCGCGCAGACCGCGCAACCGCAGGCGTGCGCGATCGGCGCCTGTGCTCGGCAGAGCGCGTCGCGCCTGGCGCCGCATGTTGCTGGATCCACCGGCACTGCGTGGACTTTCTTTCGGTTTCAAGGAGCATCGCGATGGACACACGTTTTCTCGGCCGTTCCGGCCTTCAGGTACCGGTACTCGGCTTGGGCGCCGGCACGTTTGGCGGCAAGGGGCCGTTGTTTTCCGCCTGGGGCGATACCGACGCGGCGCAGGCGCAGCGCATGATCGATTTGTGCCTGGATTCGGGCCTGAACCTGTTCGACACCGCCGATGTGTATTCCGACGGCGCCTCCGAAGAGATTCTTGGCCAGGCGCTGCAGGGCCGCCGCGATCAGGTGATCCTGTCGACCAAGACCGGTCTGCGCCTGGGCGAGGGGCCCAACGATGCCGGCGCCTCGCGCTTGCGCTTGCTGCGCGCTGTGGATGCCTCGCTGCGCCGTTTGCGCACCGACTATATCGACCTGCTGCAACTGCATGCATTCGATGCAATGACGCCGGTGGAGGAAACCCTGTCCACGCTCGATGGGTTGGTGCGCGCCGGCAAGGTGCGGTATCTGGGCGCCTCCAATTACGCCGGTTGGCAGCTGATGAAATCGCTGGCCGTGGCCGACGCGCAGGGCTGGAGCCGCTTTGTTGCCAACCAGACCTATTACTCGCTGGCCGGGCGCGACTACGAATGGGAGCTGGTGCCGCTGGGCATCGACCAGGGCGTGGGTGCGGTGGTGTGGAGCCCGCTCGGCTGGGGCCGGCTGACCGGCAAGCTACGTCGCGGCCAACCGCTGCCGGACAACAGCCGCCTGCACGTCACCGCCGCAGCCGGCCCGGCGATCAGTGACGAACGCCTGTTCGATATCGTCGACGTACTCGACGCCATTGCCGAAGAAACCGGCCGCAGCGTGCCGCAGATCGCCATCAACTGGCTGCTGCAGCGGCCTACCGTGAGTACGGTGCTGATCGGCGCGCGCGACGAATCGCAGCTGCGCCAGAACCTGGGGGCGGTGGGCTGGGCGCTCACGGCCGAGCAGCGCACGCGCCTGGACGCAGTGAGTGCGGTGGAGCCGCTGTATCCGTATTACCCGTACTGGCGCGGCCATTTTACCGAACGCAGCCCGCTGCCGGTGTAACGCGGGCTGTGCCATCGCGCTACGCTGCCGCCAGGTGGCGACAGCATTGCGTGCATCACTGTCGCCGCATCATAACGGTCGTACCGCGCGCGGAATCACCTCGGGCACGATCGCTCCCACGCCCTTGCTGCCTTGCAGCTGTTTGCAATTGTCCAGTGCGGTGGCCACCGAGTCGTAGCCGATCATCGCGCTGCCATCGATGGCCGATGCATAGACCAGTGTGCCGCCGGTACGTGAGGCCAATCCACCGGCGATGGCGGGCGTGGTATTGAACAGTTTGATCGAGGAGCCAAGCAAGATCAGCTGGCCGCTGCGGGTTTCGAGCGCTGCGGCCACGCGCGGGGCTTTCCCCGTCGGAACCACGGCGCCCGTGCGTGCGGCCGTGCCGGCATCGAGATAGATCGCGTAGCGGTCGAAGCGTGCAACCGGGGCGTCTGTGGTGGTTTGCGACGCCGGCACTGCGCGTGCGGCGGTCGTTGCAGGCGCGTCGTCGGCCAGCCTGACCACTGCGCCGGGAATCAGCCGGAAGCTGCTACGTCCTGCAGCGATGGTCGGCCCGGTCGCCGCAGCGTGCAGGCGTTTGCTGTCGACCAGCTGCGCCGATGCGGGAGCGCAGACGCCGGCTGCAACGACAACGAGCAGAGTGAGTAAGGATGTCTTCATGTCAGTGACCCACCACGCGCATTTCGAATTCCTCCAGTTGTTCCTTGCCCTGGTCGGCGAGCATGTCGTCGACTTCCAGGGTCCAGCGCCCGGCCGAGGGTTCGTCCAGGAAGGCGTTGCTCGACGTCAGCCAGACCACGGTGCCGTCGGGGGCCTGATCGAGTGTGGAAAACGGCGTCATCACCGTGCTGCGCGTGCCGCTGGGCGACACCAGCACCACGCGCAGGTGACTTGGGTCCTTGTGGGTGGCCGAGAAATACAGTTGCACGCCTTCCACCTTGAAGGATTGGGTGATGTTCAGTGACAACCTGGCCGGTGCCGCGACACCTCCGATGGTGCTGCTGTTGCCTTCATACACTTTCCAGGTGGTGTCCTGCAGGGCGGGCAGCGAAGTGAAGTGCATTGCACGTTCTACAGCCGCAGCGGCGTCCACCAGCCCGAAGCCATACCAGTTGCTGAAACGATGGCCCGCCGCATTGGTCACCCAACCCGGGTCGATCACTGTGCCGTTGTAGAGGGCCTTGGGTTGAGTTGGGTCGACCTGGGTCGCGGTGGTTGCGAGGATGTATTTGACATCTCGCAGGGTCAGCTTTGGATTGGCGCCCAACATCAACGCCGCCACGCCCGCCACGGTAGGCGATGCCGCCGAGGTGCCGTTCATGCGCGCGGTGTAGTTGCACGATGCATCGATCTTGGAGCGGCTGCTGTCGAGCGCGTTCTGCATCTGGCGGGTGCGATCACGATTGTTGCCCGCTGCACAGCCGCTGAGGTCGGTGGTGACGATTGCGGCTTCATAGAAGCGCCGCAGCGGCAGAAGGTTGGTGAGCCCATAAGAGGGCCGGGCTGTTTCCGGGTGCGGATCGAAGGCGCGCTGAAACCCATACTCGCCACCCAGCCCGGAGACCCACAGCGCAGAGCCTGGAGATGAGTACGACGCCCGCACGCCATCGGCGTTGACGGAACCGGCCACGATCGTGGTGATCAGGTTGTTGAACTGGTCGGTGTTGGCGAGTGCGCAGCCGACACCGAGCTTGCGGGTCTGGTCTGCGCAGCGATCCACCGGATTGCCTTGTGCATCGTTCTCGATAAGGGCAAAGAACTCATTGCCGGCAGCTTTGACATACACCCCGCCTTTCCCGCCACGCTGCGCCTGCATGAGTCTTTCGAGCGACTGTTGTTCGTCGACTTCGGTGTAGGGATACACGCGCGACGTAGCGCCCCAACTATTGTTGAACACCTCCATGGCGCGCCCTTCCGGCCCGTCGCCCCAGGCGTAGCGAATGTCGACGTACTGCTTGCTGCCATCCGTCTCTGCAATTGCATTGAAACCAGCCAGCTTGGCCTCCGGTGCAACGCCACGTCCACCGATCCCGTTCCATCCGCGCTCGGCAATGATGCCCGCAACGGCGGTGCCGTGGTCGCTATCGATCTCGCTCGCTGCTGGCGTTGGGTCGTTGGAGCCGGTCAGGAAATTGCGCGAGCCGTTGGCGACGATATTGTCGACCAGGTCCGGGTGGGCAATCTCCAGGCTGTCATCGATCACTGCCACGTTGACGCCCGCACCGCGGATGCCGAGCGCGTGCAGGATCTCCACGTCCAGATCCACACCCGGAACTGGTCTGCCATCGCCAAAGACAGGCTGGCCGCGGTTGAGCAGATGCCATTGATAGCGGAACAACGGATCGCTGCCCACGGCGACGCCGCGTAGTGCAACGCTGGCACCAGGCGGTTGTGCGTTGACTGCGCCAAGTGCTGTAAATAGCGAGAGCGCAAGCGTACCCGCAGACGCCAGCGTCAGGCGGTTTGAAGGAGGTTTCATCTCGATGCCTTATGGGAAGGGGGCGGACGGGGGCCTTGCTGTTGCTGTGAAGCGCTGTGACGGGCAGGGCCGCATTGCGTGGATATCCGTGTATCAACCGGGCTTGCGCGGCCGTCCATGGCAACGACCGCAGACATCACCAAGCCGGAAGCGTTGCGTTCGCGTCAGTGCCCCACAATGCGCAGCTTGAAGTCCTGCAGCACTGCAGTGGCGGTCAGCCCGGTCATGTCAGTGACTTCCAGTGTCCAGTTCCCTTGCGCCCGTTCGTCCAGAAATGCATTGCGGGAGGTCAGGTCGATATAGAAACCGGTCTTGGCGTAGGCGGTGGCATCCAGTGCCGAGAACGGCGTAAGCACATAGCTGCGGGTCCCGCTGGGGACTTGAGTACCACGCGTAGATCGGTCGGTGTGCGATGTGTCGTGGCAAGCGAAAGTTGCACCGCTTCGACCTTCATATCCTGCGTGATGCGGATGCGCTGCGTTGCCGGGCGGGTGGGGTTGCCGATTCGGCTTGCTGCATCAGTGGATGGGCGCCACTGCGTATCGCGCAGTGGGGGTAATGACTTGAAGTTGATCGCCTTGTAAACAGCGGCTGCGCCGTCGGCCAGGCCGAAGCCATACCAGTTGCTGAAGCGGTGCCCCGCCGCATTGGTGATCCACCCCGGATCGACCACGCTGCCCTGGTACATCGCACGCGGTTGCCATGGATCGACCTGGCGCGCAGTGGTTGCGAGGATGTACTTAACGTCGCGGGCGCTTAGGGCGGAATTGGCACTCAACATGAGCGCGGCAACGCCTGAAACGGTCGGCGCAGCAGCGGAGGTACCGTTGAAGCGCGCGGTGTAATTGCAGTGGCGGTCGATCTTCGAACTGCTGGTGTCCAGTGCATTGGCCGGATCGAGACCGCGGTCCTGGTTGTAGCCTGCGGCGCAGCCGCTCAGGTCCGTTGTCACCAGCGCAGGCCCGTAGGCAAATGGCACCGCTTCAGCGGGCAAGCGCGCGCTTGGGTCAGGGACGAAGGCGCGTTGCATGTCGATCAGGCCGCCAAGCCCTGACACCCATACCGCCGAGCCGGGGGAAGAATATCCGGCGCGTTTGCCGGTGGCATCGACGCTTGCGACCGTGATGGTTTCGAAGAGGTTGTTGAGCGGGTCGAGATTGGCCAACCCGCAGCCGACCCCCGCCGTGCGGGCGCGTGGGCCGCGGAGGTCGCGCAGATTTCCGTGCTCATCCGGCATCTCCAGGCTGAGGAAATTATCGCCCGCCAATTTGACGTAAATGCCTCCCAGTCCGGCGCGGGTGGAGTGCATCAATGCCTCCCAGGACTGCTGCTCCTGTTGCGGAAAATCCATATAGAACGCGGCCGGCTGGGCCCAGCTATTGTTGAAGATGTCGATGGTTTTCGCTTCGACTCCATCGCCCCAGCCATAACGCACGCTGGCCAGGTTCCTGGACGCATCGCGGGCATCGAAATCGAAACCCGCAAGCATCGCTTCGGGCGTCACCCCGCGGCCACCGCGGCCATTCCAGCCAACGGCGGCGGCGATGCCCGCAACAGCGGTGCCATGTGGCGTAAACGGATCGGTGGAGGTGACGTCATGCGACCCGGTCTCGAAGTTGTATGAGCCGTTCGGATGATGTTGTCGGCCAGGTCTTCATGGCCCAGTTCCAGTCCGTCATCCACCACGCCCACGCGGACGCCTCTGCCCCGTAACCCCAGCTCATGCAGGATCTCCACGTCCATGTCCACGCCTGCAACCGGACGGATGTCACCGATGACCTGCTGGCCCCGATTCGAAATATGCCACTGATACCGCAGCAGCGGGTCGTCGTTGGCCGCACGCACTGCGGACCCGGGAGACGCCTTGGCGGCGGTCACCGCCATGAGCAGCGAGGGGGGCGATCAGCAGCACACCAATCACGAGCAAGCGCTGGCGTTTGCGAACAAGGTACATACCGTCTTTCTCCGGTCGATGACGAGGCAACGTCGGGCGAAGCGGGGACCATTCACCGGTGCGTGCGCAGGTGACACCGCGCTGTCGCTTGCCCGTGCGCTGCAGTGACGGTGAACGAGGTGGGTAGATGCGTCTGCGAACCGCCCGCCGCGTCGTTGCGCGACGGTTGGCCTGCTGCTGTGTGCTACATCGGTTGCATGACCGATTGCTGCACCACCAGCGCCGCCTGGATGCCCGGCTGGCTGGCGCGTAGACGGGTCAGCGCCTGTTGCGTCTTCTCGATCGAGGGATAGGCGATGACTGCGCTGTTGTCGATCCGCGAGGTATACACGATGCGCCCACCGGAACTGGTCGCCAGCGCGGTGGCACTGTCTGGTGTCGTATTGGTCAGCTTGAGCTGTGGTTGGACCAGGACCACACGCCCATTACGTTCGTTCACTGCCGCGGCAAGCGTGCGTTCGGTGGGGGCGTTCGATGTGGCAGCGAGGGTGGATGCACTACGCGCAGCGTTGGTTGACGGAAGCACTACCGCATACGGGCCGATCCGTGCGGCGACCTTGCCAGTGGCAGATGCCGCTGTGCTGCTGAGACGTGCGGTTGCGGCCGCCGCGGGAGGAGTGGCAGAGCGTTCGTCCGGCGCGGGGTCGGAGACCACCATGCCAGGCAACATGCGATAGCTGTCGCTTCCGGATTTGAATCGCTCGCCAGTGGCCGCAGCGCTAAGCGCCTGCGCATCCATGTATTGGCCAGCGTAAGCGGCACCGCAGGTAGCCAATGCTGCGATCAATGCCGAGCTGAGAAATGTGGTCTTCATGTCAGTGCCCCAGGATGCGAAGTTTGAAGTTTTGCAGTGCCGCGGTGGATGTCGACGCGGTCATGTCGGTCACTTCAAGGGTCCAGACGCCTTGCGCCCGCTCGTCGAGAAATGCGTTGCTGGAGGTGAGATCGATATAGAACCCGGTTTTCGCATAAGCGGCGGGGTCCAGTACCGAGAACGGAGTGACGACATAGCTACGCGTTCCGCTGGGAGATTCCAGCACCACACGCAAATTGGTCGGAGTGCGATGCGATGTGGCAAGCGACAGCTGCACGCCTTCCACCTTCATGGTCTGGCTGATTCGGATGCGTTGTTTGGCTGGTCGCGCGGGGCCACCGATCTGGCTCGCGGCAGCAGTGGATGCAACCCATTGGGTATCGCGGACCGGAGGCAGCGGCTTGAAGTACCTCGCTTCATAAACGGCTGCGGCGCCATCGACCAGGCCAAATCCGTACCAGTTGCTGAAACGATGGCCGGCCGCATTGGTGATCCAGCCTGGATCGATTACGCTCCCCTGGTAGACCGCAGGAGGCTGCCAGGGATCGACCTGTCTCGCGGTCTTGGCCAGGATGTATTTGACGTCGCGCGCGTTCAGGCTCGGGTTTGTGCTTACTATCAGGGCCGCGACGCCGGAGACGGTGGGTGCAGCAGCCGATGTGCCGTTCATGATGGCGTTGTAGTTGCATAACGCATCGATCCTGGACTTGCTGCCGTCCAACGCATTGTCGACGGTGAGGCCATCAACGTTGTCGCCTGCCGCGCAGCCGCTGAGGTCGGTGGTGACGATGGCAGGATCGTAGACGTAGGGTGCTGTGTCTGGCGCGGCGCGGGATGCTGCATCGGGGTCGAACTTGCGTTGCCGGCCAAACTCGCCGCCAAGACCGGAGACCCATAACGCGGAACCTGAAGACGAGTACGACGCGCGTTGACCTGTGGCATCCACGCTGGCGACGACGATCGTGCCGGGAAGACTGCTGCGTGGGTCGATGTTGGCCAGCGAGCATCCCACCTTCAATACACGCGATTCTTCGCTGCAGAGGTTAATGACGTTTCCGCTTTCATCGCGCGTACGCAGCCGCACGAAACTGTTGCCAGCGGACTTGACGTAAATGGCCCCGCGCCCACCGCGACTAGAGCGCATCAATGCTTCCCAGGACTGTTGTTCTTCTACCGGAAAATCCAAATAAAACGGAGCGACCGAGCCCCAGCTGTTGTTGAAGATATCGATATTGCGCGCCTCCGGGCCGTCGCCCCACGCATACCGGATGTTGGCATCGGAGTCGGACGATGCACGTGCAAGAAAATCGAATCCTGCCATCAGCACCTCGGGCGCCACGCCACGTCCGCCGCGGCCGTTCCAGCCTACGGCGCCGATGATGCCGGCCACCGCAGTGCCGTGGCCGTTATCCGGATCGACGGGCGTCGTGTCGTGGGACCTATCGCCAAAGTTGTACGAACCGTTTGGCAGGATGTTGTCGGCCAGATCTTCATGGCGTAGCTCCAGCCCGTCATCCACCACACCGACCCGCACGCCGCGGCCGCGGATGTTCAGGCCATGCAGGATATCCACGTCCAGGTCCACGCCGGGCACCGGACGGCTGTCGCCAATCACGGCCTGGCCCTGGTTGGAGAGATGCCACTGATAGCGATACAAGGGGTCGCTGCCTCGGGATTCGGCGGAGACGGTGATGGCATTGATTGCGTTGCTGGTGACAGCCGTGACCGGTGGTGTAGCCAGCGCCGAAAGTGAGGTGCTGGCGATCAGTAGGGCGCCGATCGACAGTGCGAGGGGTTGCCTGCGAAAAGAGTTCATTCCGTTTGATTCCAGTCAAGGGTAGGCGCGGTCGAAGCAACACGGTCCTCCGTTCGGCCAATCGCACGATCGGTCGTTGCAGCTGCGCCATTGCCTCGGGACGCGCCTATGAAGCCCGAGTCGTTGGAGCCGGAAGAGGTATTGCGGTCGAAAAGCCCGGCGCGATCGTCCGGGTCAGGAGAGGCTCGTCAGGCAACCTCACTTGCAGGCGATTTGCACCACGGGCCGGCCTCCGCCATGTGGCGATGACGGGGCGCGAAAAGGATCAGTGCGGCAGCGGCAGGAGTCATGTCCGTTTATCCCAGGAGAGCGACACGGCGCATCGGTCCGGCGATGGAGTGGATGCGGTCAGGTGGTTCGTCGGCTCCCCTGTGCGTCTGAACGCAGCCGATGTTGGCAATGCATCTGCAGCGTCAACGCCTCGATTAAAGATGGGGCAATCATTGCCTGCAAGGCACGCGACGTACGCCATCTGCGTGACACATCGCGCACTCTATGGCTGACATGCAGATTTGCGCGTTGCATGCGACGTTTTGTGCACAGATGCTGTCGAATAAATTTGCGGAAGCGAGCGTATCGATCGAAATAACGCATCGCGATGCGTCGTTCTGCTTCGCAGCGGCGACCGCTGCGAGACGGTTGCCATCACGTAGCCGCACTGCACGCGTCATGCAGAAGCCTGCACGCCCGCTGCGCAGGGTGTTGCGCAACGACTCAACGACTGTCGCCGACGCTTGGCATACGACAAGGATGCGTGGCGAAGAGGGCAGCGCAAGGCCTGTTGCCGGGCTCCGCGCAGCGGCATTGCGCCGCTGCGCGCGCCAGTCACCTACAGCTCACCAGCGATACGCCACCGACATCTGATATTGCCGTCCGGCAATCGGCCGGCCCATGAACACGCCGCCGGTCGTCGCGCCCGGCACGCGGACGTTGCCTTCGGTGAGCCCCAGCGTGTCGGTGACGTTGCTGCCGCTGGCGGTCACTTCCCAGTGCTCGCCCACATGCAGGTTGGCGCCGATATCCAGCATGTCGTAGGAGGGCAGGCGCTGGCTGTTGGCCAGATCGGCAAAGCGATCGCCTATGTACGAATACGTGGCAAACACCTTGAGGTCGCCGAACGGCAGCATCCAGTAATAGCTCGGCGTCAGCCGGAACTGCCGTTTGGGTTGGCGCATCACCTGGTTGCCGGTGAACTCGCGGTAGTTGCGGTACTTCGCATCCAGCCACACCCCCGTGCCGGCCAGCTCGAAACCGCCGAACGGACGGATCGCACCTTCCACCTCCAGGCCGCGCGCGCGCGAATCGCCAACGGCGGTGAAATTGTCGCCGTTGGCCAGAAACGCCTGGAACGGCGAATTCTTGAACGTGTTGTAGAACGCAGTGAGATACAGATCGTAGGCGCTGGCACCGGACTTGAGCCCAAGCTCGTACTGATCCACCTCCTGCACGCGGTTCTGATCATCGCGCAGGTTGTCGAAGCCGGGAAACTTCACGCCCGAGTTGACCCGTGCAAACAGGCTGCTGCTGTCGTTGAGCTTGAAGTTCAAGCCGGCCGTCCACGAAAACGCTTCGTCGTCCTGATCGATGCGCCGCGTGGTCGCCAAGGCCAGCGAGGTGGCGTTGTCGTACAGGGTCGCGGGGTTGCCGTCCAGGTCGACCGTGCTGGTGTCGTGCACGTTGCCGGTCACGCTCTGGCGCTCGTAGCGCGCCCCAAGGTCCAGACGCAACCTGTCGTTGAGTTCCCATTCGTCGGCGACGAAGGCAGCGATGTTTTCGCCGTCGTAGTTGGCGCGCAGATTCAAGAACGCGGTGCTGGTGAAGCCCTGGCGTGTGGCCTGGCGTCCATCGTCCAATGCCACGTCGATGCGACGTGCGTTGTTTTGCGCCGTGAGCAACATGGTGTTGCCCAGGTACCAGGTGTCGGCCGAAGAGTACTTGGCGTAGTACGCACCGACGGTCAAGGTATTGCCGGCAAACAGTTCGCGGCTCAAGCGCAGATCGTTGGTGAATGAATTCAGACGCTTGTCCACCGACCACCAGCCGGCTTCGAGCACCTGTTGGTTCGGGTCGACCGCGCCGCCGCCATTGGTATAGGTGGCGGTGCCGCTACTGCCGTAGCCGGCAATGAAATCGCTCAACCGCTGCGGCGCGTCGCCAGTGAACAACGCATACGTCGGCGCGCTGCCGCTCATCACGTTGAAGCGGTCGGCGATGGTCCAGTCGCCGATTTCCCAGTTCAGTTCGCCGCCGAACACATCGATGTTGACGCCGCGCCCGTCGGCCAGGTCGCGCTGCACGGTCTCACCGTTCGGCCCGACCAGCAGATCCACATTGCGGAAATCGCGACCGAGCAAGGTGCCGGTCTGCGCATTCAAGCCGGGGAAGCTGGACAGGTCGTTGCCGTTATTGCGCGAGAGCAGCGGAATGGCCGTGTAGAACGCGTTGTTGTCGTCGGTATGCCGCGCATAGAACGACAACTCGCCGCTGTCCCAACGCTTGCTCAAGGTGGCACTGAACTGGCCGCCCTTGTCGGCGGAGAACTGCGGGTCGCGCACGCCATCGGTTTCGCGGAAGAACCCACCCACGCTGTAGTACCAGCCATTGCCCATCGGGCCGCTGTTGAACACGTCGATACGGCGCAGGTCGTTGTTGCCACCGGTCAGGCGCACGCTCCCTTCGGGTTCGTCCTGGCCTTTTTTCTGGATGAAATTGACGGTCAGCCCGGGCTGCCCATTGGAGAAGATCGGGCTGGAGCCGCCACGCAACACTTCCATGCGTTCGACGGTGTCGTCGACACGAAACAGCGTGGAGTTTTCCAGAAACGACAGCGTCGGCGGTGGAAACAGCGGTGAGCCGTCCAGCTGCATGGTCACGAAAGGTGCGTCGCCCTCGGACGGCATGCCGCGCACGAAGATATTGGCGCCGGTGCCGCCGCCGCTGGGCTCGGCCCAGACGCCCGGCACGATCTTCAACAGGTCGGCGGTGCTCTGCGGCACCGCTTGCTGGATCTGTTCCGGGCTGGCGGTGGTGATCGAAAAACTCGCATCGCGCTTGGCCAGGCCCTTGAAGCGTGCCGTGCCACTGACGATCACGGCATCCAGGGTGGTGGCATCCGGCGTGCCGGAGGCAGTGGTCGATGTCTGGGCACGGCCATCCGGCGCCAACAGTGCGGCGGCAACGGCGAGCGAAAGGGTGTAACGGGGTGCGGGAAAACGCATGCGCAAGGCTCCTGGTCTCACTGCGAGAGGACTGCCGTGACGCGTGTGGTGGCGCATGCAGCGGCAGGCAGTGCACGCGCAAGTGCGCGCCGCATCGGCGCATCATTTGCGCCCCCTGTCAGCGCATTGCACGGAAGTTGTACCGCAGATGCGCCAGCGCGCGTTGTGCGACGCAGCAGCTAGCGGCTGCGGACGCATGCATGCACTGCCTCGCAAGCGCTCGCTGCCGTGCGGGATGGCGCATGGAGAGTGGGGTCACAACCTTGGCGCACGCGATGGCTGCAGCGACCCCAGCGCAGCGACCCAGACGACTTAACCACCAGGCAGGCGCGGGCGCTGCTCGGAATCTGATCTCCCTCTCGTGCGCTGCACCTACCTGAGGCTGCGCGCCAAGTGTGTCAGCCATTGAAAAACAAGAGGCCGCCCGAAGGCGGCCTCACTTCTACTCAGCGGGGGAGAGAGACCGCTGTCAGAAGAACATCCGCACGCCGAACGAGGCGCTGCGGCCAGGCAACATCACATCGTCCTTGAGGAAGGAGGTGTGCACGCGTGCGTCCTGATTGGTCAGGTTGTTGCCGTCCAGAAACACTTCCCACGCATTGCTGCCACGGTCCACGTGATACGCCAGATGTGCATCCACGAAGGTGTAGCCATCGGTCGGGGTTTCGTTCACCGCCACCTTGTCCTGCCTCATGGTGCGGGTGGCGCCGATCGAGGCGCGCCATGCGTCGGCATTCCAGCGCATCTGCGCACCGAAGCGGCCCGGTGCAATGCGCGGCAGATTACCGCCATCGCTCAGGCGCGCACGCACCGTGTCGCCGAATACACGCAGGTCCCACGCGCCGGTGTCGTTGTTGGCCAGGTGGAAAGTGGCTTCGCCTTCGAAGCCGTGGAAGATCGCATCGGCCTGCGTCCACTGGCGGATCGGCAGGAAGTCGTTGTCCTCTTCGTTGAACCACTGGCCGCCGGTGTCGACGATGTACACGAAGTCGTTGTAGCGGTTGTAGTACGCCGCCACCTTGGCATCCACCCATTCGTTCTGGAAGTTCAGGCCCAACTCGGCCTGGTTGGCCTTTTCGGTCTTCAAATCCGCATCGCCGATCTCGAAGGCGAGGGTGGCGATGTGCGGCCCGTTGGCGAACAGTTCTTCCTCGGCCGGAGCGCGCTCGGCGTGGTCCAGGTTGGCGGTCAGGCGCCACTGTTCGTTGAAGCGGAAACCGCCGCTGGCCGAGAAGCTGGTCGGGGTGAAATCGCGGTCCACGCCAATGTTGGTCTGGTACTTGACCTTGTCCACGCGTGCGCCGACTTCGGCGGTCACGCGTTCCCAGCTGTTGCGCGCGACGGCGAAGGCACCGAGCGAACGGGTATCGGTCTTGGGCACGAAGGATTCTTCGCCTACTGCCTGGAAGGTGGTGTCGCTGCCCTGCAGGCCGAACGCGGTCTGCCAACCGCCGCCGAAGGTGAAGGATGCTTCCACGCGGCCTTCGTTGGCGCGCTTGGTGAACACGGTGCCCACTTCGTCGCCTTCGAACTCGGTGTGCGCGTAATCGGTGTGGCCGAAGCTGTAGCGCAGCGCGCTGCCTTCGCCCCACGGATCGGTCAGCCCGCCCTTGAGGTCGTAGCGGTCCTGCTGCAGCTTCAACGACACCCCGCGCTCGCCGATGGACGGGTCGCCCGGTTCGCCGGGGTTGCCGTAGTTGTCGCGGAAGCGCGACGCCGACAGGCCCACGAAACCCCAGTCGCCGGAGAGCGACGCGCCGATCGAGCCCACCTTGGAATCGATCCAGCTATTGAGCTGGCGGCCCTGCGGGGTGTCGTAGTCGTTCTGGTTGCGGTACACGCCATCGGCATGGATCGACAGGCCGCTGCCATTGCCGGCATCGACGCGAAACATGTCGGTGTTGCCGTCCTTGTCGCCGCCGTCGAAGCGCACTTCGGCGCGGCCGCTGAAGCCGTCCACCGGCGTTTCGGCGATGCGGCCGTCGACAACATTGACCACGCCGCCAATCGCGCCGGAGCCGTACAGCAGCGTGGACGGGCCCTTCAACACTTCGATCTGGTTGGCCAGAAACGGCTCGATGGCCGGCGAATGGTCCTGGCTGACGGTGGACACGTCCTGGGTGGACAGCCCGTCGCGCAGCACTGCCACGCGCGGGCCGTCCAGGCCGCGGATGATCGGCCGGCCCACGCCGGGGCCGAAGTTGGAACTCTGCACACCCGGCAGGCTTGCCACGGTTTCGCCCAGGCTGGAACTGCGCACCTCATCCAGGCGCTCGCCGGCCAACACCTCGACCGGGCGGCTCAACTCGCCGGCCGCATCGCGCAGCGGGCTGGCAGTGACCACCACCTTGTCCAGGTCCTTGATATGCCGGCCGCTGGAATGGGTGGCGTCATGCCGGGTGTCCGATGTCGGTGGCGTCTGCGGGTCGGCAGCGACCGGCGCGTCTTCGGCCATGGCCAGGGCAGGAGTCAGCAGACTGGCCATTGCCAGCGAGAGGGCGGAGCGGCGCAGCGAGGGGATGAGCGTGGGGGCCATGTGGATCGGACTCTCTAATTGTTACTATATATCAATGGGATGGCGCAGCTTGCCTGCTGTGCCGACGGCAAGGCCCGTCCTGCGCGATGCAGTGGTGCGGGCCTGGAACAGGGAAGATGTTATATTATTCCACGTCGCCGTGAATACCTGCTGGAAGTCATGCCTCTGCCCACACTTCGCCATCTGCTGGACCGCTTCGGTGCGACTGGGTCGCTGCTGTGCGCCGTGCACTGCGCGGTGCTGCCGCTGGTGCTGGCCCTGGCGCCGTCGCTGGGGTTGTCGTTCTGGCTGGGCGACGGCGTCGAACTGGCGATCGTCGTCTTTGTCACCCTGCTTGGGCTTTTCAGCCTGGTGCTGGGCTATCGTCGCCACAAGGCGTTGCATGCCTTGGCGTTGCTGCTGCCGGGCCTGGCGCTGCTCTGGCTGGGCCTGTTGTACGACCCGTTGCACCATTCGGTGGTGCCGCACGCAGTGGTGATGACGCTGGGCGGAGCCTTGGTCGGTATCGCTCACTTGGTCAATCTGCGCCTGAATCACGGGCATGGGCACGTGCACGACGCCAGCTGCGCACACTGACGGTGCGCTGATGGGCGACTGCGCGACGATTGCAGTCGGTGATCTGGAAGCCTGTTTCAGGCCGGGCGCCGGTCGCTGAGCGCCGGACGCGGCCAATGGGTGGATCTAGTCCAGGAGCCGCTGGTTCACAGCCCGGCAGGCCCCACGGCTGCGCGGCCCGGGGCCGACGTGGTAGGCTTGCCGGCCTTGCGCGAGGGCGCAGCCGGTGCAAACCTCGCCAGACCCGTGCCAGCACGGGAATTTGTATTCACATTCAGGAGTCGACGAAATGGGTAAGGGTGACCGTAAGACCGCCAAGGGCAAGCGCTACAACGCCAGCTACGGCAATTCGCGTTCGCACGCGGTGAGCAAGGTTGTCGTGGGTGCAGCTGCTCCGGTTGCCAAGAAGGGCGTGGTCAAGGCGCCGGCCAAGAAGGCTGTTGCCAAGAAGACCGTCGCCAAGGCCAGCTGACCCCGGCCCGCTTTGCGATCTGAAAACGCGGCGCTTGCGCCGCGTTTTTTTTATGTCCGATACCAGCGCAAAACGCCGTTCGTCAGTGTGCTAGCGTGCCTGGACGGATGCTGGTCCGCGTGGACCAGGTGGTGCATCACGCCGCCGGCACCCATGGCGAATCAGCGCAGCACGGGTCGACTAGCGGTTGCGCCATGGCATCCATCGGCGCTGTCCATGATGGATCGGAGAGCCTTCGCCTCGCGGGTGCAGTGTCTTTAGTGCGTTGTGTCCGCAGCCGGTGCTGGATTCTTCGCCGCCGGGGCCAGCAACTGCTCGGCCAGTCCCCGATAGATCGGCGTCTTGCACACCAGGCCGGACACTGCGCGTGCAATCAACACGGTGGCCAGGATCGGCAGCAGCATCTGGCTGGTGTCGGTGAGCTCCAGCGAGATCACTGCCGAGGTCAGCGGTGCCTGGGTGACACCGGTCAGGTAGGCGCACATGCCCAGCAGCACGAAAGTACGCGGGTCCACGCCCGGCATCAGCACCGACAGGTTGTGGCCGATGCCGGCACCCACCGCCAGTGCGGGCGAGAACAGTCCGCCCGGGATGCCGGCCAGGTACGAGACCAGATTGGCGACGAGCTTCATCAGGCCGAACTCATGGCCGACCACGGCATGCCCCTGCACCAGGCTGCGCGCTTGCTCGTAGCCGGTGCCGAAGGCGCCTTGCCCGAACACCATCGCCAGCCCGACCAGGGCGACGCCGCACAACGCGGCCAGCAGCACCGGATGACGTTGGCGCAGCGCGCCCAACCAGCGCGGTTTACCGCTGACACTGGCCAGCACCAGCCGCGCAAAGATTCCGCCGAGCAACCCGGCCACACTGCCGCACAACGCGATCGCCAGCCATGCCTGGCCCAGCGGCAAGGCCACTGCCACCTTGCCGAAGTAGGTGTAGTTGCCCAACAACCCCAGCGAGACCACGCCGCCGACGATCACTGCGGTGAGCAAGGTGCCGGAGAAGCGATGCTCGAAGCGCCCGCTCAGTTCTTCGATCGCAAAGACCACGCCGGCGAGCGGGGTGTTGAATGCTGCCGCGATGCCTGCGGCGCCGCCGGCAAGCAGAAAATGCGAGAGCTCGCGCGGATCGTGGAAGCCGAACCAGCGCCCGAACACGTGCATCAGGCTGGCGCCGACATGCACGGTGGGGCCTTCGCGTCCGACCGATGCGCCGCCGAGCAGTGACAGCGTGGTCAACGCGAGTTTGCCCAGCGACACGCGCAGCGACAGGTTGGTATCGCGAAACGCCCGGTCCGGATGCTCCAGGGCGGCGATGACCTGCGGAATGCCGCTGCCGCGGGTGGGACGCATCGCCCCGGAGGTGAGCCAGGCGAGCAGGGCGAAGATGCCCGGCGTCAGCAGCAGCGCCCACCAGATCGAATGCGCGGTGATGCGTTGAAACAACTGGAAGGCGGCGTCGCTGGCCTTGGCGAACACGATGGCCACCAGCGCCACCGCAATTGCGCCACCCCACAGTGCAGCGCGACGACGCCAGCCTTCGCTGGACAACAGCGGCCGCAAGCGACGCGGCGAGGGATTGGAACCAGACATTGCGCCATTGTCGCACTACCTGGCGTCACACGGGTCTGCAGCCATCCACAGTCCTGCAGTGTGGCCGGCATCGATGCGCGCAGCAGCGAGGCAGAACAGGGCCTTTAAGCGGGAGATAGCAGCGCTGACGCGAAGAGGTGCATGCATGCTCGGCACCCGTTTTGACGATACCTGCCGCAGCTACTCGGTGCGGGTGGCCGGCGACACGCGCAAGGCCGGCAGTAAAGTGGCTGGGTTGCCGTCGTTGGGCGCGGCGGGGATACCCAGAAGCCGGGTCATCAGTGTGTAGACATCCACATTGTCGAAGCCCGGCAAGGTCTTGCCCTGCGCCAGATCCGGGCCTTGCGCCACGAACACCGCACGCATCGACGGCAACGCTGGATCGAAGCCATGCGAGCCACGCGTACCTTGCTGCGCACGTTTGGCGAGTTTGTCGGGAAACAGTGCGTCCCAGCCTTCGTGCATCTGGCACAGGATCGGCGGAATGCGTGGGTGCGTGCCGTAATGCCAGCGCGCCGGCAGCTCGGCCTTGCGCCAGCAATCGTAGTGCGCATGCGTACCGAGCAGCAGCGTCTCGGCGCTGGCCTGTTGCCCGGGCAGCGGATTGAAACCGATCACCTGTCCGTCGGTGACCGCGGTGGCAATCGTGGGCGGCGCGATGGCTTCCACGCTGATCGCGTGTCCCGGCGCCACCTCGGCCATGCCGTGGTCGGACACCACGATGATGTTGGTGCGCACGCGCGTGCCATCGCGCTGCATGCCGGCCAGCAGGCGGCCGATGGCGGTATCAACTGCGCGCACGCTGTCGGCATAGTCGCGCGATTCCGGGCCATGATCGTGGCCGGCTTCATCCACGTGTTCGAAGTACAGCGTCACCAGGCGATTGCGCTGCGCGCCGGAGCGCGCCAGCCAGCCCAGTACCTCGTGCACACGGGCGTCCATGCCGACGCCTTCTTCATAGTGACGCCACTGCGTGGGTCGCACGCCCTGGATGGGCGCCTCGCTGCCCGGCCACGACCAGGTGGCCGCATGTAAACCGGCCTGCTCGACTCCCACCCACAGCGGCTGGCCACCCCACCAGCGCGCGTCGCTCACGGCGTCCTGCTTGCTCAGCCAAAAGCCGCCCAGCACCGGGTCGCGCATGCTGTTGTGCACGATGCCGTGGTGGTCAGGGCGCAGGCCGGTGACCAGCGTGTAGTGATTGGGGAAGGTCAGCGACGGGTACGACGGCGTCATCCAGCGCGCGCGCACGCCATCGCGTGCAAGCTGGGACAGGTTCGGCGTGATACCGCGATCGAGCATGTCTGCGCGCAGGCCATCGATGGAGATCAGCAGCAAGGTATGTGGCGCCTCGTCGGGCGTCGCTGCGGCCGATATCGGCGGCGATGCACCGTGCTGCGCTGAGGCGTTACGTACGCCAGGCTGGGTGGAGCAGGCCGCGAGCAGCACGGCGGCCATCGCGGCAAACACAAGACGTCGGTCGATCATGCCGCCAGTTTACGGTGCGGCGATGACGTCGCGAAGTCAGCGTAGGTGCGCTGCGCGTTGATCGGCTAACAGGTCGTCGGCACGCGCGATCCGGCGTGGCGACCAGCCTTCCAGCTGCAACAACGCCTGCTTGGTCGGCAGGCCGCCGCCGAAGCCGGTCAGCGCACCATTGGCACCGATCACACGATGGCAGGGCAGCACGATCGGTAAGGGATTGCGGCCGTTGGCAGCGCCCACCGCGCGGCTGGCGGCAGGGCGGCCTACCGCCTGCGCGAGCTGCGCATAACTCCATGTCTGCCCGAACGGAATCTGCGCCAACGTGTGCCAGACCTGCAGTTGAAAGGGTGTGCCAATCGGTGCCAGTGGCAGGTCGAAGCTGCGTCGCCCGCCATGCAGGTAATCGAGCAATTGCTCGCGTGCCTCGCGCACCAGCGGCGCATCCGGGGCGTGCAGCCAGCGCGCACGTCCGATGGCGTCGTAGCGGTTCTGCGCAAACAGGATGTGGTGCACGCCGGTGTCGTCGGCGGCCACGCTGAGCGCGCCGATCGGCGAGGGAAAGGTGTCGTAGTAGAGCATGTTCATGGGCGGGTGTCCTTGCGATCGACGGCGAGATGCCACAGGTGCAACACGGCATACGCGCGCCATGGGCGCCATGCCTGCGAACGCGCCTCGGTGGCCCGTTCGCTCAAACGTCCCGGCGCGCCGAGCACCTGTTGCAGGATCAGATCGCCGGCGGGAAATGCATCCGGATGCGAGAGCGCGCGCATGGCGATGTAGTGCGCCGTCCACGGCCCGATGCCGGGCAGCGCGGTGCAGGTGGCGACAAAGTCCGACAAGCGCTGGCCGGCACCGAAATGCAGCCGCCCTTGCGCGCATGCAAAGGCCAGTGCGCGCAACGTGGACGCGCGTGCGCGTGGCAGCCCGAGTTGTTCCAGCGGCGCGTCGGCGAGCTGTGCAGGCGTGGGGAAACTGCGGTCCAGGCCGGGCGGCATGTCGGCATGATGGCCGCCATGGCGGTCGACCAACCGCGCTGCCAGCGTTGCGGCACCAGCCACGCTGATCTGCTGGCCCAACACCGCGCGCACGGCGACTTCGAAGCCGTCCCATCCCCCCGGCACGCGCAGGCCGGGCCGGCGTTGGATCGCCTCTGCCAGGAGCGGTTCGGATGCCAGCGTGGCATGGACGGCCTGCAGGTCGGCGTCCAGATCGAACAGCCGACGCACGCGGCGCACGATCTGCGGAATCTGGCGCGGGTCGGTGGCACCGATGCGCAGCAGCAACTCCGCCCGCTGCGGCGCGGCGGCAACCTCGATCAAGCTGGCGTTTCCCGGCGTGCCGATCACGCGCCGGTAGCCGCTGGCGTCGACCTGCTCGATCCCTGGAATCGCGCGGCGCTGCAAAAACCCGAGCATCGCTGCCCAGTCCAGCGGCGGGCGATAGCCCAGGCGCAGGCACAGTTGACCGCCTGGGACCTCGACGCGCTGCTTGCGCAATGCCGACGGCGGCATGCCACAGCCCTGCAAAAAGGCGGCGTTGAAACGCCGCAGGCTGTTGAAGCCGGCAGCAAGAGCCACCTCGGTGACCGGCAGGGCGGTTTCGGTGAGCAGCTGCTTGGCCAATAGCAGCCGGCGCGTGCCATGCACCTGGATCGGGGTGGCGCCGAGTTGCTGCACGAACTGCCGCTGCAGCTGCCGTGCGCTCACCCCCACCGCATCGGCCAGCGTCTGCACCGGCTGCTCCTGCAGCACGCCGTCGGCAATCATCGCCAGCGCGCGCTGCACGCTCT
Source organism: Xanthomonas vesicatoria ATCC 35937 (assembly GCF_001908725.1). Taxonomy (NCBI): domain Bacteria; kingdom Pseudomonadati; phylum Pseudomonadota; class Gammaproteobacteria; order Lysobacterales; family Lysobacteraceae; genus Xanthomonas; species Xanthomonas vesicatoria. Next base: position 1,142,720 of record NZ_CP018725.1, on the reverse strand, counting down.
CCTCGCCCAGATGCTGCTGCGCCTGTGGCGACAGTTCCGGCCGGCAGCGCAGGCACGGCCGGTAACCGGCCGCACTGGCGGCCGCCGCGCTCGGGTAATAACTGACATTGCCCGGCTTGGGCGGTGGCGCCGGACATACTGGCCGGCAGTAAATGCCGGTGCTGCGCACCGCCGTAAAAAACAGCCCGTCGAAGCGCGCATCGCGCGCCAGCCGGGCGCGGTCGCATTGGATTCGATCGGGCGTCAACGTCTGCATGGCGCCAGTCTATGCCCTGGCTTCGGCCGCAGCTGGCCGTTTTCGGACAGGGTTGCTGCAGAGATGTCTTCCGCCCGGATATTCTTTGCCGGATCTGCCGATCAAGTCGTGAGACAGGACGCAAGGATGATTGTTCCCAGACACTAGGCCGAGGCCCGTATCCAGCATCGGGAAGGCAAACGCAGCATCACCGTCCGCCGATTCGGATGGTCTGATGAAAGCTACGCTGCGGCTGAACTGCATGCACGTGGTCGGGTCGGTGAGGCGCTCGAAGAGATCCTGAGCGGCAAGCCGCTGCCTCGCAGGGAGCGACTTGCGGCCTATGGAGAAGGCGTGCCGATTCGCGAAGAGATTGTTGCGAAGGAAGGTGACCTGGTACTCACCCGCAACAGCTATGGCGCCTTATGCCTGAACACTCCCAACGTGCTGTTTGCGGATGTGGATTTTGCAAATTTGCCGCGTAGAGGCCTGGGGTTTGGTTGGAGTTTGCTGCTCTTGGTGAGCGTGATGTCGCTGGGCACGGTTCAATTCCATCTGTTGGGCGGGGTGATGTTGGCGACGGCGGTGACTTGGGCATCGAACCGCCTAGCGCGGTCTTGGCGTCGTCATCGTTTTCGTCGCGCAGGTACACCAGAACAGCAGGCCCGGCGGCGTATCGATGATTTCGCAGCCGCACGCCCGCAGTGGCACCTGCGGCTATACCGGACGCCCGCCGGGTTTCGTCTGCTGGCGTTGCATCGCTGTTTTGAGCCGGATGACGCAGAGGTCGCCGCTTGTTTCTCGCAGCTCGGCGTTGACCCGGTCTATGCCCGGATGTGCCGTATGCAGCAATGCTTTCGGGCCCGGGTGAGCCCCAAGCCGTGGCGTATCGGCATTCATCGACGCATCCGGCCGCCCTATGCCGCATGGCGCGCGGAGCACGCAGCGCTACCGGAGCGCCTGCAGTGGATTGCAGACTACGAGCACGCCAGTGGCGCCTTCGCAGCATGCAGATACGTCGCCTCGTTCGGCGAGGAGCGCAGTGTGGCCGATGCAGCTCGACAGGTGCAGGAGCGTCACGACGCCTGGTGCCGTGCGGATCAGCCAGATCTGCAACTGGCATGACAGGCCGCAGATTAAGGCAGCGTTCGGGGCCTGGACCGCGTCCGCTCTAGACTGAGCGCCCGCTCATGCCCCTGTCCGGTGCTCATTTCGATGCTCAAACCGCTTTGTCTGTCGCTTGCTTGTGCAGTGCTGCTGATTGCATGCGACCCAGGCAGCACATCCGCCGATGCTGCCGGGGCACAGCAGACCGGTGCTGCGCAGGCAGGCGATGGCGATCATATGGTTTCGGTGGATACGCCTGAGCCGATCCCGCCGCCGCGTCCGCGCGCGCAGGCGGGGGAGGCCGGGTGGCCAGCTGCAGCGCTTGAGGCTGGCCAGGCCTGGATCAGTTGCGCCACCGATTACAGCAAGGAGGCCGGCGACGGCACGCTGCTGCCGGCGCTGGACCGGGCCAGCGTGGAGGCGGCATTGGCGCCGTGTCGCGAGACCGGGCTGCTGCGGGTGCGCTACGCGGGCAAGATCAATGCCGGCTTTGCCGCACTGGTATGGCGCCTGGCGACGGTGGCCGAGCAGTGGAGGTTGCCGCATCGCATCCTGGACCTGGATTCCAGTGGCGGACAGGTGGAGGCGGCGATCCGCGCCGGCGACACCATCGGCGAATCCAACTGGACCATCTGGGTGCGTGAAGGCTCGATCTGCCACAGCGCCTGCGTGTTCGTGCTGGCGGCCGGCGACAACCGCCTGGTGGCCGGCAAGGTGGGCATCCACCGGATGATGCGGATCAGTTCCAAGGCGACGTCGCGGGCAGAGCTCAATCGCGAACTGCGCGAGGTCTACGGCAACGTCAAGGATTATCTGGAGCGTAACGGCGTGGCAGTGGCGGTGGCCGATCTGATGATGACCGTGCCCAACCGCAGTCTGCGCCTGCTCACCATGGAAGAGCTGCGCGAGTACGGCCTGGACGGCACCAACGCCGTGCAGGACGACCTGGAACGCATTCGCCAGATGCGCAAGTGCGGCGATGCATTCGTGCGCCGCAAGGACGCGTTTCTGGTGGCGTTCGACCAGAAGTGCAAAGGCGAGGGCGCCGATCTGGATGCGGTCAACGCCTGTGGCCTGGCCTTGAAGCAGCGCTTCGGCTTTCCGGATGCGGCCTGCCCGGAAGAAAGTCCGCTGGCCGAAACCGATGCGGCGGCCCTGCCGGCCACGCCAGCGCTGGATGTGCAGAATGGAGCGCCCACCAACACCACGCAGCCGCCCGCGCCGGTTGCCGAACCAGCCCAGAACGCTGCGCAGGCCGATTCGCCGGCGCCAGCGCCCGCCGACGGTTGAGGCCGCTGCAGCTTTCACGCGTATCGCACTGAGCGCTGCCTATGGTCGCCGCATGACAACCGGGTCAGGGGGCAGCATGCGGGGCAAGACCAAAGGCGTTTTACTGGCGTACCTGCCATCGGCGTTGCTGGTGCTGGTGGGCTTCGGTGTGGCCGAGCTGCTGCGCGTGGTCGCCGAGGCAATGCATGAGCAATGGCCGGCCACGCTGGCGATGTGGCTAAGCCTGGCGGCATTGATTGCGGCCATCGCACGCGCGTTCTGGGTGAGCTGGCGGCTGTGGCGTCCGCGCGGCGTGGCTGCCGTGCCGCCCGCTCCAGGCGGAGAGCTCTAGCGGTTCGACTCGGTCCGATCGTGCCTGGTTACGGGTGGATGCAGCGGTGAAGGCGCGGTCCGCATTGTCCGCGCAAGGCCGCGCAGGTTCGGGCGTCGCCTGCGCCTCACTAGCGGCCCGGTTACACGCCAACGCGACAGTGCCGTCCCGATCATGTAGTCGGCTGCTCCCACCCGGATCGTGCTGCTTGTGTTGCGCAGGGGCGTCCCTAGACTGCGCTACCCGCTGCAATCTGTGCGGTCCATCTCTTTCCAACCCGTTCAAGGTGCTGTCCCATGCTCCGTCCTCGTTTGCTTCTTGCGTTGGTGTTGGCTCCAGCGCTGGCGTTCGCTCAACAACCGCAGCCTTCCCGCGCGGCCACAGCCCAGCCGGCGTCTTCGGCGCAACGGGCGGCTGCCGGTCAGCCCGCGCCAGCACTGAGCGCGGCCCAGCAGGCGCAGGTCGCCAAGCAGGACGTCGAGATGACCCAGGCCGCCCTGCGCGTAGCGCAGATGGTCGATGCCAACAAGGCCGCCTCGCTGTGGGACGGTGCGTCCAGCGTGGCCAAGACAGCGGTCAAGCGCGATGCCTTCGTCGCCCAGCTCGCCGGCGAGCGTGCACGTCTGGGTGCGATGGTCGGGCGTGGCCAGGGCTCGGTCACGCGGGTGAAGTACGGCCCTGGCGCGCAGGTGCCGGAAGGGTTGTACGTCAACGTCAGCTTCCCGACCCGGTTTGCCAACGCGCCGCAGCCGGTACGCGAGCTGGTGTCGTTCCGTCTGGACGAAGACAAGACCTGGCGCGTTGCGGGTTACAGCCTGCGCACGGCCGCCAAGTGACGCGGCAGCCAGCGAGGAGAGTCGCATGCAACTGACCATCGAACTGCAGATGCTGGGCTGGGCCATGGTGCTCGGCCTGGTACAACTACTTGCTGCATCGGCCAGCATGACGGCCCAGCGCGGCACCAAGTGGAATGCCAGCGCGCGCGACGGCGATGCCAAGCCGTTGACCGGTGTCGCCGCGCGGCTGGATCGCGCGTTTCGCAACTACCTGGAAACCTTTCCGATCTTTGCCGCAGCGGTGCTGGCAGTAAGCGTGGCCGGTCGCACCAATGCGGAAACCGCCTTGGGCGTGCAGCTGTATCTATGGGCGCGAGTGGCGTATGTGCCGGTTTACGCGGCCGGCATTCCGTACCTGCGCAGCGCGATCTGGGTGGTGTCGTTCTGGGGCATCGTCAAGCTGGTGCGGGCGCTGCTGGGTTGGTAAGGCAGTGCGGTTCTGGCGCGTGCACGGCTGCCGTGCACCGCGCTTGATCCTGATCAAGGGCCGCGCCGCGCGTTGGCCCTAGACTGGCGCATCGGTGGTAGCAGGTGTGCAGCATGCAATCGGTGGATATCGCGATCATTGGTGCCGGGCCGGTTGGCCTGAGTTTTGCGCGTGGGCTAGCCGGCAGTGGCGTGTCGATTGCGCTGATCGATCAACAGCCACGCGAGCAACTGGCCAAGCCGGCCTTCGATGGGCGCGAAATCGCGCTGACCCACGCCTCGCGTGGGTTATTGGAGCAACTCGGCATCTGGCAGCAGTTTCCTGCCGAGGCCATCTCGCCGTTGCGCGCTGCACGGGTGATGGACGGGCACTCCGCATTTGCGCTGACCTTTGCTGCCTCTGCCTCCGGCGCGGGCGACCTGGGTTGGCTGGTACCCAATCACCTGATCCGACATGCCGCCTGGCGCGCCGTGCAGACGCAGGCGTCGCTACAGATTCGCGGTGGCTGCACGTTGCAAGCGGTGCAGCAAGGCGCCAGACGGGTGGAGCTGCAATTGTCCGATGGTGAGCGGCTGTCGGCTCGCTTGCTGGTAGTCGCCGACAGCCGTTTTTCCAGTACCCGCCGACTGCTCGGCATCGGTGCGCAGTTGCGCGATTTCGGCAAGACAATGCTGGTGTGCCGGGTGCGTCACGCGCTACCGCATCGGCATGCAGCGTGGGAGTGGTTCGGGTATGGCAAGACGCTGGCGTTGTTGCCGCTGCACGACAATCGCGCCGGTGCTGTGCTTACCTTGCCGCCGCGGCAGATCGACACGCTGCTCGCGCTGGACCAAGCCCAGTTCAGCGCTGCGGTGACCGACGCGTTCGAGCATCGGCTGGGCACGATGCACCAGGACGGGAGCCGGCATGCTTACCCGCTGATTGCCACCTACGCACAGCGCTTTGCATGCGAGCGCGCCGCATTGATCGGCGATGCGGCGGTAGGCATGCATCCGGTCACCGCGCATGGGTTCAACTTTGGCCTGCAGAGCCAGGCGCGATTGGCCGAGCGCGTGCATCACGCGATCGCCACCGGGTGCGATATCGGCGCTGCCGATCTGCTGCGCGACTACGAACGCGCGCATCGCTTGGCCACACGGCCCTTATACGAAGCCACCAACGCGCTGGCCGCGCTCTATACCGACGATCGCAGACCGGCGCGCGTGCTGCGGCGTGGCGCACTGCGTGCGGCGCACGCCATCGCGCCGTTCAAGCAGGCGATTGCATCCCATCTGACGCAGCGCACCGCGTGATGCGTCGACGCGATGGCAGTGGCCATGGTCTATGCAGCACTGCGCTGTTCCGATCCTCGCCAAGGGTGCTTTGCGATGGTTTGCATACACGCGCAAGTAGACGCGGGTGCGACGGTTCGGGGTTGCCTGTGCGGCCAGCGTGCGAGCGTGCGCCTCAGCCCGCCACAATCAGGTGTGCTGCAATCAACTAGGCGCGTTTACCCGCGCAAGGATCGCATCGATCGCCGCCTGCGCATCGTCGCGGTGCATGGCTTCTTCCAGCAAGGGAATCGCCCAGGCACACCCGGCATGGGTCAGATGCAGGCGCCAGTCGCCCCGCCAGCCGTCCAACTCGTGCAGCGCCAGCATGATGCAACCGCCACGTTCGGCATGGCCGCCATGGATGGATTGCTCCAGCCAGAACGGGCGCGCCGCGCCGAGTTCGATCGAAAAGACATACACGTCGTGCTTCGGATCTTCGGACGACGGCGCGATATTGCGCTGACCGATCTCGATCACGCTCATTCGCCAGGCTCGGCGTCGGGGTCCATGGCCATGACGCGAATCTCCACCTCATCCAGTTGCACGAGCTGACCGGGGCGGATCTTGGCGGTCTTGCGCAGCTCCTGCACACCATCGACGCTGACCGCACCGCTGGCGACGATGGCCTTGCCCTGGCCGCCGCTATCGGCGATGCCGGCCAGCTTGAGCAACTGGTTGAGTTCGATGTACTCGCCGTCCAGGTCGAATTCCAGGAGTTGCATGCTGCGCTCGGTCAAAAAGAAATCGATTATCCGCCCGGAGTCGATGCCCGCACCACATGCGCATGCACGCGATCGCTGCCGCCTCCGCCGTCATGCCGCTCGCGGCGTCAGCAGGCGGCCACCTTCAGCACGATGCCCCGGTGCTGTTGGAGCAGGGCGCTGACGCAGGTTTGCAGGTTTGTGTCCAGTGGCATTGCTCCGGTGCCGGGCAGGAAGGCATGTCAGGATGATTCGCACGAGCGGGCGAATCCTCACAACCTGAACAAAACGTCACGACCCTTCGACACGAAGGGGGGTAAGGGCGCACACTATGCTGCTTTGCGCCTGCCGGCTCCGTGCGGCGCCTCCGGAGTTACCCATGACCCAAGAATCTTCCGCGCCGCTGCTGTTTGCAGACCTCGGCCTCTCGGACGCTGTGATGAAAGCCGTTGCCAACGTTGGCTACGAGTCGCCGTCGCCGATCCAGGCTGCCACCATTCCCGCGCTGCTTGCCGGGCGCGATGTCCTCGGCCAGGCGCAGACCGGCACCGGCAAGACCGCCGCGTTCGCGCTGCCGGTGCTGTCCAACGCCGATCTGAATCAGCTCAAGCCGCAGGCACTGGTGCTGGCCCCGACCCGCGAGCTGGCCATCCAGGTCGCCGAGGCCTTCCAGAAATATGCCGAAGCCATCCCTGGCTTCCGTGTGCTGCCGGTTTACGGCGGCCAGCCCTACGCCCAGCAGCTAAGCGCGCTCAAGCGCGGCGTGCACGTGGTGGTCGGCACCCCGGGCCGGGTGATCGATCACCTGGACCGCGGCACCCTGGATCTGTCCCAGCTCAAGACGCTGGTGCTGGACGAAGCCGACGAAATGCTGCGCATGGGCTTCATCGACGATGTCGAAGCCGTGCTCAAGAAGCTGCCGGAAAAGCGCCAGGTGGCGTTGTTCTCGGCGACCATGCCGCCGGCGATCCGTCGCATCGCGCAGACCTATCTGAAGGACCCGGCCGAGGTCACCATCGCGGCCAAGACCACCACCTCGGCCAACATCCGCCAGCGCTACTGGTGGGTGAGCGGGCTGCACAAACTGGACGCGCTGACCCGCATCCTCGAGGTCGAGCCGTTCGACGGCATGATCATCTTCGCGCGCACCAAGGCCGGGACCGAAGAGCTGGCGCAGAAGCTGCAGGCCCGTGGCCTGGCCGCGGCGGCCATCAACGGCGACATGCAGCAGGCGGCGCGTGAGAAGACCATCGCCCAGCTCAAGGACGGCAAGCTGGACATCCTGGTCGCCACCGACGTGGCCGCCCGCGGCCTGGACGTGGAGCGCGTCAGCCACGTGCTCAATTACGACATTCCGTACGACACCGAAAGCTATGTGCACCGCATCGGCCGTACCGGCCGTGCCGGCCGCAATGGCGACGCCATCCTGTTCGTCACCCCGCGCGAGAAGGGCATGCTGCGCTCGATCGAGCGCGCGACCCGTCAGCCGATTGAAGAAATGCAGCTGCCGAGCGTGGATGCGGTCAACGACACCCGCGTGGCGCGCTTCATGACCCGTATCACCGAAACCCTGGCCGGCGGCCAGATCGATATGTATCGCGATCTGCTGCAACGCTACGAGGCAGAAAACAACGTGCCGGCGATCGATATCGCCGCAGCAATGGCCAAGTTGCTGCAGGGCGATGCCCCGTTCCTGCTGACCCCGCCGGTACGTGGCGCGCGTGAGGAGTTCACCCCGCAGCGCAACGAGCGTGCCGACCGCGGCGACCGTGGCGAGCGCCCGCGTTTCGAGCCCAAGTTCGAACGCGGCCCGCGCGCTGACGGCGAGCGCGCACCGCGTCCGCCGCGTGGCGACGATGCCGGCGGCGAGCGTCCGCGTCGCGATCCGCCTGCGCCGCGCGGCGAGCCGGAGTTCGGCATGGAGAGCTACCGCATCGAAGTGGGCCACACCCACGGCGTGAAGCCGGCCAACATCGTCGGTGCCATCGCCAACGAGGCAGGCCTGGAAAGCCGCTACATCGGCCGGATCGACATCCAGGACGATTACTCGATTCTGGATCTGCCGGCAGACATGCCGCGCGAGCTGCTGACGCACCTGAAGAAGGTCTGGGTGTCCGGCCAGCAGCTCAACATGCGCAAGCTGGAAGAGGGCGAGGCCGCAGCGTCGCCGTCCAAGCCGCGCTTTCCACGCGGTGGCAAGCCGTCCGGTCGCCCGAACGGCCCGGGGCGCCCGATGGATCGCGCCGGCGCGCCGCATCGCAAGGGTCCGCCCAAGCCGCGCGGCGAGTAAGTCACGCTGACAATCGGTTGCGCAGCGAAGCGCATGCGCAGCCGGTACCAGCGCCGCTATTCCTTTTAGGACATAGCTTTGATGCAACTCGGCGTGTTCCGACCGGGCGCACAACCGGATAATGGTCAGCCAGGCTGACGTTTTCCACCGGCTGTCCGGCAGACGGACGCCGCCATACAGACTCGGCCATGACGGCCGCTACTGCCTTCAGGCGCCCACTGGGCGCCTGACTCGCATTGGGCGGCGGTTGGATGAGGATGGCAATGGCGCAGGCAGCACGCAGCACACGCAGTGGCCAGACCATGCACATGGTGCGCGGTTGGCTGACGCTCCCCTTGGCGCTGCTGATGGCCGTGGCTGTCGGCATGGCCGTGCTGTCTGCTCTGGCGATCGAAATCCAGTCCGGCGCCACCGCCTGGATCGTTGGGCAGGGCCATTGGTCCAATGCCCAGCAGGAGTCGGTGTACTGGCTGGAGCGCTACCTGGCGAGCGGCGACCCGACCGATCTGCAGGCCGCCTGTCGTGCATTGGAGGTGCCCCTCGGCGATCGCGCGGCCCGTGAGGCGGTCGAACAGCCGGTGATTGCCTGGGCGGCGGTGTATGCCGGGCTCGCGGCAGGGCGCAATGCCCGCGAGGACATGCCACAAATGGTGCGGTTGTACCGCTACGGGCAGGTTTTTCCGTATCTGGGCGATGCCATCACGATGTGGAAGCACACCGATGCCGACCTGCTGAAGCTGAGTGCACTGGCCGACCGTGCTGCCTCCGTGCAAGCCGCGAGCAGACCGGATGCCCGCGCGCTGCAGACCCTGCGCGACGAACTGCATCTCCTCGATGGCCGCATGCGCCATGATGCGGCGCAATTCCAGGCGCAGCTGATCCTCTGCGCACGGCTGCTGCACGACCTGATGGTGGTCTGCAGCCTGGCGACCTTGTTGTTGGTGCTGGTCACCTGCGTGCTGGCGATGCGCCGCATACGCGACTATCTGCTTTCGCACGAATGGCGCTTTCGCACCGCGTTTCAGCAGGCAGCGTTGGGCATGGTCAAGTTCGATCTGAGCGGCCACGTGCTGGATGCCAATGTCTCGATGGCCAACATCCTGCGCTGCCGTCCGGAAGAGCTGCAGGCCTGCACGCTGGCCGAGGTGATGCACCCGGATGACATCGTGCTGGACAGCCGCGGCATGATCGACTGGCCGCGGCTGATGCAGTCCGGCGAGTTGCGCTTTCTGCGTGCCGATGGCGGGGTGATGTGGGGCCGCTGGAGCGCCTCGCTGGTGGAGCCTGGCCCGGAAGAACCCACCCTGGTGCTGGCGGTGATCGAAGATGTTTCGCACGCGCACGAACTGGCCGATGAAGTCGCCTTCCATGCGCGCCACGACGCCTTGACCGGCCTGATCAACCGGCGCGAGATCGAGCGTCGCCTGCTGCATCTGATCGAGCCGCCGCAATCGCCGCAGCTCTGCCATGCGTTGTGCTTCGTCGATCTGGATCACTTCAAGCTGGTCAACGACACCTTCGGTCATGCGGTTGGCGACAAGTTCCTGTGCCACTTCGCCGACGTCATCACCATGCAGCTGCGTCCGGGCGACTGGCTGGGGCGGCTGGGTGGCGACGAATTCGCGATCCTGTTGGCCAACACCGATCTGGCGCAGGCGCAGGCATTGCTGGAACGCATGCATGGCGTGCTCGGGCAGCCGTGGAGCCATCAGGGCGGCCGGCCGCTGACACCGAGTTGCAGCTTTGGCGTGGTGGAAATCCGCCAAGGTGCCAGCGATCTCAATGCCTTGATGACCGCGGCAGATCTGGCCTGTTACGCAGCCAAGGAAGAAGGGCGCAACCGGATACGGTGCTTTGGCGAGAACGATCTGGCATTGGCGCGGCGTCGGCATGACGGCGGCTGGATCAGCGCCGTGCAGCAGGCCATCGCCGAACAGCGGCTGCTGCTGTACGCACAGAAGATCCAGGTGCTGAGCGACCCCGGACGGCTGCAGTACGAGGTGCTGGTGCGCATGCGCGCGCGCGATGGACGCGTGCTGAGCCCCGGCGAATTCCTGCCCGCGGTGGAACGTTACGGTCTCGGGCGCATGGTCGACGCCTATGTGCTTGAAACCTTGTGCGCGCAGCTGGCCGACAACCCGATGCATGTGGCGACCCTGGACCTGTGCCACGTCAACCTGTCCGCGCAATCGATCGCGCAGCCGGATTTTCTCGACTTCGTCTGCGCCCTGTTCGAGCGCTACCCCACGCTGGTGTCCAAGCTGTGCATGGAAATCACCGAGACCGCCGTCATCGGCGACCTGGAGCATGCGCAGCGCTTCGTGCAGAGCGTGCGCGCGCGTGGCTGCCATGTGGCGCTGGACGACTTCGGCAGCGGCCTGGCCTCGTTCGGTTACCTCAAGCAATTCACTGTCGATGTGTTGAAGATCGATTGCGGCTTTGTGCGCAATTACGCGCACGACGCGGTGGACCGCGCCGCGGTGCATTCCATTGCCCAGGTCGGCCTGGCCTTGGGCATCGAAGTGGTTGCCGAAGGGGTGGAGTCGGAGGCGGATATCCCCGGCCTGCGCGATGCCGGCGTGGGCCAGGTGCAAGGCTTCAGCCTGCACCGCCCGTGCCCGCTGGAAGAGCTGGTCATGCCACAGCTACTGCTGGCGGTGACCGGCTAGGCTGGCCGGCAGCCCTCCGCGCGCCAGATGGTGACGGTGCAAGAGTGCGTTGCCGGCTGCAAATCGCCGATAATCCAGCGATGACAATCCGACTCAACAAACATATCGCCGATACCGGCTTCTGCTCGCGCCGCGAGGCCGACCGCCTGATCGGCGAACGCCGCGTCACCGTCAACGGCGTGGTCGCCGGCACCGGCGCGGTGGTTGGCGAGGAAGACACCGTGCTGGTGGATGGCCAGCCGCTACGCGCGCGCGAGGCCAAGAAGCCCGGGGGGCGCAAACATGTCTACATCGCGCTCAACAAGCCGGTGGGCATCACCTGCACCACCGAGAGTTCGGTCAAGGGCAATATCGTCGAATTCGTCGGCCATGAGCAGCGCATCTTCCCGATCGGCCGCCTGGACAAGGAGTCCGAAGGGCTGATCCTGATGACCAGCAACGGCAACATCGTCAATGAGATCCTTCGCGCTGAAAATCGCCATCAAAAAGAGTATCTGGTGGCGGTCAACAAGGCGGTGACCGACGAATTCTTGCGTGGCATGGCACGTGGTGTGCGCATCCACAACGAGACCACCTTGCCGTGCCGCACCGCGCGTATTGCCAAGTTCGGCTTTCGCATCGTGCTGGAGCAGGGCTTGAACCGGCAAATCCGCCTGATGGCCGCCGAATTCGATTACCGGGTGACGCAACTGCGGCGGGTACGGATCGACAACATCAAGCTTGCCGCACTCAAGCCGGGGCAATGGCGCAACCTGAGCGATGCAGAATTGCACGGCTTGCTGCCGCAGCGTACCGACTGGTAAACCGGCCGGTGGATCAAGTGGCGGATGCGCAGACGGCCAGTGGCCGCTTGTGCGGATGGCACGCTCCAAGGGGTTTTGGCATACCGCCGACGATAACGATTCAGCAGGGGGCTGGGCGCGTGATCAAACCGCAATTGCCAGGAAACGAAGCCGAGCGGCTGATCGCCCTGCGCCAATACGAGTTGCTGGACTCGCCGCCCGAGCGCGCCTTCGACGATCTCACCCTGGTAGCGTCTACCGTGTGCGAGACGCAGATGGCGGCCGTGGTGCTGGTGGACGAACACCGGCAATGGTTCAAGGCAGCCCACGGAGTTCCGCGCAGCGAAGCGTCGCGCGATCTCTCTTTCTGCGCGCATGCCATCTTGCGCCCTGACGAGGTGATGACCGTCGAAGACACCTTGTTGGACCCGCGCTTTTTCGACAACCCGATGGTCACCGGTGAAGGCGCCGTGCGCTTTTATGCCGGCGCACCGTTGGTGACCAGCGAAGGCATGCCGCTGGGTTCGCTCTGCGTCTTCGACCAGGCGCCGGCGCAGCTGCGCAACGACCAACGCGCAGCCCTGCAGGCGTTGTCGCGACAGGCCTCGCATCTGCTGGAGCTGCGTCTGGCCGGCAAGCAGCTGCGTCGCCAGCTGCGCGAGCGCGAATGGTACGAGCAGCAGATGGCGCAGTATTACGCGGCAATGGAAGCGGTCAACGCCGATCTGGTCGAGCAGACGCGTACCGACCCGCTGACCGGCCTGCCCAATCGCCGCGCTTTCACTGCGGCACTGGCTGCAGCGACGCAGCAGACGCACATTGCTAGCCAGCCGCTGTCGGTAGCGCTGCTGGACGTAGACCACTTCAAGGTGGTCAACGACGTGCATGGACACGACCAAGGCGACTTGGTGCTGCGTGAGCTGTCCGCGCTATTGCGTGCGCATGTGGCCGGTGCCGGCACCATCGCGCGTTACGGCGGCGAAGAGTTCGTGCTGCTGCTTCCCAACGTGGACCTGCAGCAGGCGAGGGTGCAGTGCGAATATCTGCGCCAGAGCGTGGCGACGATGTCGATTGCGCTGCCGGTGACGGTGAGCATCGGCGTGGCCATGTTGTATCCACACGAAAGCGTGGAAGCGGTGATCAAGCGTGCCGACCAGGCCCTGTATGCCGCCAAGCGCGGCGGCCGCGATCAGGTGGTTGCGCTGGAGTAGGTGTGGGTGTTGTTGCCTGCGAACGCCAGGTGCGGGCAGGCGTTGCGTAGGGTTGGACGGCACGCTCGGACCGAAGCTTACGGCTGGTCCATTGTGAGCCCGAGCACCGACCTTGCCTGCGTGACGGTGAGCGCAATGGTTGTGGTGCCGCTCTCAGTCGACGATGTTCTTGGCTTCGGCCGTGCCCAGCAGTTCCGGGTGCACCACCTTGCGCCGGCGTTCCAGCACCGGATGCAGAAAGACCGCGCCGAGAATGATGGCCACGCCGAGATAGAACTGCAGGGTGAGTTCGCGCTGCTCGCCCAGCAGTGCGATGGCCAGCACGATGGCGTAGACCGGCTCCAGATTGGTCACCAGCTGCACAGAGTAGGCGCTGAGATGACGCAGCGCGACCAGCGCCAGCGCAAAGGGCAGCAGGGTGCAGGCCAGCGATAGCGCGAGCAGCAACACGCCATCGTGCAGGCTGGGAAGTGTCAGCAACTTGCCATGCAGCGAAGGCAGCAACAGCGGCATGGCCGGTGCCAGCACGGTCAAGGTCAGCGTGCCGGCGCCCAGTTCCAGGGCAGTGACGGTGAGCGGGTCGGCATGCGCCACCATGCGTTTGTTGAGAGAGCCAAACAACCCGACGAACACGGCCGAAATCGCGCCGACCACCACGCCGGCACGCATGCCGTCGGGCACCCCGCCGACCACCAGCGCCACCCCTGGCAACACAGCAAGGCCGAACAACAGCTCACGCGGGCGGAACGGCCGCTGCGTCACCCAAGGCTCGATCACGGCGGTGAACACCGGCGCCAAGGCGATGCAAGTCGCCGCCACCGACGCGTTGGCCAGCTTGATCGCGCCGTAGAAGGTCAACCAGTGCAGCGCTACCAACGCGCCGATGCCGCAATAGCCCAGCACCACCCGTGCGGACAGGCCGCGCAAGCCACGCCATACCCGCGGCCACAAGGCCAAGGCGACCACCACGATCAGCATGCGCCACCACACCAGCGGCAGTGCCTGCAGCGTGATCAACTTGCCCAGGATCGCGGTGATGCCCCAAAGCAGCACGCAGAAATGAATTTGCAGTTGCGCCTTGCGCAGGTCGGTCGTGGGCATGCCCTATTGTCGCCGAAAAGCCAACGATCGGCGCCCTGCAATGTGCCTTGTTGGAGCAGCTAACACACCCTCGCGAACAGCCGCCAGGTGGGCGCAGTCGGCGCGCCCAGAGACGGAATTGACGCATGGCACACGCTCCGCACCAGGTGCCGGCCGCACCCGCCTGGCGGTGAGCGCAGTGGCTGTGTTGGCTGCTTCAACACGTCGCCCCATATGCTGGCCAGCGGGGGCGCCGCTGCCAGCAACAGGTCATCCAGTAGAGAGCTGTTTCAACAGCGCCATCGCTGCAGCCGGATTGCGTTCCTTCGCCGAACTGATGAAAAACACGAACACCTCGCGCGGCGTGCGGGCCGCCGGTGACGTGGCGTCGACATGCGGCAGATCGGCCGGGTCTTCGCCGCGTCGCCACGCGTGGATCCGCTCGGCCCACTGTTTCAATGCCGGCGCCGGATAACCGGCATGCAGACGTGCCTGGCTACGCATCAGACGCGCATAGACGAAGTCGGTGGAGAGGTCGGCAAAGGAGGGATGCTCGTCCGAATCGGTGAACACGGTGGCCACACCGTGGCGGCGCACCAGCGCGAGCAGCGACGCATCCACCGCCGCATGGTCTCGGATTTCGAGTACATGCCGCAGGCGGCGCTTGCCTGCCTGTTTGGGCAGCAAGCTCAAAAAGGCATCCAGGTCATCGGCCTGCAGCCGATGCCCCTGCTCGAATTGCCACACCAGCGGGCCCAGGGTGTCACCGAGCTCGACAATGCCGCCGACGAAATCCTCTACCTGCGCCTTTGTGCCGGCCAATATGCGTGACTGGGTAATGCGCCGCGGCGCCTTGGCGGAGAACACGAACCCGGGCGGAACCTCATCGCGCCATTTGGCGTAAGTTGCCGGCTTCTGCGTCCCGTAATAGGTACCGTTGATCTCGATGGCGGTGACATGGCGGCTGGCGTATTCCAGCTCGCGCCGCTGCACCATGCCTTCGGGATAGAACATGCCCGCGCGCCACGGCGCATACACCCAACCGCCGATGCCGACGTGGACACCGTCCAGGGCCGGTGGCGCATCCGCAAACAGATCAGTCATTGCCGGCACACGCGGGCATAGCGAAGTAGATCATGGCTGCGGTTCTCCATCTGATTTCTAGCCGAAGAAGATCATAGCCTTGCGCACGGCTTGTTGATGGCAATGTGACAACTGCGGCACGGCTGACGCTCGGCCAATGGTTGCGCTTGCCTCTTGGGGTGAACACGCGGTATTGCCGTCGGCTCGGCAGCGGCCGATCATTTGCGGGTGCGCGACCTAGGCTTTCAACACCTCTCCACGCAGGTGCACCGCTCTCTCGCACCTACTTCCAGGCGGGCGCGCGACCACCGTCACGGTAGCGCGGCAATGCTGAGGTAGCTGGTCTGCCCAGTAGCGCAGGGCGCGTCGAGGTCTGTGCGACTTGTCGCACACAAGCGTTGCTGCCAGGCTTGAAACATGAGAATTGGCCACAGATGCGTATGCCACTTGCGTTGACCACCGATAAACGCACTCCACATCTGGCTGACGATCGCAGGTTCGAAAATACCGCGTTGTTCCAGCTGGGTCGGGAGTAATAACGCCTCGGCCCAGTCACGTAGCGGGCCTTGCAACCAGCGCCCGACCGGGGCACCGAAACCGCGTTTGGGACGATAGATCAGCTCGCGCGGCAAGTAGCGTTCCAGCAGACGTTTGAGGATGTATTTCTGTTCGCCGCCGGCAGTCTTGAGCTCGAGTGGAAGCTGCCAGGCCAGTCGAAACACGTCCGCATCAAGAAACGGCGAAGCAGGCGTCAAACCGTGCGCCATGCAGGCACGATCGACCTTGGTCATCAGGCCTTCTCTCAGCTCCATCGCAACATCCAGAAACAACACGCGCTCACCTGGCGCGCCTACACTGAGTTGATCCGTCGGGGTATCGTAGAGCGTGGGATATTCGCTTGCGCCGCGCAGCACGGCAGCCGGATGACGCCAGCGCGATACGCGGAGTAGATAGCTGTCTTCGACCGAGCGGCTTGCTGTTTCGCCCAGGACTGCGCGCCAGCCGCCCAGACGTGCCGATTCGCAGGCATACGTGCCTTGCCGCTGCAACCGGCCGCGCAGGCATTCCGGGAACAGTGCGGTCAATCGACCGTTGCGAATTGCACGCGCGTAAGCGGCGTGGCCGAAGAACAATTCGTCGCCGCCATCGCCGGTCAGGGCATGGGTCATGCGGGTGCGCGCGTAACTGGCAGCCAGCAGCATGGGAATCTGCGACGAATCGGCGAATGGCTCGCAGAACGTATCCGCAGCGCCAGGTAGTAATCCCAGCGCCTGTTGGTCGCTGATTCGGTGCGCCGTATGACGGGTGCCGAGGTAATCGGCGACCTTGCCGGCCCAGTCCATTTCGTCGTGATCGGCATCTTCGAATCCGATCGTGAGTGTGTCGACAGGCGTTGCGCGCTGCGACTGCAGCAGTGCGGCAATCAGGCTTGAATCGGTTCCACCGGAAAGCAAGGCGCCCGCGGTATTGGCTGCACTGCGTTCGACGGCGCCATCAAGCGCGTGTTGCAACCTTGCGATGGCCAGCGTCTCGCCGATTGCCGGTCGTTGCGTAATCAACGCCTCGACTGTTCGCTTGGCATCCCAGTACCGCACGCGCTCGTTCGGAACATGGCCGGCCGCGCCTCGTTCCACGTCCGCCAAGCCAAACACCTGCACTGCGCCGGCGGCCAATTTGAATATCCCCTGGTAAATGCAGAACGGTGCGGGGATATAGCCAAAGCGCAGCAGGAGCGTGAGCGTATTGCGATCGACCTGGTTGCCGAAGTCCGGCAGTGATGCGATGGCTTTGAGTTCGGACGCAAAGGCAAAGCCCTGCGCAGTCCAGCCGTAGTAAAGACTGGTGCGCCCCATGCGGTCGCGCGCCAGGGACAAGGTCTGCAGGCGACGATCCAGCACGGCGATGCAAAAACCACCGTCCATGCATTCGAGCGTGCGTTGCAGCCCCAACGCCTGGATCCGTTGCGCGAGCTCGCTGGCGGTGTGGTCGCCTGTCGTGACACCTTGCAAGCGAAACAACGGGGGGGTATGCACCTGGCCGGCCAGTGCGACCAGGTAGCGACCATCGGGCGAAACACCGAGACGCGCGCCGATTCCAGGCGCTTCGCCGCTGGCGGCCAGCATCACTGCCTGGCTGGCGACGGTGGCAACGCATGCGTTGTGTCCGCGATGTCTGAGTGCCATCACCATGCGATGGCCATGCCTGCGAAGACTGTCGTCGTCGCCGACAGTTGAACCGGACCACATTCCTGAAATACCCGACATCTATGCCACCACCATTGACCATGAATGCGCGTGCTGGCTTAGGTGAGTGGCCGACGTGGCCGCCGCCGTCACCCGCCGCGCGTGCTGCGCATCCTTGGTTTGCGGTGTTCATGTTCCGACGAGAAATGATCGAGGAATGATGGAGAACTGCCGTCATGGGTAGCTGCGGCGGCGTGTGAATGGCGGTGGCTGCCAGACGTCATGTGTCTGTCGACCAATGCGCAGGCCACCCATACGCCGCCGGGGCCGGCTACCATGCCTGCTCAGCCGCTCGAGACTGCACCGATGACCTGGACCACGCCCGATCTGTGTGACCGCTTTCCCGAGGTGATCGTTGCCGAGCCGTTATTCCGCCACTTTGGCGGGCGCACAGTGTTCTGCGGTTCGATTGCGACAGTGCGCTGCTTTGAAGACAACTCGCGCGTGCGTGAGCTGGCGTCCACGCCGGGCGCTGGGCGGGTGCTGGTGGTGGACGGCCAGGGCTCGCTGAAGCATGCGCTGCTGGGCGACCAGATCGCGTCGCAGGCGGTGGCCAATGGTTGGGCCGGCGTGCTCATTCATGGCTGCGTACGCGATGTCGAGATCCTGGCGACGCTGCCGCTGGGCGTGCTGGCATTGGCCGCCTGCCCGCGACGCACCGAACGACGCGATCTGGGCGATGTGGATGTGCCGGTGAACTTTGCCGGTGTCCCGTTCGTACCCGGTCATTGGCTGTACGCCGATACCAATGGCGTATTGGTGACGCCGCTGCCGCTGGACAGTGCCGGTGGCGCAATCTGATCGACAACAACCGATCTGACCGATAACAAGAAGATCTGGGAGTGACCTTGAACGGATGGCTGACGGGAGGCGTGCTGATGCTGTCAACCCTGGTGACAACGACGCATGCGGCGGAGCTGCCGGCCGGCATGCAGCAGTTCGATGCCCAGATGGAGCGCGTGCGCAAGCAGTTCGATGTGCCCGGCATTGCAGTTGCCATCGTCAAGGATGGTCAGGTGGTGCTGGAACGCGGCTACGGCGTGCGCGTGATCGGCAAACCCGAGCCAGTGCAGGCAGACACGCTGTTTGCGATCGCCTCCAACACCAAGGCGTTTACCGCCGCATCGCTGTCGATCCTGGCCGACGAGGGCAAGCTGTCGCTCGATGACAAGGTCATCGACCACCTGCCGTGGTTTCGGATGTCCGACCCCTACGTCAGCGGCGAGATGCGCGTGCGCGATCTGCTCGCGCACCGCAGCGGGTTGAGCCTGGGCGCCGGCGACCTGTTGTTCTGGCCGACCACCAGCTATACCACCGAAGAAGTGGTGCAACGGCTGGCCAAGGTGCCGCTGAAGGGCGGATTTCGCGACCGCTACGCGTACGACAACATCCTTTACGCGGTTGCCCAGAAAGTGATCGAGCAAGTGTCGGGGCAGAGCTACGCGGCATTCTTGCAACAACGTCTCTTCGGCCCGATTGGCATGCGCGGCACGCGTTTCAACGCCGACCATCTGCAGCCCGGCGATAACGCCGCAGTAGGACATGCCAAGTACGACTTCACCGACTTGCGCACGGTCGCGCCATTGACCTGGTCCAACAACTCCGGGGCCGGCGGCATCTATTCCAGTGCGCACGACATGGCGCTATGGATGAAGGTGCAGTTGGCTGGCGGCATGTTGCCCGATGGCACGCGGTTATTCAGCGCCAAGCGCCAGGAGGAAATGTGGTCGATGATCACGCCGATCATGGTCGGAGAGGCCCCGGTGCCAGAACTTGCCGCAGCGCGGCCAAACTTCGCCGGTTACGGCGAGGGCTGGAGCCTGAGCGATTACCGCGGCCATCGCATGGTGTGGCACACCGGTGGCTGGCCCGGCATGGTCTCGCGTTTGACGCTGCTGCCGGATCAGAAACTGGGCGTGGTGGTGTTGACCAACCAGGAAGTAGGCGCGGCGTTCAGCGCGGTGACCTTCCAGGTGCTGGATGCGTTCTTGCAGGTGCCGCCGACCGACTGGACCGCTGCCTACGCCAAGTTGGTGGCCAAGGCCGACAGCGATGCCGACACCAGCTGGAAGAAGCACCAGGACGCACGCGTAGCAGGCTCGACGCCCTCGTTGCCGCTGCGTAGTTATGCCGCCACCTATCGCGACCCATGGTATGGCGATGTGGTGATTCGCCAGGACGGCAAGCGCCTGCGGCTGCAGTTTTCCAAGACGGCCCAATTGGTGGGCACGCTGGAGCACTGGCAGCACGACAGTTTCATCGTGCGCTGGGACGATCGCTCCTTGAATGCCGATGCCTTCGTCAATTTCGCGCTGACGCCCGATGGCGAAGTGCGCGAGATGCGCATGGAGGCGATCTCACCACTGACCGATTTCAGTTTCGATTTCCAGGATCTGCTGTTGACGCCGGTTCCGGCGGCATCTGCCGCTTCGCAATGACAGGCGTCCGACGGCGGCCGCGACGCGTCTGCTGCGCTGCGCGCCACCCGGCACTCAACGAGGCGGGCGTGTCTATCCAGAGCGGCTGAATGTTCCTGCCGATGCCGCAACAGCCGCGCTCGCCCGCACGGCGGCTACCTTCCGAAGGCGCGGCTCGCTATGATCCGCGCACTTCTCAAGGATGTCCCCGCACGCATGACCACTCCGCAGATGTCGGTGTATTTTTTTCTGCAGGCCGCAGCGATCCTGCTGGTCTGTCGGTTGGTCGGCATGCTGGCCAAGCGCCTTGGGCAGCCGCAGGTGGTGGGCGAAATGATCGCCGGCGTCATGCTGGGGCCGTCGTTATTCGGTCTGCTGGCACCGGGCGTGCAGGCAGCATTGTTCCCCAAGCAGACCATGGACGTGCTGTACGTGTTCGCGCAATTCGGCGTGGGCCTGTACATGTTCTTGGTCGGTACCGACTTCCGCGGCGATCACTTCCGTGCGCGCTATCGCAGTGCGATGAGCGTGTCGCTGGCCGGCATCGCAGTGCCGTTTGCGCTGGCATTTGCGATGTGCCCATGGCTGCTCACCGTGGACGGCCTGTTCTCGGAAAAGGCCAAGCTCATGGAGGCGTCGCTGTTCCTGGGCGCGGCCATTGCGATCACCGCATTTCCGATGCTGGCGCGCATCATCCACGAGCGCGGCCTGACCAATAGCCCGTTGGGTACGCTGGCACTGACCGCCGGCGCGTTCGACGATGCAGCGGCGTGGTGCATCCTGGCGGTGGTGCTGGCGAGCTTCGGCGGCAGCTGGGGCAGTGCATACCTGGCCATTGGTGGTGGCGTCGCCTATGCGCTGTTCATGCTGTTCGTCGGCCGCCATCTGCTGCGTCGCCTGGCAGATTACGTGGTGCCGGACCAGCCGCTCAGCAACAGCGTGCTGGCGATCGTGCTGATGGTGTTCTGCCTCAGCGCCTGGGCGATGGATGCGATCGGTATCCACGCCGTGTTCGGCGGTTTCCTGCTGGGCGTGTGCCTGCCCAAGGGTGCATTGACCGAGAAGCTGCGCGAGATGATGCAGCCGTTTGTGGTGGTGCTGCTGCTGCCGTTGTTCTTCACCTATTCGGGGCTCAAAACCCAGCTCAGCGTGTTGCTGCAGCCGCAGATCATGCTGGCCGGCGTGGCCATCCTGGCGGCATCGTTCATCGGCAAGGGCGTGGCCTGCTGGGCTGCGGCGCGCGCCACCGGCGAAAACAACCGCGACGCGCTGGCGATCGGCTCGCTAATGAACGCCCGTGGGCTCATGGAGCTGATCATCATCAACATCGGCTTGCAGGCCGGGGTGATCGAACAGGGCCTGTTCTCGGTGCTGGTGCTGATGGCGATCCTGTCTACGCTGATGGCCACACCGCTGTTCAACTGGATCATGCGTCGCCATGCCCACGTGAGCGATGCGGTGCCGAGTCTGCAGCAGCGCTGAACGTTTGCCACTGCGTGCGTGGCGACGTAGCTGCATCGCTGGCGGCAATGCACGGTTGTCTGTCGATTGTCCGTGTTGGCGGTGATACGTCATGCAGGTCGCCTGTTGGAGCCTGCACAGCGGCGGGTGATCGCGACGCGTCATGCGCTGTGCGCTTCAGATGAACGCACTGCCTGGTGAGCCGATGTCCGCCGCGTTCTGCCTGCAGTCGTACTGCAGATGCATTGAGGCGTGCGTGCCATCGACGCCATACTGGCATCGGATCTCCGCAATCGAGTCGTCATGACCAAGGCAAAAAAGAAGGCCGCCCAGCAGGCAGTGCAGCCCCCGGTGCCGATTTACCAGCTGCACGTCGCATTGACGGGCAGTGCGCCGCTGGTATGGCGCTGTGCATTGGTGGCTGGCGCAGTGCGGTTGGCGACCTTGCATCGCGTACTGCAGCCGGTGATGGGTTGGAGCGGTGTGCACCCGTACGAGTTCGATGTTGGCGGCGGGCGCTACGGCGAGTCCGGGCTGGATGTGCCGGATCGCTCGCGGCTCAAGCATGCCGCGCGGGTCACCCTGGAAAGCGCACTGGGTGAGCTCGATGCATTTGGCTATTTCTATGGGGCCGGCGCAGGCTGGCAGCACACGGTGCAGGTGCAGGCCGTGCTGCCGCCGGATGCGGGGCTGCGCGTGGCACGCTGCATCGATGGTGCCAATGCCTGCCCGCCGGAAAGCCGTGGCGGGATCGACGGCTACCAGCAATTTCTGCAGATCATCGCCAACCCGGATCACCCGCAGCATGTGCAGGAATTGGCCACGCTCGGTGGGCGTTTCGACCCGGGTCACTTTGATCTTGTCGAGATCAACCGGCTGCTTGCGCGTGTTCGTGAATAAATTCGCCTTCTGACACAGCCGCGTCATGGCGTGCTGAAGCAGCGCACTGCAGCTTGACGCCTGATCGGCTAGCCTGACCGCCCGGTGTTCGCGAAGTACATGCAATGTTCCGCTGGTTCGAGTCCCTGATCGATATTTTCCCGCCCATCGAGCGGGAGATGCCGCCCCGCAGCGTGTGGCGATTTTATCTGCATTATCTGCGGCCGTTATGGCCGATCCTGCTGGCCACGTTGGTCGCCGGGCTGCTGTTGGCGCTGGTGGAAGTGGCGATGTTCGACTTCCTCGGCCGCATCGTGGACATGCTGGCCGAGCGGCCTGGTGCTGACTTCTTTCGCCGTCATGCTGGCGAGCTGCTCTGGATGGCGGCGATCACCCTGGTGGCGCGGCCCCTGTTCACCGGGTTGCATAACCTGCTGGTCAATCAGGCCATCGTGCCGGGCCTGAGCAACCGCTCGCGTTGGCTGATGCACAACTACGTGGTGCGCCAGAGCTTGGGCTTTTTCAACAATGATTTTGCTGGCCGCATCGCCAACCGCGTGATGCAGACCGGTACCTCGTTGCGCGAATCTGCCGTGCAAATGGTCGATGCGCTCTGGTACATCGTGGTCTATACCGGCAGCGCCCTGTGGCTGTTTGCGCAGGCCGACCCGTGGTTGATGGTGCCGCTGCTGCTCTGGTTGGTGGTGTATGTCGCGTTGATGGCGTTCTTCGTGCCGCGCATGAAGGCGCGTGCCTGGGTCGCATCGGACGCGCGCTCCAAGGCCACCGGGCGCATCGTCGATGGCTATACCAATATTTCCACGCTCAAATTGTTCGCCCACGCCGGCCGCGAAGAAGCCTACGTGCGTAATGCAATCGACGAGCTGGCGGTCAAGCATCGCCGGCAGACGCGCGTGACCACTGCCATGGATACCGCCATCGCGGTTGCCAACGGGTTCCTGATCGTCGGCACCTGCGCGTTGTCGCTGTGGCTGTGGAATCGCGGGCAGATCAGCGTGGGCGCGATCACGCTGGCGACCGGTCTGGTGATCCGCATCCACAACATGTCCGGCTGGATCATGTGGACAGTCAACGGCATCTTCGAAGACATCGGCAGCGTGCAGGACGGCATGCAGACCATTGCCCAGCCGCTCACCGTGCAGGACGCGCCGGATGCGGTGCCGCTGCGGGTCATCCAGGGGCATGTGCAGTTCGACCAGGTCCATTTTCACTACGGCAAGCGCGGCGGGGTAATCGCCGGGCTGGATCTGCAGGTGCGCGCGGGCGAAAAGATCGGTTTGGTGGGCCCTTCCGGCGCGGGCAAGTCGACCTTGGTCAACGTGCTGCTGCGGCTCTACGACCTGGAGCAGGGGCGTATTTTGATTGACGGGCAAGACATCGCGCAGGTCACGCAGGAAAGCCTGCGCGGGCAGATCGGCCTGGTGACGCAGGACACCTCGCTGCTGCATCGCTCGATCCGCGACAATTTGCTGTATGGCCGGCCGCAGGCCAGCGATGCGCAGATTCTGGAAGCCGTACGCAAGGCGCGCGCTGAGGGCTTTATCGAAGCATTGGTCGATGGCGAAGGCCGCCACGGCTTCGATGCACACGTGGGCGAGCGCGGCGTCAAACTTTCCGGCGGTCAGCGCCAGCGCATCGCCATTGCGCGCGTGCTTTTGAAGGACGCGCCGATCCTGATTCTGGATGAAGCCACCTCGGCGCTGGATTCGGAAGTGGAAGCGGCGATCCAGGACAGCCTGGATGCATTGATGGGCAACAAGACCGTCATCGCCATCGCGCACCGGCTGTCTACCATTGCGCGCATGGACCGCCTGGTGGTGATGGACGGTGGACGCATCGTCGAAACCGGCACGCATGCGCAGCTGATCGCGCAGGGAGGGCTGTACGCACGCCTGTGGGCGCGGCAGACCGGCGGGTTTGTTGCGGCGGATGCGTGACAAGAAGTGCAGGTAAGTGCGGTGCTGGATGCTGCAGGTTTGAAGCTCGACTGGAGAATCGTGACAACCTTCGCCGCTGGCCCCTCTCCCGGTGGGAGAGGGGTGAGGGTACGGAGCGGAGCGCCCTTGGTGTGCCACCTCCGACGGCGTGTGGCGACGTTTGACGTCGCAGGCGGTGACACCTTTCCGCGGCGCCCCGCATCGGCCCCTGCGGGCCACCTTCTCCCGATGGAAGAAGGGAGAGGCAGCCGTCCAGAGGCATGGCTATCGCACGCCTCTCCAGCGCGACACGCGATCAATCACTCGATCGGCTGATCCAGCATCAGCTCGCGTGCAAAGCGCACCGGCGGGGCGCCGTACGACAGCATCTTGTCGTGGTAAGCCTTCAAGTTGAAATCCTTGCCCAGCTTGTCCTGCACCGCCTTGCGCGTATCCAGATGTTCCTGCACGCCGACGAAATATGTTGGCAGCTGTGCCGACGACAGCTGCGCGCGCACCCACTTGCCCGAGGCTTCGCTCTCCTGCTGGAAGGTGTCGTGCGTCATCAGGTGCATCGCCTTGTCGCGATCCCAGCCGTCCACATGCACACCCTGATCGAGGATGGCGTTGGCAATGGTGCGCAGGTAGAACTTGAGCTGCACCAGGTGGAACAGCGGGTCGTTATCCAGATAGCCCTGTTCCTGCATCATGCGTTCGGTGTACACCGCCCAGCCCTCGGCGAACATGCCCGAGCGCAGCACCGCACGTAGCGTGGAGGGGAACTTGGCCGAGTGCCAGCCTTCCAGGTAATGGCCCGGCGTCCCCTCGTGGATGCTGAGCAAGTGGATCATGCGGGTGTTGTATTCGCGCAGGAACGAATCGACCTGTTTGTCGTTCCAGTCGTCGGGAATGGGCGACACCGCGTAGAAGGTTTTGAGATTCTTGTCGAGCGGGCCTGGCGAATCGCAATACGCCACCGCCACGCCACGCTGGAACTCCGGCATCAGGATGATGTCCACCGGCGAATCTGGAAGCGTCATCAAATCCTTCTGGCGCACGAATTCGGTGGATTGCGCCAGCGCTGCCTTGGCGGCGTCCACCACCTTGTCGCGCGCGGGCTTGTCGGCATAGGCCAGCTCCAGCGCCGCTTCGATTGCCGCCTGTTGCTGATCGTCGGTTGGCGAGGCGGGCAGCTTCGGTGCGCCCGGCTTGTCCTTGAGCACGGTGCGCGCAATGCCGTACATCTCGCCACGCACGCGTTTGAGCTCGGATTCCGCACGCTGTTTGATCTCGGCGCGCGACAGCGACGACAGCAGCGCGAATTTCAGCTTCTGGTCGTACTTGTCCGCACCGACACGGAAGTCGCCCTTGGCATTGGGTACCAGCACGGTGTCCAGCCAGGTCTGCTGTTCGGTCACGGCCTTGCGCAGGTTGTCGATGGCCGCCTGCGCGCGCGCTGCTTCGATCGGGCCGAGCTGGCTGATGTTGGGCGCGATGAAGGTGTCGACGATGCTCAGGATGCCCTTGTTCTGCTTGGCCACCGTCTCGGCGTGGATCTTGGGCACGCGCGCCGGGTCCAGGTTCTCGCGCGCCTGGGCGAAGATGCTGGGGATCTTTTCCATGCGCTGGGTGGCCGAGGCCAGGCGCTCGGACAGTGGCGCGAACTCGCGCGCCATCAGGCCGTACAAGGCGCTGCCGGCCAGCCCGTTATAGACCTGCGGGTCCCAGGCCCAGCTTTGCAGGACTTCGGTGTTCCAGATTTCCGACTGCAGCTGGTTACGCAAGATCGCCGCATCGACCTGGTTCTCGCGCGACAGTTTGGCAACGTCGATCGCCTCGAGCTCGGCCAGCAACTTCTTGCCGGCATCCAGACTGCGCTGGCGCCCGGCGGTGCTGAGATCGTCGATCTGCGTATCAAAACGGTGATCGCCGGTCTGGGTGGCGGTGACCGGCGACAGCTGCATCCAGGTGTCCAGGGCTTGCTTGGACAGCGCGGCAAAACGTGCATCCGGGGTCTGCGCATCCTGCGCACCGGCGGGCGGGGTGGTGCCGGCACGGGGCGATTCGGGCTGCTGCTGGCAGGCACTCAAGCCGGCGATCAGGGCGAGGACAAGCAGGCGTTGACGCATAGTGGGTCCTGGTGGAGGCAATCGCCCAGCATAGGCAACTGTGCGGTTGTCCGCATCCGTCATTGGTTTAGAGTGGCGGTCGAATCGGGACGCAGCCCGTCAAGCGGGCCCTGGCTGGTGCCGGATCGTCAGTTGCGTCGCCAGTGTTCGCCCGTAGTACGTCACCGCGAGGTGGCGCCTTCCAAGGAGGATCACCATGTTGTATGCCGGTAGCTGTCATTGCGGACGCATCGCTTTCGAACTGGAGACCGATGCGCCGATCACCGAGGTTTACGACTGCAACTGCTCGCTCTGCCGCCGCCGCGGTGGTCTGCTCTGGTTCGGCACGCGCACCCAGCTGCGCCTGCAGGCAGAGCCGGAGGCGGTCGGTACGTACCGCTTCCATCGGCACCATATCGATCACCATCATTGTCCGCAGTGCGGCATCGCGCCTTTCAGCGAGGGCGCCAACCCCAAGACCGGCGAAGCCAGCGTGGTGGTCAACGTACGCTGCCTCCCGGCGCTGGATTTGACTACCTTGAGCGTGCAACAGGTCGATGGAGCCAGCCGATGAGGCCTGGCATGCGCTGGTGCGGCGTCGCGCTGCTGATCGGCTGGGCCGTGTGCGGATGTGCGCGGCATCCGGGAGAGATGGCCGCAGACGGCGGTGCCCCGGCGCCGGCGCCACCCGCCGCACAAGGCAATGCGCTTGCCTACGAGCACGATGTGCGGATCGAATTGCCCGGCGATCAGATCGGCCAGCGCATCGCGGCCGTGCGCGCTGCCTGCCAGAGCGCGCAGTTCGGCACTTGCGCGCTGTTGGCAGTGGAACAGGATGGCGGACGCGAGCCCAGCGGCAGCGTTCGCGTGCGCACGGTGCCCGATGGCGTCGAACCATTGGTGCAACTGGCCGGCCAACATGGCGAGGTGGCCGCACGCAGCACACGTGCCGAGGATCTGGCCCAGCAGATTGCCGATACCGGGCTGGCGCAGGCGCGTCTTCAAAAGGAGCACGCGCGCCTGCTGGAATTGCAGCAGCGCCGCGATCTGGCGGTGAGCGATTTGCTTGCGTTGTCCAAGCGGCTTGCCGAGATCGAGGCCGAAGCGCAGCAAACGCAGCAGGAATCGGCGCAACAGCAACGCCGCGTCCGCACCCAGTTATTGACGCTCAACTTCCGTAGTACGGGCGGGGAACAGGGCAAAAGCGAGATTGCGCAGGCCTCTGCCGAATTCGGGCAGGTGTTTTCGTCCAGCGTGGCGTTCGTGATCCGCGCAGTGGCGGCATTGCTGCCGGTGGCGTTACTGGCAGGTCTCGCCGGTTGGCTACTGCTGCAGGCGTGGCGCTGGCGTGCGCGGCGGCGCCGGATGTCCTGACCTTTGCGCGGCTGGGTGGCACTGCCATCCCCGCCGGGTATTGGGGCCATCATCGGGCGCCATGGAGCACCGCTGCCTGAGTCCTGCCGGGTGCGTGCAATGACTGGCATCGCCTGTCTGCATGGAGTCTGGCGGCCAGCGTCGTCTCTAGCGTGCTGCAAAGCGGCTACCAAAACGTAGCGCGCGATCGTCAGGTGAGTGCTGGCGGCGCGCTCAGAACCGGAATGTGCGAGTGGTACATTCCGGTTCCGAGCACCGGCCGCGCGGTTTGTCGGCTGCGTTAAGCCTACGGTGTGAGCATCGCCTGTCGACGCAAGGCGCCAGCTGACCAAGGGTTCCGGCAAAGGAAAGGGCAGGCCGACTGCAGACATCGACCGATGCTGCAGTCGCGCCGGAAGCAGGGTCAGCCTTCGTCGAACTCGTATTCGACAAACACGTCCAGCTGCAACGCCAGTTCCTGCACTGCGTCGCGCACCTTCTGCGCGGTGGCGTCGTTGCCGGCTTCCACTTCGAACTCGTGGCTACCCGGACCTTCGTCGTCGGACAGGCCGGCCGAGCTGGAATCGTCGTCGTCCAGATGCGGCATCAGGTCGTCCACTTCTTCGACGTGCTCGATGCCTTCGATGCTCTGCAGCAGGTTGGCGATGGCACGTGCGTCGTCGTCGGTGCCGGTGATACGCATGCGAAGAGTCGGCATGGGAGAGCTTCCTTGGATTGGGGACCCAAAGCCTAGGCAGCCATCAGGCAAGATCGAGTGATGGCTGCGTGCGCCCGCTGCTCACGTGCCCCGCGCCGACGCCGGTGCCGTGGATTGGCACCAGCAGCGCCTGGGCGGCAGTGCGCAGCAATGCTGGCGCGATGTAGCGATGATGCACGCCGTCCACAAAGGCCATGTACACGCGGCCAAAGCGGTTGCGGCAGGCCACCCGCGTTTCCAGGCTCAGCTCCACGCTGCCATCGTCCAACACTTCCACGCCGACGCTGCTACGGAACATCAGGTGACGGTCGTCGGCGCCCAGCAACACCTGCACGCGTCGATCCAGCGGCGCGTTGTCTTGCGCAAGCACCGGGAATCGCCCTGCGAACAGGCAATCGCGCTGTTCCGACAGCAACGAAGATACCGGGCAGCCCAGTGGCGAAGTCCGCAACTGCAGCGGTGCCACCAGCGCGTTGCGCAGCCGCATCAGCCAGGTCACGCCGCGCGGCGCGCGCTGCGTGAATCCTTCCAGCAGCAGCGCCATCAGGGTGTGCGCACCCCGCTGACGCAATTGATGCGGCTGCAGGCGCAGGCGCACGCTGTCCTGATGATCAAAGCGTTGCAGATGCCGGGTCAACAGCGAATCGGGCTTGAGCTCGGTATGCACACTAACCTGCGCCAGCTGCGGTGCAAGCGCAACAAACCCCATTGGCTGACGCAGCCGGCCAAACGCCTGGCGCAGCCTGCCGCTGAGCGAACGCAGTCGGCCGCACCATGCAAACCGGCTGCTGCCCGGTGCCGCGGCCAGCGACAGGCCCACCGTGGGAATCTGCAGTGCACGCACCTGCGCCGAAGCCAGTAGCGCAATCACCGTGTCGGGCAGCGTTTCGGTAAGCGTGGCGATATCGGCGGTGCCGGACAGCACGCGTGCGCGCACCGCATCGCTCAACTCGCCGCCGGCCTCATCGCTATGGCACGACAGCGCGAAAAACGCCGGGTGTGCGGCCTGCGCCTTCAGCGGTGCGAACTGATGCCAGGTGCCGCCAAAGCGCACGGTGAACAGGCAGTCCGCCGGCAGGTCGATATGCCGCAATGCGGCCAGAAAGTGCTGCGGGTCCTGTTCGATCTGCTCCATCGAAGCGGTGCAAAAGCGCAGTTGCGCGCCGCTGCTGCCGGTGATGGCGGTGAACATGCGGTGCCCGGCGTGGCGATGGAATGGGTGGCCGTTGGCGCCCACTGCAAACGAGAACAGCGCGGTGGATTCGCCCTGCGCAAAGTCGGTGCCGGCCAGGCGCGCCGACGGCTCGTCCA
Organism: Xanthomonas vesicatoria ATCC 35937; assembly: GCF_001908725.1. Classification (NCBI taxonomy): domain Bacteria; kingdom Pseudomonadati; phylum Pseudomonadota; class Gammaproteobacteria; order Lysobacterales; family Lysobacteraceae; genus Xanthomonas; species Xanthomonas vesicatoria. Next base: position 1,112,959 of record NZ_CP018725.1, on the reverse strand, counting down.
GCGCATCGTGAAAACCGGGATGCGCGCGCTGGCGGCGGCAGGCCTGGTCGATCAATGGGTTGCCTGCGCCTACGCCCAGCTGTGCGATCAGCGCGACCTCCACCGGCAGACCGCCGCTATAGGACTCCAGGCGGACCGACGGAAAACCTGCGTGTGCGTCGGCAGGGCGTTGCTGAGGCGTGCTGAACATCGGCATGAGTCCCTTGCGGCCGGAGGAAGTCAGGAGGTTTTCTTGGTCAAGGCGCGCGCCTTGCGCTTGAGCGGCGCCGAGGCCGGGCAGACTTCAAAGGCAAAGCTGCTGAGCGTGTTGACCAGGTTGTCCGGGGTGAGCCGGTAGACCACGAACTGGCCGCGACGCTCGCTGGACACCAGCCCGGCGGTTTCCAACACCGACAGATGCCGCGAGATGGCCGGCGCGCTCATTTCGAACAGTTGCCCGATCTGTCCGGCGGTGAGTTCCTGTTCCGCCAGGCACGCCAGCATCTTGCGGCGGGGCTGGGAGGCGAGGGCTTCAAAGACGCGGTCGATGGACATAAGGGCTTAAGTAATTAACGAATTAGCTAATTACTTATTTTGTGGTGCCCGATGTCAAGCGGTTTCTTTGGTAGCGCCGCGCACCCGATGGCGGATACGGCTGGCGACTGTCGCGAGCCTTGCCGTGGGTGGCGATGGTGTGCTGCTTCCGTCGAAAGCGAAAAGGGATCTGTCGGCGTTGCGGTGCAGCTCGCGGCTAGTGGTTGATACCGGACTAGCCACTCGCACCGGCATGCCAAATCCATCCGACAGCACCTGCGCACACTTCGAGCGCCACGCGCGACGCAGGCGGGCACGCAAAGCCCGGTCGGCAACACGACAGGGATGAAACCAACTGCCTCAAGCCGCCGGCAGCGCCACCAGTTCTGCCGGCAATGCGGGCATCGGCGTGCGCTCGTCCATGGCTTCGCGTTTGAGCCAGTCGATGAATAACGCCGCTGCCGGGCTGGGCTCGCGGTGGCTGGGGTGCACGATGTAATACGCGTAGCGCGCCTTGAGCGTGGGGCCTGGCAGCCGCACCAGTTCGTAGCGTTGCAGGTAGGGCTGGGCGATGTGCTTGCGTGCAAGCACCGCGCCCAGGCCGTACACCGCCGCGCGCATCGCATCGGTGCTGTCGTTGAAGGTATGCATCGGCGGCAGCGTGGAGCCACGGACTTGGGCGGCGCGAAACCAGTCGCGCCAGCCCTGCGGCGACATATCGCTCAGCAGCGGCAACTGGGCGATCTGCGCTGGCGTGCGCAGTGCTGCCACTTCCGGCAACGAGGGCGATGCCACCGGGAACAGTTCATCGTCCATCAAATGGTGCGAGGTCAGTCCGGGCCACGCGCCTTGCCCATACCGAATGCCCAATTCCGGGCCGCCTTCTTCGAAACGCGAAAACGCCGGATCCGATTGCAGGTCCAGGCGGATGTGCGGATGGGCGCGGCAAAAGCGCGGCAGGCGCGGCAATAGCCAGCAGTACGAGAGCGAGCGCAGCGTGGTCACCCGTAGCGGGATGGCATCTTCGCGCGGATGCAGGTTGCCGGCCACCGCGGCGATCTCGGCCAGGGCGGCGCTGGCGGCATCGGCCAGCTGACGGCCTTCGGCGGTGAGCTTGACCCCGCGCGGCAGCCGCTGAAACAAGGTCACGCCCAGCAGCGCTTCGAGCTTGCGCACATGGTGGCTGACCGCGCTGGCGGTGAGATGCAGTTCTTCGGCAGCATGCGCAAAGTTCTGATGGCGCGCAGCGGCGGCGAACACGCCCAGTGCGGGCAGCAGGGTCGGACGCAGATTCATCGAGGCATGAGTCAGATTTGTGGCTGACCGCGATACTACGCGCTTGTCGGCCCTGCGATGGCCGCCGATGCTGCGTCATCCCGTCGCGATGGTCGTGCCATGTACCGCTATTTGCTCAAGCTTGTCTTCCGCCGTTTCAGCACCGTACGGCACGCCGCGGAAGTACGGCCATGAGCGCGCAATCGTCGCTGCAGCCGGCCGTTGCGGCACGTGAATGGCGCACCCCGCTCGAATTGGGTTTTCTCGGCATCGTATGGGGTTGCTCGTTCTTGTTCATGCGTGTGGCTGCGCCCAAGTTCGGCACCGTGGCATTGGTGGAAATCCGCCTGGCGCTGGGAGCGGCGGTTCTGCTGCCGTTTTTGTGGCTGGCACGCGATCGGTTCCCCTTACGCCGTTGGCCGATGCTTGCCGCGATCGGCGTGTTGAACTCCGCATTGCCGTTTCTGTTGTTTGCCTGGGCCGCACAACGCGCGCCGGCCGCTGTCGGTGCGATCTGCAATGCGATGACCGTGTTGTTCACTGCGCTGATTGCGTTTTTGTTCTTTGGCGAACGCATCGGCACGCGACGCGCGCTGGCCCTGCTGGTCGGATTCATCGGCGTGCTGGTGCTGGCGACCGGCAAATCGGCCGGATTGAGCGTGGGCCCGGCAGCTTTGGCCGGCGCCACCGCCTCGCTGCTGTATGGCATTGGCTACAACCTGGTGAAGCGCCACATGGGCGACCTGCCACCGGCTGCGTCGGCGGCGTCTACGCTGGGATGCAGTGCGTTGCTGCTGGCCCCGTTGGCCTGGCTGCAATGGCCGACCACGCCGGTGCCGGCAGTAGCCTGGGCCTGCGCGACCGCGTTGGGCGTGGTCTGCACCGGGTTGGCATTCTTGATGTATTACCGCCTGATCCAGCGCATCGGCCCGGCGCGTGCATCCACCGTGACCTACCTGGTGCCGGTATTCGGCGCGCTGCTGGCCTGGTCGCTGCTGGGCGAACCGCTGACCTGGACCATGCTGCTGGCCGCAGCGCTGATCCTGGGCAGCGTCGCCTTCAGCCAGCGGGCGCGTTAAGAGCGGCGAACAAGGCCATTGCGCTCGGCGCCGGGCGGGTGCGGACGGTGTTGGAAGTCCACATGTACCACTCGCCACTCCGGTTCCAAGTACACCGGCCACACCCGCCGGACCACTGCCTGCTACGTTTATGAGCTGCGCTAACCACGCGCAGCCCGCTTCTACGAATCACCAATCCCCAATCCCGAATCGCAATTCAGCCAGCCGGCGGCGTCCGCACCGGTAGCGGCACATTGCACAGATCGATATGCCCGGCCGGGCGTTTGTAGAAATCGTCCCTGCGATTGCGGCGTGCTTCGGTCATGTCGCGGAAGGTCTGGCTGTCGGTGCGCAACAGCTGTAGCGGCGTACGCTCGGGCGCCGGAACTTCGCTGGCCAGACGAATCGCGCGGATGGGCGAACGCTGCGCGGCATCGGCGTAGAAGCCCATCGGATCGGGCCCGCGCGGAATCACGCTGAGCAGTTCCATGCCCTTCACCACGCGGCCGACCACGGTGATGTTGCGGTCGAGCTGGCGCGGCGACTGGCCGGTGACCACGTAGAGCTCCGTGCCGATGCTGCTGTCTGCGTCGATGTTGCGGCCCGCGCCCAGGGTGCCGTAGCAATGCGCCAGCCAGGTCTTGCCGGTGGCGCTGTCGCGCCCGGCCGGAAAGCCGTCCACAAAGCCGACCTGCGGTGCCCAGCCGTCGCTATCGGGCAAACGCTGGAAATCCAGGCCTTGCGAGGCACGCTCGAACTCGGCCGGCAGATGCGTTTTGGCCGATCCCAGGGGTTTGGCCTTGCCCTGCGTATCGGCATCGGGGTCGCCGAACTACACCACAAAGTTGTCCTGCGAACGATAGATGCTCAGCCCGTCCCAGAAGCGCTCATGCGTCAGCGTGCGAATGTTTCCTACATGCTCGGGCGCAAACTGCGGCGCCAGCTCGATGATGACCCGCCCGCCATCGAGCTCCAGGTACAGAGTGCGCTCGGGATCGAGCACGCGCCATGCGGCGGCCGGTGAACTGTCCAGTATCTGTTGCGGGCTGCGATAGGCCGCGTTGGCGGCGACGGTGGGCAGGGCCAGGGCGAGCAGGCAGGCAGAAGCAACAGTGCGCAGCAGCATGAAGGTCACCAGCGAGGAGAGGTGCTTGATTCTTGACCAAGGCGCGCAGGGACGCAAAGTGACGATTCGCATATCACGACGTCGGCGCATGACGCCGACATCGTGTCGTTGATGACCGCGTGTTGCGGCGGCCGCTTAGTGGTTGCGCACGTGCGGGCTGGTGTGACGTTCGGTCGCACCGTGGTTGTTGCGGAACAGCGGCACCAGCTGCCACAGCGCGGAGATGCCGACCAAGATGTAGACCACGCGTGCGAGTGGTGCGTCCTGTCCGCCGAACAGCGCGGCCACCAGGTCGAACTGGAACAGGCCGACCAGGCCCCAGTTCACTCCACCGACGATAAGAAGTACCAGGGTAAGGATGTTGATCGCTTTCATGCGGGCGTTTCCGTGTGAGTTGGGAGACTCAAGAATCTGCATGTCGCAGCGAGTGTGTCGTGAGCAGCGTCGACACGCTGCCTGCGTTGCAGACATGACGATCACATCGAGCGGATGCCTCACGATCGGATTGGCGCATGGACATCGATCGTCTGTGCGTGGACAGCGCGACCGTGTTGCAGTTAGCGGGCCGGCTTGCGCTTGACGTAGAGCTGCTTGCGCACACGCGCAACGACGTCGCCATCGCGGTTGTGGATTGCGTTTTCGAACCAGCGCAGATGCTTGTCTCCACTGGCGGTGGCCTCGCGCAGATCGGCCAGCATGTCGTTGTCGATCACAAAATCCGCGCTCACCGTGCCGCGCCCGGGCTTGACGAATTCGATGCTGCCGGCCTTGTCCCAGACGTAGTAATCGCGTCCCAGGTTCTGCATGACCAGCAGCATCCAGAAAGGATCGGTCATCGCGAACAGGCTGCCGCCGAAGTGGGTCCCCACGTAATTGCGATTCCACGGGCGCTGCCGCAATTCCACACGTGCAAAGCGATAGTCAGCCGATAACACGGTGACGTGGATGCCCGAGAACAGATAGGGCGGCCACAGGTTGATGCCGAGCTTGAATAGTGAAGCGCGCATGCGGGCCTGGTTCCATGGCAGATCGGGTGCGCAGCATAACATTCGCATGCGTATGGTGACGGCGCCAATGGCCGTTCACCGAAGCGGCCGTGCGCGTGATGTGGGTCGGCTCCAGGCCTTCGTCATCTTCGGCCGCGCAGTTGCGCTACCTAACGCCACAAGCGTTCGTCAGTAGGAGCGGACCTGGCCGCGATGGCGCGTCACCGTTAGCCGTGGGCGATGCATCGCGACGGGAAATGCCTTATCGCGGCCACGTCCGCTCCTACGCGTTCATGGCTGCTGCGAGGGTGTCGACACACGGTGCGCGGTGCCCTGATTGCGGGCGGGCCTCGCGCCTTGGTCGGCGCAGGATGCAGACCTTGCACCGTCGCATGCCGAATTTTGCGGTCGACACGGTGCCTGCAACCGATCGCAGCGCAGGCAACCGATCTCAGGCACGCGAAGCCGCGCCTCGCACTGCACGGCCAGGCGCTCTCAGAACACCAGCGCCGACATCTTGCGGCGGTAGCGGCCGACCAGGTCTTCGTCTTCGATCACGCGGAACGCATCGATCAGGCTGCGGCGCGGTAGGTTGTCGTCGAAGGTGCGATCCTGGCGCAGCATTTCCAGGAACTGTTCCAGCGCCGCTTCGTCATTGCCGTCGAGCAGATGGCGCACGCCCAGCAGGTGACGCGCGCGTAGGTCGGCGCCATCGGCGTCCACGCTGGCCTGCAATGCGCTGGCGTCCGGGGCGTCCTTGAGCACATTGGCAAAACTCAGGCGGGCCTTGGCACGCACCGCGCGGTCGTCGGTGGCCAGGTTGGCGGGCAGGGCATCGATCAGTTGCTCGGCCTCGGCGGTGTCGCCGGTCCTGAGCAAGGCCAGCGCCAGGTCCAGCTTGAGCTCGTCCCTGTCCGGCTCGGCGGCGATGGCCTCGCGCAGCGCGGCGGCCTGGGCCTGCGGGTCCAGCGGTGCCTCGGGCGGCAGCTCTTCGGTGATCTGCGGCTCGGCCGGCAACACGCCGTGCTGGGTCAGGAATTCGCGCACCTGGCCTTCCGGCATCGCGCCGGGGAAGCCATCGACGATCTCGCCGCCCTTGACCAGGAACACCGTCGGCACCGAGCGGATCTGAAACGCCGCGGCGATCTGCTGTTCCTTGTCCACATCGACCTTGGCCAGCTCGAATGCGCCGTGGTACTCGCCTGCCAGTTTTTCCAGGATCGGCGTCAACGATTTGCACGGCCCGCACCAGGTGGCCCAAAAGTCCACCAGCACCGGTGTCGTCAACGATTTCTGCAGGACCTCGGTCTCGAAGGTGTCGGTGGTGACATCGAATACATGCGGCTTGTCGGACATGGGCTTCCTGATGGGATGACGGCAATAGTGGATGGTAATGGTGGCAAACCCGGCCGACACAAGCCTTGCCGCAATGACGCGTTCCCGGGTCCGGCGTGCCCGTTAGGCGTACTGCTCTGGCAGCGGCGGGGGTTCACGCCGCGACCGCCCGGCCTGACAATGCCGCGTTCTGGTGGCGCACGGCGCCCCGTGTTGGAGTAACGCAATGGCAACCACCGACAGCGCGCAGCGCTACCTGGGGCTGATCGCGGCAACCGTGTTCGTCCTGGCGGTGGCCGGGTTCGGCGCCACGTTGCCGGGCTATCTGCAGGCCAGCCACCCGGTCGCACTGCTCGGCGCGCAAGGCGTGCCGCACGCACTGGGCTTCAACCTGCTGGCGTTTGTTGCGGTCGGTGCGCTGGGCATGGTCACCGGCGTCAGCCTGCTGGCGCGCATGCCGCCCAAGGCCAGCTGGAGCCTGCGCGTGGGCGGACAACTGATCGTGCTGGCTGGGCTGGCCTTCGTCGGCATGGGCATGCTGCCGCTGGATCCCACCGATCTGGACGGCCGCGCCAGTCAGGCGCATGCCACGGCCTGGTTGCTGTGGGCGGTGGCGTTTGTGCCGGGCATGCTGTTGATCGCCGCGGCGCTGCTCAATGCCCCCGAGACCCGCGCGCTGGCCTGGCTCAGCCTAGTGGCCGGGCTGCTGGTGGCGGTGCTGGCGTTCGGCCCGCCCGGCCTGCTGCGTCAGGCCATCGCGCAGCGCCTGGCGTTCCTGGCGTGGGTCGGCTGGCTGGCCGTGGCGGCGTGGAGTTGGCCGGCAAAGTCGCCCGCGCTGCGGTAACGGTTTGGAGCACCTGCTGCACTGCGGTACCCTGTACCGCTTTGCACCGCCCGAGCATCCGCTCCCAATGTCCACCGTCGAACCGAACGCCTACGACCCGCAGCAGGTCGAATCTTCCGCCCAGCAGTTCTGGGACGCCACCCGCGCCTTCCAGGTCGACGAAACTTCGGACAAACCGAAGTTCTATTGCCTGTCGATGCTGCCGTACCCGTCCGGTGCGCTGCACATGGGCCATGTGCGCAACTACACCATTTCCGATGTGGTCAGCCGCTACAAGCGCATGACCGGCCACAACGTGATGCAGCCGATGGGCTGGGATGCGTTCGGGCTGCCGGCGGAAAACGCCGCGATCAAGAACAAGACCGCGCCGGCCAAGTGGACCTACGCCAATATCGAACACATGCGCGGCCAGCTGAAATCGCTGGGCTACGCGATCGATTGGTCGCGCGAGTTCGCTACCTGCACGCCGGACTATTACGTGCACGAGCAGCGCATGTTCACCCGGCTGATGCGCAAGGGCCTGGCCTATCGCCGCAATGCGGTGGTGAATTGGGACCCGATCGATCAGACCGTGCTGGCCAACGAACAGGTGATCGACGGCCGCGGCTGGCGCTCCGGCGCATTGGTCGAAAAACGCGAGATTCCGCAGTGGTTCCTGCGCATCACCGACTACGCCCAGGAACTGCTGGACGGCCTGGATCAGCTGGACGGTTGGCCGGATTCGGTCAAGACCATGCAGCGCAACTGGATCGGCCGCTCGGAAGGGCTAGAGATCCAATTCGACGTGCGCGATACCGACGGCGCCGCACTGGACCCGCTGCGTGTATTCACCACCCGCCCGGACACGCTGATGGGCGTGACCTTCGTGTCGATTGCCGCCGAGCACCCGCTGGCGCTGCATGCGGCCAAATCCAACCCCGACCTGGCGCGCCTGCTGGAAGAGCTCAAGCACGGCGGCGTGTCCGAAGCCGAGCTTGAAACCCAAGAGAAGCGCGGCATGGCCACCGGCCTGACCGCGGTCCACCCGATCAGCGGCGAGCAGGTGCCGGTGTGGGTGGCCAACTTCGTGCTGATGGGCTACGGCACCGGTGCGGTAATGGCCGTGCCCGGCCACGACCAGCGCGATTTCGAGTTCGCCAACAAGTACGGCCTGCCGATCGTGCAGGTGGTCAAGCTGCGCGAGCCACGTAATGAAGACGAACAGACCTGGGACGCCACCCAGTGGCGCGACTGGTACACCGACAAGAGCCGCACGCTGGAGCTGATCAATTCGGCCGAGTTCGACGGCCTGGATTTTGGCGGCGCCTTCGAAGCCTTGGCCGAGCGCTTCGAGCGCAAGGGTCAGGGCCAGCGCCGGGTCAATTACCGTCTGCGCGATTGGGGCGTGAGCCGCCAGCGGTACTGGGGCTGCCCGATCCCGGTGATCTACTGCGCCAAGTGCGGCGCGGTGCCGGTGCCGGAAGACCAACTGCCGGTGGTGCTGCCGGAAAACGTGGAATTTGCCGGGACCGGTTCGCCGATCAAGACCGACCCGACCTGGCGCCAGACCACCTGTCCGGACTGCGGCGGCCCGGCCGAGCGCGAGACCGACACCTTCGACACCTTCATGGAGTCGAGCTGGTACGTGGCGCGCTACACCAGCCCCAACGCACGCGACATGGTCGACCGGCGCGCCAACTACTGGATGCCGGCCGACCTGTACGTGGGCGGCATCGAGCACGCGATCCTGCACCTGATGTACTTCCGTTTCTATCACAAGCTCATGCGCGACGCGCGGCTGGTGGACAGCGACGAGCCGGTAACCAACCTGCTCACCCAGGGCATGGTCATCGCCGACACCTTCTATCGCGACGCCGACAACGGCGGCAAGGACTGGATCAACCCGGCCGACGTGGAGATCCAGCGCGATGAGCGCGGCCGCGTGACCGGCGCGGTGCTGCTCGCCGACGGCCAGTCGGTGCACATCGGCGGCACCGAGAAGATGTCCAAGTCCAAGAACAACGGCGTGGACCCGCAGTCGATGGTGGCCAAGTACGGTGCCGACACGGTGCGGTTGTTCTCGATGTTCGCCGCGCCGCCGGAACAATCGCTGGAGTGGAACGAAGCCGGCGTGGACGGCATGGCGCGTTTCATGCGCAGGCTGTGGGTGCAGGTGCACAAGCATGTGGGTGAGGGCGCCGCCGTTGTGCTGGACGCCGCCAGCCTGAGCGCCGAGCAGAAGGCGATCCGCCGCAAGACCCACGAAACCATCGGCAAGGTCAGCGACGACTACGGCCGCCGCCACAGCTTCAACACCGCCATTGCCGCGGTGATGGAGTTGTCCAACGCGCTGGCCAAGTTCGACGACGCCAGCGACCAGGGCAGGGCGGTGCGGCAGGAAGCGCTGGAAGCGATGGTGCTGCTGCTCAACCCGATCACCCCGCACGCCAGCCACGCGTTGTGGCAGGTGCTGGGCCGTGGCGAAACGCTGCTGGAAGACGTCGCGTTTCCGCAGGCCGATGCCAGCGCCCTGGTGCGCGATGCATTGACCCTGGCGGTGCAGATCAATGGCAAGCTGCGCGGCACCATCGAGGTGGCAGCGGACGCGGCACGCGAGCAAATCGAAGCGCTGGCCCAGGCCGAACCCAATGCCGCGAAGTTCCTGGATGGGCTGACGATCCGCAAGATCATCATCGTGCCGGGCAAGATCGTTAACATCGTGGCGGGGTGATCGTTGCTGATCGGTCGGGTTGCCACCGCCGCTCCGGGCGCTTTCCCGGAGCGGCGGTGGCGACGCGGCGCAAGGTTGCTGCGGTGGTAGGGGCAATGTGCTGCACTGGCGGGTGGTGCTACGCGGGTCCGATTGCTGCAGTGGTTCTCTGCGATTAACGGCACTGGTGCGTCGCGACACACGGGTGAAGTTTCCGCCATGGTTCCTGGCACGTCATCTCAGTCGCGCTTGGCGACGTGCGGGTGAGTTGTTGGGGGTAGCTTCTGATCATTCGTTTCACCGGCGCGTGGCGACGCGCTTGTCCTTTCTGGACGCCGCTCTTTTCCGCGGCGCCCTATCAAGCCCCGTTCACGCGTGCTGCGTCAGGCTAGCCGCCTGTTGCCGCCGCCGGGGCGCTCATCCAGACTGTGCCCATGATTCGATTTCCTACTGCTTTCGCTGCGTCCCTCGTGCTGGTCTCCAGCCTTACCGCCTGTGGCTTCCACCTGCGCAATTCGCTTGCGTTGCCGCCCGATACCCCCGCCGTGAAGGTGCAGTCCGCAGTGCAGTACAGCGAGCTCGCCAAATTGCTGCGGCGCGGCCTCAAGGCGTCCGGCGCCACCCTGGCGGATGAAGACGCCAAGAGCGGCTTTGCGCAGGTGCAGGTGTTGTCCGAGCGCTGGGGCGATCTGCCGATCGCCATCGACAGCCAGGGCCGCGCGCAGGAATACAGCCTGCGCTATGCGGCCATTTTCACCGTCACCACTGCCAATGGCTCGGTGTTGGTGCCGCAACAGGTGATCGAGCTGTCGCGCGATTATGTGTCGCCGCCGGTGGACGCCACCGGTACCGCGACCGAGCGCGAGATTCTGGCCGACGAGTTGCGCAAGGACATGTCGGCCTCGATTTTGCGCCGTATCGATAGCGTGGTGCGTGCGCGCATACAGCGCGGCGAAAGCCTGGAAAGCACGCCGACCGCGCCCTTGCCCCCGGCTCCGACGACGCCGGCACAGCCCACGACGACCCCCGAATCCAGCGTGCCGGCGTCATTGCCGCCGGCGCCGACATCGGGCAACTAAGCCGCAACCGCGTTTTCGATATGGAACTTCGCCCCGAACAGCTGGCCGGCCAGTCCAATCAGCCGTTGCAGCCGGCTTATCTGATCGCCGGCCCGGAAACCTTGCGCGTGCTCGAAGCCGCCGATGCGGTGCGCGGGCGAGCGCGCGCCGAAGGCATTGGCGAGCGCGAAGTGTTCGATGCCGACGGCCGCGAGTTCGACTGGAACCAGCTGGATGCCAGCTTCAACGCGCCCAGCCTGTTCAGCCCGCGCCGGCTGGTGGAAGTGCGCCTGCCCAGCGGCAAACCGGGCAAAGACGGCGCCGAGGTCATCACCCGCTTCTGCGCCAACCCGCCGCCGGATGTGGTGCTGCTGATTACCGCCAACGACTGGAGCAAGGCGCATCAGGGCAAGTGGGCCGAGGCGATCGGCCGCATCGGCACCATTGCTCTGGCCTGGGCGATCAAGCCGCATGAATTGTCCGACTGGATCGAGCGCCGCTTGCGCGCCCGGGGCCTGCGCGCCGACGCAGCCGCAGTGCAGCGCCTGGCCGAGCGGGTGGAAGGCAACCTGCTGGCCGCTGCGCAGGAGATCGACAAGCTGGCGTTGCTGGCCGACGGCAAGACGCTGGATCTTGAGGCGATGGAATCGCTGGTGGCCGATGCCGCGCGGTACGACGTGTTCCGCCTGGCCGAAACCACCTTCTCCGGCCAGCCCGCCGCGGTGATCCGCATGCTCGCCGGGCTGCGTGCCGAAGGCGAAGCGGTCGCGGCGCTGATGCCGATCCTGATCAAGGAACTGCTGCGCACCGCTGCACTGGCGAAGGTGCAGGCCAATGGCGGCAACCTGGCTGCCGAAATGAAGGCGCAGGGGCTGTGGGAATCCCGCCAGGCCCCATTCAAGCGCGCACTGCAACGTCACCCCGAGCCGCGCAGCTGGGAACGCTTCGTCGCCGAGGCCGGTCTGGTCGACCGCATGGCCAAGGGCCGCGCCGACGGCGATGCCTGGGTTGGCCTGGAACGCCTGCTGGTCGCGGTGGCCGAAGCGCGCGCGGTGAGATTGCTGGCGTGACAGCGGGGCAGGCCGGGCCCGGAAACTACGCGTCCGTGAACAGGGACACGCGATCCGAAACCCGAACCACTGCACCGACCAGCCAGGAGGTTGTCGCTCCCACCGGCACTGAGACCACCGCGTCGGTGTCTGACGCCAGGCCGGCCGCACCGGCTGCCGGCCGCTCCGATTCCCGATTCCCGATTCCCGATTCCCGGCTCCACCTTTACTACGGTGGTACCTTCGACCCGATCCACCTCGGTCACTTGGCCATTGCCTGCGCGGCACGCGACGAACTCGGGGCGCTCGTGCATCTGGTGCCGGCCGCCGATCCGCCGCATCGCGCCGCACCCGGTGCCACGGCCGCGCAGCGTGCGCAGATGCTGGAACTGGCGTTTGCCGGTCAGCCGGGTTTGCAGTTGGACAGCCGCGAGCTGCAGCGCGCCCGCCGACAGCTGGCGCCGTCCTACACCGTGGATACCTTGCGCGAGCTGCGCGAGGCACTCGGCCCCGCCACGCCCATCGCCTGGCTCCTGGGTGCCGATGCCTTCGTTGGATTGCACCGCTGGCACCAGTGGGAGGCGTTGTTCGAGCTGGCGCACTTTGTCATTGCCGCGCGGCCGGGAACCTCCCTGGACCTGAGCGATGCGCCGCAACTTGCCGCTGCGGTGCAGGGCCGCTGGGCTAGCAGTACCGATGCATTGCGCGCTGCGCCGGCCGGCGGGCTGTGGCAGTTGCACCACCGGCTGCGCGGCGAATCGGCCAGCGCGGTGCGCGCACAGATCGCTGCAGGTGGCGCCTGGCACGCGCTGGTGCCGCCGGCCGTGGCCGGCTTTATCGCGCGGGAAGGCCTGTATGGCTGCGCCCGCCCGGCTAGCTGAACACGCGTCCGCCCGGACCGGCCTATAATTCCCGCCAATTCCATCGAGTTGCCCGCTTTGACCAGTCAAGCCCAAGTCATCAAGACCTCCCTTCCGAATCCGCCGCCGTCTGTGCCGGCCCTGTTGGCTACCGTGCGCGAGGCCGTGGAGGAGCTGAAGGCCAAGGACGTGGTCGAGATCGACGTGCGCGGCAAGTCCAGCGTGTGCGATTACATGGTGGTGGCCTCGGGCACCTCGACCCGCCATGTCAAATCGATCGCCGAAGAAGTGGTCAAGTTCGCCAAGCGCCTGGACGTGATGCCGTTGGGCGTGGAAGGCGAGCGCGAGGCCGAGTGGGTGCTGGTGGACCTGGGCGACGTGGTAGTGCATGTGATGCTGCCGCGCGTACGCGAGTTCTATGCGCTGGAGCGCTTGTGGACGGTAGGCGACCAGCGTCCGTCCGATCAAGACGACGCCGACGAGCAGCTCTGAGTCGACGCACTGCACGTATGTGATGCAGAACGCACGAACGGCGCCCTGGGGCGCCGTTTTTGTGTGTGCAGCAGCGTCAGGACTGCGCGGCTTACAGCGGCCCGCGTTCCCACGGGCCGGTGATCGCCACGGTGATGCCTGGGGTCTGGATGTTGACGAATAAGGTGCGTGCCAACGGGTCCCAGCAGGCGCCGCAGAACTCGGTGTCGCGGTAATCGCCTTCGGCAATGGTCTTGCCGGCATCGGCGATCTGCTGCGAGGTGAGCTGCACGTTGTTCTTGGCCAGATAGAACGATTCGCCGTTGCGGGTCAGGCCTAGCAGACGCGCGCCGGGGCCGTAGTCGTCCGGACTTTCGCCGCCGTCTTCGCACAGCACCACGCCGCCGCGTGCGCTGACGGTGACGTTGTCAGGGTTGTGCGCCGCCAGCTGGTTGCCGCTGACGAACAGCGCGCTCAGGCGCTGGGTGAACAGGTCCAGCACCCACACCGCGCCATTGCCGTAACCGCGCCGGCCCTGCGCATCCACGCCGGTGCTGGTGTCGACGATGAACAGCTTGCCGTAGCTGTACCAGATGCCTTCGCCGCGGCTCATGCGCAGCGCGCCATCGGCCCAGGCCTGCGCAAACGGGCCGCTCAAGGTGTCGTTGGCGCCGATATCGGCAAAGCCGGCCGGCGCGGCGATGCTGTCCAGATCCGGTTCTTCGATATCCACCCATTCCAGTTGGAATTGCTGGCCGATGCTGACCACGGTCAGATCGGCATTGCGGCGCCCGCGCCCGCGTGCGGCCTGCAGCCGGCCACCGTTTTCCAGCGATCCGTTACGCCCACGGCGGTCGTTGGGAATGAAGCGGTACAGCCCGGCCTTGTTGCGGTCGTCCTCGGTGAGATAGACGATGCCGGTGCGCGGATCGATCGCCACCGCCTCGTGGCTGAAGCGGCCCAGGCCCACCAGCGGCCGGCCGGTGGTGCGGTGGCTGTCCGGGTCCACTTCGAACACGTAGCCGTGCTTGCGGCCGGTGCTGGACACCGCATTGGTCTTGATCTCCTCGCAGCTCAGCCAGGTGCCCCACGGGGTCGGGCCGCCGGCGCAGTTGACCAGGGTGCCGCCCAGGCTGGGTTCCAGGCAGCCCCAGCCACGGCGGCCGTAACTCAGCGTGGTGGTGCCGCCGCCGGCGGACTGGGTGCCGCTGACGATGCCGGTGTCGTACATGGCCGGTGCGCGGAACGGTGTGCCGGCGCCGCGTTCGTGGTTACGGATCAACACGTATTCCAGGCCGCGCAGCGGGTCGCTGCCTGGGCGCCAGTCCGGCCGGCGCAGGCCGACCACGGCCATGCCATCGTGACGGTCGGGACAGGGCTGACCATCGTCCATGCGGTCGCCGCTCCAGCCGAACGAGCGGTAGCTGAAACCGCGCGGCAGCTGCAGCAGCGGCAGGCCGGTGCTCTGGTCGGCAACCGGGGCCAGTGGGCCGTAACGGCTGGGGACCGGTGCGAGCCGCACCGACGGGGAGGTGGCGGCCTGGGCCTGGCGCGATTGCAAGGCGGCCAAGCTGCCAAGGGCGCCGGCGGCCATGATGGCGGCGCTGCCCTTGAGAACCTGGCGGCGGGCGGGATCGAAAATCGGCATCGAACGACTCCTGCGGGGCTGGGTTGTCCGGCGACACTAATTGCCGCCTGTAACCACGCCATGACACGCGACGGCACATCGCCACGGACTGCCCAGGCTGTGACGCGGATATCATGTACGGATGAAATGCCGACTCATCGCCACCGGCGAGCGCGCACCGGCCTGGGTGGCGCAAGGTTTTGCCGAATATCAAAAACGTCTGTCGCACTGGATGCCGCTGGAGCTGGTCGAGATCGAACCCGGCCTGCGCGGCAAGGGACGCGATGGGCAGCGCGCCATCGACGACGAAGGCCGCCGCGTCATCGCCGCGCTCCCCAAGAACGCGCATGTCGTGGCGCTGGATGTGCCCGGCCGGCCGCTGAGTTCAGAGCAACTTGCGCAGCGCATGGAGCATTGGCGGGGGCAGGGGCGCGACCTGGCTTTCCTGATCGGAGGTCCGGAAGGCCACGCGGCCGAAGTACTGAAAAATGCCACCGAAAGCTGGTCGATCGGCCCGCTCACCTTGCCGCACATGCTGGTGCGTCTGATCGTGGCCGAGCAGCTGTATCGCGCTGCCGCGATGCTGGCCAATCACCCTTACCATCGTGCGTGATGGTGTGACGCGGGCGCCGTGCGGCTGGCCTCACCAGGGACTTGATTACCAAAGGCCCGCGAAATCGGCCCGCTTACTCTTCCGAAGCATGCCCGCGCATTTGATCGTAGTCGAGCAATTGCACCACGCTGCGGCGATGCCGGCCAATCGCCCGATTCGGCGCGCCTGACAGCTCCTCAGTCAGCAAGCAACGGCTTGCTTGATACCAAGAATGCCTAAGCTTGCTCAACATTCCAGGCGAATGCGATCAGACCTTATGGACGCGGTGTGTCGCGCGCCGTTGTCGGTTTTGAACGCGTCGGCGGGACCCGTCGGGCTGCCGCTCGCGTTCTTGTGTTGGCAGCTCAGCCCAGTAATGCGGCAGATCATTACGGGCGTCTCCATTGGTGCTGCGGCAGGTGAGTGACTCTGTATGTGACCGCTGCGCTTACCTAGCACGCGTGCGTTCCTGGCGGGTTGCTTGGCGCCAGCAGGTGCGTGGACTTTTGCAGTGTGCGGCGGCTGCAGTTGCAGGCCGCCGCGTCAGTCAACAGGTCAATTCAAGGAAAAGCTCACCGGCACCAATCCGTAGGCCTGCACGGCCTGGCCGTTCTGCATCGCCGGCTGGAAGCGCCAGCTGCGCAGCACCTGGCTACGCGCGGCCAGATCGAGCGCGCGATGACCGCTGCTGGTCTGCACGCTCACTTCGGCCGGGCGTCCATCGGTACCGACCAACACGCGCAGCAGCACCGTGCCTTGCTGGCCTGCGCGCAGTGCAGCCACGGGATAGCTCGGCGCCGGGGAACTCAAATACTGCAACTGGCCTGCCTCGACCGGCCCGCTGGGCGCTGTTGTCGGGGGGGCGCTTTCTGCGACGACGTCGGAGACCGTTGTGGCAACAGCAAACGGTGCGCTGTCGACAACGGACTCCTGACTGATCACCGGGGTCTGTATAGGCACCGGCACCATCTTGGTCGGAGAATGCGTTTTCGGCTTGAACTTCACTTCGATCGGAAACACCGGCGGCGGTGGCGCCGGATCCTGCAGTACCAGCATCGGCAAAATCCAACGCTCTTTGGGCGCGGTCTGCTGCGGAATCGCCCGGTGCGAGAGCGGAATCAACAATAACCCGCCCGCCAGTAGGTACAATGCCACGGCCGTGCTCATCGCCAGGACGCGCGAGGTGTCGATGCCAAGGGGACGGGAAGAAACCTGCGATTGCGTGCGAACCATCATCCACCTCCAAAACGGAACTGCGGAAAGGACCAGCGCGGCCCGGACGCACTACACCATCTGGTAGCGTAGGTTTACCGCAGCGCGCGCGGCTGCACAAGCACGGCGCGCATCTGCGAAGGACGCGCCACGTTGCGAAGGATGCCGGGGCCAATTCGCCGTCGTGTCGATCTCGATGACCAGCTGGTTCTTAAAACGGCATTACACAAGCATTGGCATGCAGACGCCCAGCCGAAGCTGGGCGTTGCGGTAGAAAAGCCCAGCCCGTGACCGGGCCGGGGAAACGACGCTGACGGGAGAGTGCGTCAGTAGTCGTACGACACCGAAAACATCGCGTAGCGGGGCTGGGTGAAGAACGCGCCCATGCCGTAGGTGTTGGAAAGCGTGAACGCGCCGTCTTCCCAGGTGGAATCGACCTGCAGCGGCTTGCGCTCGTTGAAGATGTTGAAGGCCTGCAGCGTCATGGCGAGCTTGTTGTCGGCAAACGCCGGGCGATAGGTCAGGCCCAGGTCGACGATCTTGGTCCACGGCAAGCGGCCGGCATCGCCCGGACGGGAGGGCTGCCCGTTGCAGATGTGGTGGGCGGAGCCGTAACCGATCGGATCGCCGGCATCGGAATCTTCGCTGATGCCATTGATGCTGACGTAGCCCAGGCACGACTTCGGGGTGCCGGACAGGATGCGGATGTTGCCCGCGACCAGCCATTCCGGTGCGATCTGGTACGACCCGTACAGCTTGATCTGGTGGCGACGGTCGTTGGCCAGGTAGCCGCCGGAATACCACATCAACGCAGCGGCATCCCAGTCCTGGGTCTTGGAGACATCGGTCTGGCCAATATCGGATTTGATCTGGCCTTCGGTGTTGCCGAAATTACGTGACCAGGTGTAGTCGATGCGGCCTTCCCACCTGCCGTCGAAGGGGTGCTGCAGGAACAGGTCCACGGCCAGATAGGTGCGCTTGGCCTTCTTGTCGAAGCCCCAGTCCGACGGCGACATCGAGACCGATGTGCGGCCGGAGCCATCCAGGTTGGCTAGGCTGAAGGAATTGGTTTCCCCGGGATTGAAGATGATGCAGCCTGGGACGTTGACGGTGCTGGGATCCACGCCGATCGCGGTCAACTTGGTCCGCATCCGGTCGGCGTCGCAGACGTCGTCGATGGTGGCGCCTAGCGTGCGGTAGGTGGCCTTGGCACCGGTCACCCAGTTCTCGCCGAGCGTCTTGTCGAAGCCAAGCATGAACTCGTCCTGGTACATCGATTTGAGGTCGGTGGCGGCGATGCCGGCCGCATCCGGCGCCTGACCGCATTCCAGGCCGGCCGAGACGACATTGCCGGAACAGGTGAATCCTGCCGATGGATCGACCGCAACCGGCGTCAGTCCGGTGGGATTGCCCTGGGCATCGATACCGCTGTAGGTGAAGTACTCGTTCGTGAACGTGGATGGCGATGCACCGCGGATGGCCACGCTGTTCGGTAGCGCCAGATAGTAGCGGCCGGCGTTGCCATACACCTTGAGCGACGAATCCCCCAACACGTCCCAGCTCACGCCCAGACGCGGCGCCCATTGATCGCCGCTGGACACATAGGCCACGCCGGCATCGTTGAAATTGGTGAACTTGTCGTTGCGAATGCCCAAGGTCAGCAGCAGCGTATCGGTCACCTGCCACTTGTCTTCGAGAAAGTAGGCTTTCTGTTCGACCGACATGCTGGTGGCGGTGTTGAACACCGTCTGATTGACGAAATAGCCATTGCCACCTGCCGGGCCAACCCCGAGCCCAGCGCGGATCGGCGAGGTGGGGCGCGAGGAACGGCCGTAGGTCCAGGTGTAACCGGGCCCGGTAGTGATGACGCCTTCATTGCTCGCATCGAAGTGCATGTTGTCCACACCCGCGGTCAGTGTGTGGACGCCCAATACGTACTCCAGATCGATCCGCAAGCCGCGTGTGGTGTTTTCACCATCCCGGGCCTGGCTGGAGGTCTGGTTGTTGCGGATTTCCTGCCCCCCGGTGATGGCTGGGTCCTGCAGATTCGTTCCGGAAAGCCGTGCCGCAGTACTGGGATTGTTGCGGAAGTCGGTCTGTCTGCTCTTGCCGTATGTCGCGCTCAAGGTCAGGTCATCGGTGATGTAGCTGGTGTACTTGCCGATGTAGTAGCGGTCGTTGACCTTGACCGTATCGGCGAAGGCGCCGGCAGCATCGCCACCGAGCCCTTCGTAGCCCAGGAAGTCGCTATAGGCGCCAGCTTCGCGATAGCTGTTTTTGATGCCGGTCAGTTCGAGGATGTTGCTGTCGTTGATGTTCCAGTCGACCTTGGCGTAGACCTTCGGCTCATCGATGCGGTAGTTGTTGCGGCCGATCACCGGGTCGTCGCGGCGTGCGGTCGACACGCCTTCGCTGCGCTCCTGCTCGGCGGCGACGAAGACGAACAGGCGGTCTTCGATCAGCGGGCCACCGGCATAGACGCTGTATACCGTGTTCCAGAACTGGTCGTCCTTGCGACTGCGGTACAAGCTGCCTGGCAGGGATGGGTCGCTGTATTCATAGCCGTCTGGCGGTGTGGTCGTGGGATAGAGCACGTTCTTGTTGTCGCTGGACAGCGACTTGGGCCGCCACAGCACCTGCGCACCGAAATGCCACTCGTTGGTGCCGCGCTTGCCGACCTGGCTGAGCACGCCACCCGCCGAGCGGCCGTAGCGCGCACTGTAGCCACCGGTATAGGTTTCCTGTTGATCGATGGCGCCGAAGGGCAGGGTGACGCCGCCGATATTTGTCAACGGGTTCGAGGTGAGATACCCATTGAGGTAGTAGGCGTTTTCGGTGACGCCAGCGCCGCCAAAGGAAATCGCATTGCCGAAATAACCGCTGCCCTGGACGGCGCCGGGCGACAACAGTGCAATCGCTTCTCCGGAGCGTGCTAGGGGCAGGCGCTGCAACTGCTCGGCGGTAATCACGGTACGCGAGGCGGTTGCGGACACATCCACCGGCGAGATGTTCTTGCCGGTTACGGTAACCGTACCCAGGGTGGTGGCATCCGACGCGGTGCCGCTGCCGAACGAGACATCGGTGCCAGCACCGACACGCAGGGCGATGTTTTTGCGTGACTCGATGGCCTGGCCGTCGCGTTGCAGGGTGACGGTGTAAGTGCCCACCGGAAGATTGCCGATGGCGTAGCGCCCGCTGGCGTCGACGGTCGCCGTGCGTGCAAAACCGGTGTCGCTCTGCGCCGTAACGGTTGCGCCGGCAGCAGTGGGCGCGCTGCCATAAATGCCTGCAGTGGTGCTTTGCGCAGCCGCAGTGCCGGATGCAAGCGCACCGATGGTGCCGCTCAACGCAAGCGCAAGCATGCTGACGCGGGCGTAGCGTGCACGCGAAGGTGCATGACGCGATGGGGGATGGAACGTAGGCTTCGAGGCGGCGTTGTCGGTCATCATCTCTCTCCAGATGAGCGCCATCACGAATATGACGGTGCGCTGACAACCGATGCTAGAGAGCTGTAGAGCCTGCTTAAAGAATGATTTCTCTAAATTTCATGTTTTTTTAAGCACAAACCTCAAAAGCGCCTATTCATATCAATAATGTGGAATAGGGCACTTGCAGGTTACCGATGTTCAAGTCGCGGACGCGCTGCCAGCTATGACGCTTGGGATGCGCTCGGCCGCAGGCGGCCTTCGCACCAGCACTCCGCAAAAAACACTGCCCTCCGGAGAGGGCAGTGAGGGACGCGCTTTGGGACGGTGTCTGCTTCTGTCAGCGACCCAGCTCGAAGGTCACATCCAGCGTGATCGACAGCGTGCTCTCGCCCGGTGCCACCTGGGTGTCCATTTCGGCCTTGGCCGAGCGCATCGAGGCGGCCATCATCATCGGGCGCACCACGCCGCCACCGGCGCGGCCTTCGGAGATGCTGACGATGCGGCGCACCTTCAGGCCCAGCGACTTGGCATAGGTGTCGGCGCGGGTCTGGGCTTTTTTGAGCGCAGCCACGCGGGCCTCGTCGTAGGCCGGCTCGGGCTGGTCGACCGAGAAGCTGGGGCCGTTGATGTCGTTGGCACCTTGCGCGGCCAGGGTGTCGAGCACCTTGCCGAGCTTGGAGATATCGCGCACCTTCAGGCTGACCGTGTTGCTGGCCTGGTAGCCGTTGATCTTGGGCGCTTCGTTTTCCTTGTAGGTGTACTGCGGGCTCAGGTTGATGCCGCTGGTCTGCACGTCCTTGTCGGCGATGCCGGCGGCCTTCACCGCAGTCATGACCTTGCTCATCTGTTCGGCGTTCTGGCGCATCGCGCTGTTGCTGTCGGCAGCCTGGGTGACCACGCCTGCGGACAGCGTGGCGATATCCGGCACGCGCTTGGCTTCCGCTTCGGCCGAGACATTGAGCAGGGTGCCATCGTTGGGGATGGTGTAGTTCGACGCGGATTGGGCGTGTGCGGTCATGGCGGTTCCGGCAGCGATGGACAGGGCCAGCAACAGCGGCTTGAGGGTGGTACGCATGAGATCTCCTTGTCTGTGGTGCGAGCGTGTTGGGCGGTGGATGAATATGTTGTGAGTCGAACGCTGCCGCGCAACCGCCGCGCGCAGCGTGGAGTCAGCGGGCAAGCACGGCCAACAGGTATGCTGGGCGGATGCTCTATCTCGCCTCCCGTTCGCCACGCCGACAAGAACTGCTGCAACGCCTGGATGTGCCGTTCCAGACCCTGGAACTGGACCTGCCCGAGCTGCGCGCGCCCGCCGAATCGCCCGAACAGTACGTACAGCGCGTTGCACTGGACAAGGCGCATGCCGGCCTTGCGCAGGTGCGCGCGCGTGACCCCGACGCGATCGTGCTGGGCTCCGATACCGAAGTGGTGCTGGGCGAGCGCGTGTTCGGCAAGCCGGTCGATGTCGGCGATGCGATCGCGATGCTGCGCGTGTTGTCCGGGCGCACCCACCAGGTACTCACGGCGGTGGTTCTAGTCTGCGCACAGCGCGCCCCGGCGCAGGCATTGGTGGTGTCGGAGGTGACCTTCGATACGCTCGATGACGCGCAGATCGCGGCCTACGCGGCGTGTGGCGAGCCCATGGGCAAGGCCGGTGCCTATGCGATCCAGGGGCGCGCAGAACGTTTTATCCGCCATTTGTCCGGCAGCTATTCCGGCGTGATGGGATTGCCGCTTCATCACACCTCGCAGTTGCTCACAGCCTTCGGAGCGCATTGATGTCGGAAGAGATCTTGGTCAACGTCACCCCGCGCGAAACCCGCGTGGCGGTGATCGAGAACGGCATGCTGCAGGAGCTGCATATCGAGCGCGGCTGGCGCCGCGGCGTGGTCGGCAACATCTACAAGGGCAAGGTGCAGCGGGTGATGCCCGGCATGCAGGCGGCCTTTGTCGAGGTCGGGCTGGAACGCGCGGCGTTTTTGCATGCCAACGACGTGGTGCGCCTGGCACCGGCGCCGGCCAGCGTGGTCGATACCGAGGAAACCCCGATCCCGCCGCCGCCGGCTGCGTCGGTCCCGATTGTCGAGCTGCTGCGCGATGGGCAGGACATCGTGGTGCAGGTGGTCAAGGACCCGATCGGCACCAAGGGCGCGCGGTTGACCACGCAGATCAGCATTCCCTCGCGCTATCTGGTGCTGCTGCCGCAGTCCAAGATCGTCGGGGTGTCGGCGCGGATCGAGGACGAGGCCGAGCGGCTGCGCCTGAAGACCATCGTCAGCGAGGTCTCCGCACAGCACGGCGGCTTCGGCTACATCATCCGCACCAACGCCGAAGGCCAGCCCGCCGAGGCGTTGGCCGAGGACATCGCGTATCTGTCGCGGGTCTGGACGGTGGTCGAGCGGCGCGGGCGCGAAGCGCCGCCGTGCAGCATCATCTATGAAGACCTGAGCCTGCCCTTGCGGGCGGTGCGCGACCTGATCCGCAAGGACGTGGAAAAGGTCAAGGTCGACTCCAACGAAACCTTCGTGCAGTTGCAGGCGTTCGTGGCCAAGTACATGCCGGTGCTGGCCGAGCGGCTGGAGCTGTATACCGGCGACCGACCGATCTTCGACCTGTACGGGGTCGAGGACGAGATCGGCCGTGCGTTGAACAAACAGGTGCCGCTGAAATCCGGTGGCTACCTGGTGATCGACCAGACCGAAGCGATGACCACCATCGACGTCAACACCGGCTCGTTCGTGGGGCAGCGCAATCTGGAAGAAACCGTGTTCCGCACCAATCTGGAAGCGGCGCAGGCGGTGGCGCGGCAGCTGCGGCTGCGCAACCTGGGCGGCATCATCATCATCGACTTCATCGATATGGACGACCCGGAGCATCGCCGTCAGGTGCTGCGCACGCTGGAAAAGGCGCTGGCCCGCGACCATGCCAAGACCACGGTGTACGAGTTCTCGCCGTTGGGCCTGGTGGAAATGACCCGCAAGCGCACCGTCGAAAGCCTGGAGCGGCAGTTGTCGGAAACCTGCGGCCAGTGCGGCGGGCGCGGCACCATCAAGACCGCCGAAACAGTGACCTACGAAATCTTCCGCGAGATCACCCGTGCGGTGCGCCAGTTCGATGCCGCACGGCTGTTGGTGATCGCCTCGTCCAAGGTGGTCGCGCGCATCACCGACGAAGAATCCGCAGCGGTAGCCGAGCTGGAAGAATTCCTGGGCAAGAGCATCCGTTTCCAGTCCGACGATCAGTATCTGCAGGAGCAGTTCGACGTGGTGCTGCTGTGAGGCCGGGAATGGGGAATGGGGAATGGGGAATGGTTGTGGAGCAAGACACGCTCTACGGGACCTTCGTTATCCTTTCCAAGAAGAGGCATGTGCCGAGGGTTTATCGCTCGTGCGCCGCGGCGTGTGCTCTTACGATTCCCCACTCCCGATTCCCGATTCCCCGCCGTTAATGCCCACCCCGCTGCGCCGCCGTCTGCGCCTGTTCCGCCGCTATGCGATCACTGCCTGCGCGCTTGCGGTGGTCGCGGTCGCGTTGCTGGTGGGCGCAGCCAGTCAGGTGTTGCCGTTGGCCGAGGAGCACCCGCAGCAGATCGCCGACTGGTTGAGCCAGCGCGCCGGGCAGCAGATCGCCTTTGACCGCCTGGATACCGAGTGGACCCGGCGTGGCCCGCTGCTGCGGCTGGACGGTTTGCGGATCGGCCCGCATGGCGATGTGCGCGTGGGCCAGGCGGAAATCCTGCTGGCGATGTACGCCGGGTTGTTGCCGGGGCATTCGTTGACCGAGGTGCGCCTGCGCGGGTTGGCGCTGACCCTGCAACGCAGCGACGACGGTGTGTGGTCGGTGCAGGGCCTGCCGAGCGGGAAGCGCTCCGACCCACTAGATGCCTTGCGTCGGCTCGGCGAGATCCAGCTGGCCGAGGCGCGCCTGAAGGTGAGCGCGCCATCGATTGGTTTGGACACATCCTTGCCGCGGATCGATCTGCGCCTGCGCGTGAGCGGTTCGACGGTCAAGGTCGGCAGTCGCAGCTGGATCGATCTCACGCGTGCGCCGCTGACCGCAGTGCTGGACTTCAACCGCGACAGCGGCGACGGCAGCGCCTATTTGCAGTCCGATCCGGCCGATCTGGCGGCATGGGCGTCGCTGCTGCAGCTCGGCGGCATGCGCGTGGACGGTGGCGGTGGGCGCCTGCAGGCGTGGGCACAGCTGCGTGCCCGCCGCATCACCAGTGTCGTCGTCGATGCCGACCTCACCCAGATTGCGCTGTCCGGTGCGCCGCTACCAGATGAAACCGCACGCCGCGCGCTGCGCTGGGAACGCCTGCAGGCCCGTACGCGCTGGCGCACTATCGACGGCGGCTGGCGGTTGGATGCGCCGGTGCTACGGCTGGGGCAGGCGGCCGCGTTGCAGCGTCTGGACGGGCTGAGCATCGCCGGCGGACGTCGCTATGCGGTCGCTGCCAAACAGGGCGATGTCTCCGGCCTGATAGCCGCCGCCGCATTGAGCGATCAACTGTCGCCTGCGCTGCGCCGTTGGTTGATTCTGTCCAAACCGCAGCTGCGTGTGGCCGATCTGCAGATCGCCGGCGAGCAGGGTGGCCCCGTGCGTGCGCAGGGGCAGATCGAAGAGCTCGGTTTCCTGCCGGTGGGCAATTCGCCGGGAATCACCGGTTTACGCGGCCACGTCGACGGCGACGCACAGGGCGGCGAGCTGGACACTGCGGCGGACGCCACCGTGCGCTTCGACTGGCCCGCCGGCTTTGGCGTGGTGCACGAGATTCAACTGGCCGGCAAGATCGTCGGCTGGCGCGAAGGCGCCGGCTGGCAAGTTGCCACCCCGGCCCTGCGTGTGCAGGCCAAGGACTATGGCGCCAACGTGCGCGGGGGGCTGTGGTTCCAGAACGACGGTACCCGCCCGCGCATGCAACTGGCCGCGCAACTGGACGATGTAGCGCTGCCGGTGGCGCGCAAGTTCTGGATCCGCTCGAAGATGAGCAAGGCCGCCATCGACTGGCTGGACATGGCCGTGGCCGGTGGCGTGATTACCGGAGGCACCGGCCTGGTCAGCGGCGATCTGGACCAATGGCCGTTCGACAACAACGATGGGCGCTTCGAAGCGTTCGGACAGATCCGCGACGGCACGATTCGCTTCAGTCCGGACTGGCCGGCGATGCAGCAGGTGCAGGCCGATCTGCGCTTCATCGGCAATGGATTTTCGTTGCAGGGCAGCGGCGATCTTGCCGGCACCCCGATCGCGCAGCTGGACGCCGGCATCCCCAGCTTCAAGACCTCCGAGCTC
The DNA here is from genome assembly GCF_001908725.1 of Xanthomonas vesicatoria ATCC 35937. Lineage (NCBI taxonomy): Bacteria > Pseudomonadati > Pseudomonadota > Gammaproteobacteria > Lysobacterales > Lysobacteraceae > Xanthomonas > Xanthomonas vesicatoria. Next base: position 1,087,541 of record NZ_CP018725.1, on the reverse strand, counting down.
TACGTGCGCGCCTCTACCCAGGCCGATGCGGCGCAACTGCTGGGCATGTTGCGTAAGAGCCCGCTGGAGCAACGTTACGGCGATACCCTGCGCAACCTCACCGTGTCCGGCCCGGCAACGGTGAGCTTCGATCTGCTGCGCCCGTTGCGCACCAAGGGCGTTGGCGGGCATCTGCAGGGCACGGTGGCGTTGCAGGGCGCCAAGTTGGCGGACGCGCGCTGGAATCTGGCCTTCGACCAGGTCAGCGGGCAGGCCGAATATCGCGACAGCGGGTTTGCAGCCGAGCACCTGAGCGTGCAGCACCAGGGTCGCACTGGCGAGTTGGCACTGCGTGCCGGTGGCTTTGTGCAGGACCCGGCGCAAGCCTTCGAGGCACGCCTGAACGCCACCCTGGACGCCAAGGAGTTGTTCGACAGGGCGCCGCAAATGGAATGGCTGCGCCCGTATGTGCATGGCAGCGCGCCATGGCAGGTGGGCGTGGACGTGCCGCTCCCGACACCGAGTCAACCGGATGCGCAGACACTGCTGACGCTGCGGTCGGAGCTGATGGGCACCACGCTGGATCTGCCCGCGCCGCTGGACAAGGCTGCCTCCCAACCGCTGGACACGCAGGTCAAGGTGGCCCTGCCGGTCGGCGATGGCGACATCGACGTGGCCTTCGGCAAACTGGTGGCGCTCAAGGCCAGCAGCCGTGGCGACCAGACCGGCGTACGCGTGGTCATGGGCACCGACACGGTGACCGAGCGCCCGCCCGCGAACGGACTTGTGGTCACCGGCCGCACCGCCTCGCTGGATGCGATCGACTGGATCAGCCTGGCGCGTGGCAGCAGCGACAGCGATGCCGATATGCCACCGCTGCCGGGCCAGCCGGCACCGCCCAAAAAAGACGCGGTGCCGTTGCAGCAGGTGGATGTGCAGGCGGACAAGCTGCTGATGATCGGCGGCGTATTTCCGCAGACCCGGCTGCGGCTGCGGCCGACCCGCGATGCGGTGGCGGTAACCCTGGACGGGCCCTCCCTGGCCGGCCAGCTCACCGTGCCCAACGCAGACGGCGGCATCGTGCAGGGCAAGCTCAGCACCGTGCGCTGGCAGCCGGTGGCCGACGCGCCCGAGCCTGCGGCCCCCGAGCCCGGCGACCCGCTGGCCGGTGCGCTGCCGGAACCGGCGCGCCGCGCGGTTGCCGAGTTCGACCCGGTCTCCATCCCGCCGCTGGCGCTGGATATCGACGACTTGCGCGTGGGCAAGATGACCCTGGGCGCGGCCATCCTACGCAGCAGCCGGCTCACCGACGGCATGCAGGTGGATCAACTGCAGCTGCGCTCGGACGACCAGAGCATCGGTCTGACCGGCGCCTGGCGCGGCAAGGGCGATGCCGCCAGCACACGGCTGTCGGCGCGGGTGGATAGCCGCAACCTGGGCAATCTATTGCAGAACCTCACCCTGGGCGGCCAGCTACGCGGCGGCGAAGGCCAACTGGAACTCAACGCCGGCTGGCAGGGCTCGCCGACGGGCTTTGCGCTTGGCTCGCTGGATGGCAACTTGAAGGTGGATGTGCGCAACGGCCAGCTGCTGGAAGTGGACCCGGGCGCCGGTCGCGTGCTGGGCCTGCTCAGCGTGGCGCAGCTGCCGCGCCGGCTGATGTTCGACTTCCGCGATTTCTTCTCCAAGGGCCTTGCCTTCAACACGCTGGACGGCGAGGTGCGCTTCGGTGACGGCTTCGCGCGCACCGATGCCATTCGCATCGCAGGCCCCGCGGCCGAGATCGCCATCCGCGGCCAGACCGATCTGCGCGCGCAGACCTTCGACCAGACGGTGGATGTGAACCCCAAGGCCGGGAACCTGCTGACCGTGGTCGGCGCCGTGGCCGGCGGGCCGGTGGGCGCGGCAGTGGGCGCGGCCGCCAACGCGGTGCTGGGCAAGCCGCTGGGCGCGATCGGCGCCAAGACCTACCACGTCACCGGGCCGTGGAAAGACCCGCAGGTGGACGTGGTCGAGCGCGAAGCGCGCGAGCGTGCGCCAAGCAAGCCAGCGCCCACTGGCAAGCCCGCCGCATCGCCGCGCTGACGCCGTCTGGCGCTTGGGTGCAACGTGCATCGATGGACTGGCAGGGGCGTTCCTCGGCGATGCCGGGCCTGGCGGCCGAGCCGTCGACCCGGTTGGCACCAACGGCGGGCGGTACGCCACCTGTCGCTTTGTACGCACCTCGATGCGCAGCCTCTGCTTATTGTACGCACCTCGATGCGCAGCCTCTGCTTAGCCGCCTGCCGCGTCCTCGTCGCTGCCGGCGCGCGTGAACATCGGCAAGCGAAGGCGGGCACGGTGGCCCGGTTGCGGCGTCGGGTCTGTTCCGGCGACGCCGCGAAAATAGCCGCGCTGCCACTTTTCGCGCGCTGCGGCCGATTGCGGTTCCGTGAGCGCATCTAAGAAGCGCGTGCGGCTGTGCGTCCAGTCGGCATGCTGTTGCGCCAGTTCCGGCGCCTCGGACAGCGGCATCCACTGCGGCTGCACCTGCTCGATCATCTGCCGTTGCAGCGGGAACAGATGGCAGAACGGCTCGCCCGCGTCGAAACGCACTCGCCCGGGCCGGGTGAAACGCCAGTTCATGGTGAAGGTGTAGAGGCTCCAGTCGGTTTCCACCAGGCCGCTCAATGCGCCGATGCCGTCCTTGGGCCGATTCAACGGCCCCGTGACGAACAGGTCGATGCCTGCGTCGGTGCGAAACAGGCAGGGCACATGGAAGGTCAGCACGCCGTAGCCGAAGTGGCTGATCGCCGGTGCCGCCGTGTCTGCATCGGCGCTGATGGTGATCGCCGCCAGTGCGTCGCCGCCGTTCCAACTGGCTTCGAAACCGGACTGGCACAGCAGCTCCCAGCCGTGCGCATTCGCAATCGCCAGCGGCAGGCAGCGATACGCATAGCGTTGATCGGTGGCGTCCATCCAGTCGCGCGCATGCGGGGCAGGGCGGATGTCCAGCGTGTGGCCATCCAGAACGTGGGCGATGAGCTTCATGCGCTGGCAGTGATCGAAGAACGAGCCGGCGATGATAGCCGCGCCACATGTTCAGCCGGACGACTTGTCTCCCCGGCGCGCGGGCCCCATCCTGACCGCATGACCGATAACGCTCTCACTCTGGCCGAAACCCGGCTGCTGCTTCCCTCCGGCCTGGATGCCGGCCATCTGGACCGCACCTTCGGCGCCCTGCTCGGCCCGGGCATCGACTTCGGCGATCTGTACTTTCAGCATTCGCGCCGCGAAAGCTGGAGCGTGGAAGACGGCATCGTCAAGGACGGTGCGCATTCCATCGAACAAGGCGTCGGCGTGCGTGCGATCGCCGGCGAAAAAACCGGCTTTGCGTATTCCGACGACATCCAGCGCGAGACCTTGCTGGAAGCGGCGCAGTCGGCGCGTGCGATCTCGCGCGACGGCGGCGCGCAATCCACCCGCGCGCTGGTGCGCGGCAACGGCCGCGCCTTGTACCCGGCCACCGACCCGATCGACGACATGGACAGCGCCACCAAGGTGGATCTGCTGCGCCGCATCGACCAGTACGTGCGCGCCGCCGACCCACGCGTCAAACAGGTGATGGTGAGCCTGTCCGGCGGCGTGGACACGGTGCTCATCGCCCGCAGCGACGGCGTGCTGGCGGCCGACGTACGCCCGCTGGTGCGCTTGAACGTGCAGGTGATCGTCGAACAGGGTAGCCGTCGCGAATCCGGTTATTCCGGTGGCGGCGGTCGTTACGGCTACGCCGAACTGTTCGCCGATGGCCGCCCGGAAGGGTTTGCGCGCGAAGCGCTGCGCCAGGCGCTGGTCAATCTGGATGCCATCCCCGCGCCGGCCGGCGTGATGCCGGTGGTGCTCGGTCCCGGTTGGCCGGGTGTGTTGCTGCACGAAGCCGTCGGCCACGGGTTGGAAGGCGACTTCAACCGCAAGGGCACCAGCGTCTATGCCGGGCGCATGGGCGAACGCGTCGCCTCACCGGGCGTGACCATCGTCGACGACGGCACCCTGGACGGCCGCCGCGGCTCGCTCAACATCGACGACGAAGGCACGCAGACCCAGTGCACCACGTTGATCGAGGACGGCGTGCTGGTCGGCTACATGCAGGACACCCACAACGCGCGCCTGATGGGCGTGGCGCCCACCGGCAACGGGCGGCGCGAATCGTTCGCGCACCTGACCATGCCGCGCATGACCAACACCTACATGCGCGCCGGCCAGCACGACCCGGAAGAGATGATCCGCTCGGTCAAGAAGGGCATCTACGCGGTGAACTTCGGCGGCGGCCAGGTCGACATCACCAGCGGCAAGTACGTGTTCTCGGCCACCGAGGCCTATCTGATCGAAGACGGCAAGGTCACCGCGCCGGTGAAGGGCGCCACGCTGATCGGCAACGGCCCGGAAACCATGCAGAAGGTGCGCATGATCGGTAACGATCTGGCCCTGGACGAAGGCGTGGGCGTGTGCGGCAAGGACGGGCAGAGCGTGCCCGTCGGCGTCGGCCAGCCGTCGCTGTTGATCGACGGCATCACCGTTGGCGGAACGCAGGCCTGAGATGCCGGGTATCGGGAATCGGGATTCGGGATTCGCAACAGCAGGGACTGCGGGTTTTGGTGGGTTCGGCCTGGGTGATTGGCCGTTTCCGCGGGAATTCGGGAAACGGGATTTGGGATTGGCAACGGCCGGCCTGGCCCTTGCGGGGCTGGTCGGATCGGGCGGAGCCTTATTCGTCGTCTTCCGACGCCGGTTCGCCGTCTTCCAATCCCGAATCCCCACTCTCCAATCCCTGCTCCTGAGACAGGTCGCGCAGCACCTGGAACAGCTCGCGGTAGGCGCGCGGCGGCTTGTTCTTGGCGCGTTCGTGGATCGCGTTGCGCACCAGCTGACGCAGTTGCTGACGGTCGGCGGCCGGGTAGGTTTCCAGCAACTCGGCCAGCGCGACGTCGCCTTCGGCGAGCAGGCGCTCGCGCCAGCGCTCGACGCGATGGATCGCCGCCACTTCGCGGCGCGCGGTGTCGCTGTTGGCATCCAGCGCATCGCGGATCGCAGCCAGCGTTTCATCGTCCTCGCGGCGCATGTGCTTGGCCAGAAACGCCAGCTGCCGCTTGTGCGCAATATGCGAGGTGATGCGCTTGCTCTCTTCGATATGCGGGATCAACGACTCGGGCACCGGCAACTTGGCCAGCTGCGCCGGCGTGAGCGCTACCAGCTTTTCGCCCAGGTCGAAAATTTCCAGCGCCTCGCGCCGTTGCTGGCTGCGGCTGGCGCCACGAAATTCACCGGTATCTTCATCGCGTCCGCGCATTGCCACTACATCCCGAAACTTGGTTAGTTGAATTCCGGCCGTGAATGGCCGGACGCCGGCGGAAGACTCCGCACCAAATTCAGACACTGCGGCCATGGATGGCCGAGCTTTCTGCGGAAGGATCCGCATCCAAATTCAGACAGTCCAGCCATGATGGCCGGGCTTTCGCGGACGGATCCGCATCCAAAGGATAAAGCATTGAACGCACTCTCCTCCGAAACCCGTGTCACCGACGACAGCCTGCAGCGCCTGGATGCACTGACCGATATCTCGCAACGCCTGCTCGAGCGCGCCCGTGCGGCCGGCGCCACCCAGGCCGAAGTGAGCTGCAGCGAAGAGCGCGGCCTAGACGTCAACGTGCGCCTGGGCGATGTGGAAACGGTCGAATCCACCCGCGACCGCGGCATTGCGGTGACGGTCTACTTCGGCAAGCGCAAGGGCAGTGCCAGCACCGCCGACCTGCAGGACGCCAGCCTGGAGTCCACCGTGGCCCAGGCCTGCGCAATTGCGCGCTATACCGAGGACGATGCGGCCTCCGGCCTGGCCGACCCGGAACTCATGGCGCGCGACTTTCCCGACCTGGACAGTTGGCACCCGTGGGCGCTAGACGCCGACACCGCGGTAGATCTTGCACTGGCCTGCGAGGCCGCCGGCAGGGATGCCGATGCACGCATCAGCAATTCCGACGGTGCCTCGGCCAGCACCGGGCTCAGCCTGTCGGTGTACGCCAATTCGCACGGGTTCATCGGCCGTGAGCGCGGCACCCACCATTCGATCAGCTGCGCGTTGATCGCCGGGCAGGGCGACGGCATGCAGCGCGATGGCTGGTACAGCAGCGCCCTGGCGCGCGAAGACCTGGAGGCGCCGGATGCCATTGGCCGGCATGCCGCGGCGCGCACCCTGGCAAGGCTGGCACCGCGTTCGCTGCCCACGGGCCCGCTGCCGGTGCTGTTCGCGCCGGAAGTGGCGCGCTCGCTGGTCGGCCATCTGCTGGGTGCGGTCTCCGGCGGCGCGCTGTATCGCCGTGCCAGCTTCCTGCTCGATAGCGTTGGCACCAAGCTGTTCCCGGACTGGTTCAACATCGAAGAGCTGCCGCATCTGCGCCGCGGGCTGCGCTCGGCCGCATTCGATGGTGAAGGCGTCGCTACGCGGCGGTCGGCACTGATCACCGATGGCGTGCTGCAGCGCTACGTGCTGGGCAGCTACTCGGCGCGCAAGCTGGGCCTGCAGACCACCGCCAATGCAGGGGGCGTGCATAACCTGCAGGTCAGCGCCAACGCCGGCGATCTGGCGTCGATGATTGCCGGCATGTCACGCGGCCTGCTGGTCACCGAACTGATGGGCAACGGGGTCAATCCGGTGACCGGCGATTACTCGCGCGGTGCCGGCGGCTTCTGGATCGAGAACGGCGCCATCGCCTATCCGGTCGACGGCCTGACCATCGCCGGCAATCTGCGCGACATGTTCGCCGGTATCGAGGCGGTGGGCAGCGACGTCGACCCGCGCTCGCACGTCAAGATCGGCTCGGTGCTGGTCAACCGGATGACCGTGGCCGGCGATAGCTGAGCCCGCGGCCCAGGCAGAGGTCTGGCCATGCCAACGGCTTAGTCGGCGGGCATTGCCGAGGCGTCGCAGCAGCGTGCGGGCCTTGGGCAGGCCATGCGCGTGTGCCATCTGGTCTCGGAAGTGCATGTGGGGCCTACCAGTACGCTGCAACAAAGCGTCGAACCCAACGTCGCTGCGCCCTGCCGCCGCGCGATCGCTGTGTCACCGCCTCACCGAAGGGCGCGTGCGATGACCGGTGGCAGGTGACTCAAACCAGACCATGTCTTCCCGCACTGGTGGCTGGCTGAATCGTTGTTATAGTCCGCCGCACCACAATCATGTTCGGGGAGAGATATGAGCGAGTTCGAGACACACGCAGCGCCGCCGCCGCCGCCGGTCGGTACCAGCACGCCGTCGGAGGAGCGCACCCTTGCGCTGGCCGCCCATCTGCTGGCCATCCTGACGTCGTTCATCGGTGCACTGGTGATCTGGCTGATCAGCAAGGACGCCAGCCCGTCCAAGCCGTTTGCCACCGATCAGGCCAAGGAAGCGCTGAACTTCCAGATCACCGTGATCATCGCCTACGTGCTGGCGGTGATCCTCACCATCGTGTCGTTCGGTATTTTGTTCTTCGTGCCGACGCTGGTGTGGGTCGCCAACTTGGTGTTCTGCATCCTGGCCGCAATCAAGGCCAACAACGGCGAGCATTACCGCTATCCGTTCGCGCTGCGCCTGATCAAGTAATCGGCGCGGTGTAAACAGCAAAGGCCCGGCATCGCTGCCGGGCCTTTGTCGTTTCAGACGATGACGCGATCAGTTCTGCGCCGGGGTGTTCTCGGCGAAGTACTCGTGGCTATCGGCATTGGTGATCGCCTGGGCCGGATTGCTTTGGGCAAGGCTGCGGGCGCCGGACTGACCGTAGACGCGGTCCTGCGTGCCGGCCACCACGGTGAAGTGGCTGGTCTCATGCACCAGGGTGCCGGCCTTGGAGTCGGTGCCAGTGGTCGACGCACTCCAGAACGCGTTGCAGACATGGATCTCGTACGGTTGGTTCGGATAGACGTAGGCGAAGGCATCTGCCAGATCCGCCTCACAGCTGCAGTTGATCGTCAGCTGGCCGTTGTTCTGGTCCAGGGCATTGTCGATGTTGACGAAGTTGGAGCTGACCCGGCTGTAGCGCGAGGCGTTGTAGGCGCCGAACCAGGTGGTGTAGCGGGCGCCGGTACTGCCGGCATTGAGGTAGTTGCGCGCGTTCTGCGAGTAGTTGCGCGCGGCAGTGACGGCACTGGCGGACTGGTTGGTGCGCGTGGTGCTGCAGTTGAGATAGTTGATGCCGTTGACCACGGCGGTCGGGCCGACGGCGAGCTGGCGCTGTACGCCACGACGTGCGCCGTCCAGCCAGACGGTGAGCGGGGTACTGGTGGCCACGGCCGGCAGGCCGTTTGCAGCCTTCATCAGGCTGCCGTCGGACAGCGAGGCGTACTGGAGGGTCGAACGCACCTGGATGGTGTAATTGCCGCTGGTGGACAGGTCATAGGCGCCCGCCAGATCCACCTCGCCCTGGACACTCTGGCCTGGCTGCAGGATGGTGAAATCGGCTGCCTTGGGCAGGCCACGCTTGACCAGACGCCCGGTGTAATCCACCGGCTTGCCGTCGCGGCTCACCTCCAGGATGCCGTTGTCCAGCGACTTGAGCGGCAGCTGATAGGTCGGAACGCGGGCGATTTGGCTGCCGTTGTTGGTGACGGTGACCGCGATCTTGCCTTGATGTCGCCCGGCCTGGTCGGCGACTGGCGCCAGTTCGATGGTCAACGGAACCGGTCCGCGCACGGACTGTGCCTGTGCCGAACCAAGCACGCCGACGACGGCCAGCGTGCCTGCTGCAAACGATGCGAGAAAAACATTCTTCACCAGTGACTCTCCTTGGTCGGGGGATGCCCGCCAGTGCGGGCAGGCCAAACCTAGGCAGAGCGAGCGGGCGCGACAAGTCGTTCAATTAGCGATATTTCTGGATGTCGCGTATCGGGTATGTGGCCCGGCACACCACTGATGTAGATAATTCAGCAATAAAGAGTGTCCGGCGTCATGAAATGAGCTAGCTCATGTGTCCTTGGCTGACACAAACCTGGGTGTCCAATGTGTCGTTTTGTGACCACGATAGCCCGTTGCCTGAATTAATCCGCATGACGGGCCGTGCGGCGGCGCACGGAATGCGCAAAGGTGTCGCATAAAGCGAGCGTGGGAGGTGGCTCAGGCGGCACCCGCTGTGAATAGGGGGGCATCTGTCAGCGCCGTGATGTGGCACGGAATTTGCGTTGGATGTCGCGCCATGGCATGAGTGCCGGCCGAGGGCGGGCCGGGGTGCTCTCCGACACCTGGTGTAACGCGCTCAGCGACGCTTTCGACATCGGACTCTCGGCACGCGTAATCGCCGCCGGAGTCAGGCGTTCAATCTGCCTTTGGTGCAGCGTCGCACGTCATCGCCGGCCTGTTTGCATGCGAGGCCAGCCGCACCCGGGCGCTAGGCGAATATCGGTGCGGCTGTCGGTGGTGTAGGAAGTGCCGGGAAGCGTGGCCTACGAACGGAATTGCACGTGATCCAGGCAACGGGTGCGCCCGCGTGGCAGGAACTGCCGTCTCTTTGTCTGTCGCGCATGCAGCGACTTCCACCGCCTCTGAGCGACCAACCGACAGCGCACTGGCGCAGCTGTTACTTGCAATCGGCATGGCCACTCGTGCACTTTGCTGCCCTGGCACCATCAAGCGCCTGGCGGCCGCTTGCGACGCTTGGTTGGCCGCGCTTAGTGCGCGCGGTCCACCGCAAACCGTCCCAGGGTCGCCAGGGTTTCGCCGGGCGGACCATAGGGCTGCAGCACGTCGTGCATGCGTGTCGCCAACTCGGCCAGCTTGGCCTTGGCTCCGTCCATGCCGAGCAAGGCGGGATAGGTGGATTTGGATTGCGCGGCGTCCTTGCCGGCGGTCTTGCCCAGCTGCGCCGAGCTCGATTCCACATCCAGGATGTCGTCGCGCACCTGGAAGGCCAGGCCCAGCGCATCGGCAAAGTCGTCCACGCGTTGCTGGTCGGCCGGCGCGGCGCGACCGCTGAGCGCGCCCATGCGCACTGCGGCGCGAATCAGCGCACCAGTCTTGAGCGCGTGCATGCGTTGCAGCGCGTGCAGGGATTGCACCTGACCGGTGGCGTCGATATCCAGCGCCTGGCCGCCGCACATGCCGCCGGCACCGGCCGCGCTGGCCAGATGCTGCAACCAGCCGACGCGTAGCTCGGCGCTGACCGGCGCGCTGGCCAGCAGTTCGAAGGCGCGGGTCTGCAATGCATCGCCAGCCAGGATGGCAGTGGCCTCGTCGAAAGCGATGTGTACGGTGGGCTGGCCGCGGCGCAGCGCGTCGTCGTCCATCGCCGGCAGGTCGTCGTGCACCAGCGAATAGGCGTGGATCAGTTCGACCGACACGGCAGGCGTATCCAGCAGGTCTTCCGCAGCGCGGAACAGTGCGCCGCTGGCGTATACCAGCAGCGGCCGCATGCGCTTGCCGCCGCCCAGCACCGCGTGCCGCATCGCCGCGTGCAGACGCTGCGGTGCCAGGGTGGCGCCGGGCAGGGCTGCCTCGAGGCTGCGCTCGGTGCGAGCGATCCAGTGGTCGAACAACGCAGAACTCACCTCAGCCGCCGTCCAGCGACGGCGGCTCGAAGGCTTCGGCAAGTTCGGGGCGGGCCGGGTCGGTCAGCAGGCGGACGCGCAGCTCGGCTTGCTCCAGCGCCTGCTGGCAATCGCGGTACAGACCGATGCCGCGTTCGTAAGCGCTGAGCGATTGCTCCAGGCTGAGGTCGCCGACTTCCATTTTCTGCACCAGTTGCTCGAGTTCTTCCAGCGACTGTTCGAAGCGGGCAACCGGGGATGTTTCGTTCAAGGACTTCTTGGCCATCGCTAAAGTGTGGGGCGCGCGCGCAGGCGGGTCAATTCGCGCCGGCATCGACGCGCCATTGCAAACGTGCGCCATTGGCCTGCAGCCAGTGCGTCAACGCAGCGGAAACGATGCGATCGCCGGCGGCAAGCACCTGATCGTCGGCCCAAAGGATCGGCAGGCGTTCGCGTTGCCACGGCGGCAGATCGGCGGTTTGCAGCACGTGCTTGAGCTGATGCGAATGCGTGCGCTGCGGCAGCACGATCCGCTCGCCGCCGTGTCGGCCGCGTACCAGCAACGGTTGCGCGAAGCGCAGCCCCGCGGGGCCGTGCAGGTGCAGTTGCGCACCGTCGGGCAACGACAAGGGCTGCGCGCCATCCCAGTGCGCGGACCACTGCGCAGGCCATGGCGGTGTCGGGCCAAGCAGGTACAGGCAATGCCGCCAGCGCCGCACCTGGATCTGTTGCCAGGCAAAGCAGGCTTGCCGATCCGGTGCGTGAGTGGCGATTTCCCGTTCCAGCGCGGCCACGCCCTGGGCGGGTAGCGGCGGCGCACCGGCTGCTGCGGCCCATGCACGCAGCAAGCGCGGCCGGCGTGCAGCGGGCTGTGCGCGTAATAGGTGCAGGTCCAATGCACCGTTTTCGGTCAGCAGGTCGGGAAGGACGGCCAGATCGTCGTGCTGCAGCAGATCGCTGGCGTCGGCGCTCAGCTGCGCGCTACGCGCCAAGGCAGCGGCGGCCTGCGGCCAGCGTTGCTGCAGCAACGGCAGCACCTGCGTGCGCAGGAAGTTGCGGTCGTAGCGGGCATCGGTATTGCTGGGGTCGTCGATCCAGTGCAAGGCATGCAGGCGCGCATAGGCCTGCAGGTCGGCGCGTGCATGCGCCAGCAACGGCCGCCACAAGATGCCCTGGGCAAACGGGCGCTGTATGCGCATCGCCGCCAAGCCATCCGGGCCCGATGCACGTAGTGCGCGCAGCAGAAACGTTTCGGCCTGATCGTCGCGATGGTGGGCCAGCGCCAGCCATTCGGCGGGTGCCAGGATTTCCGCAAACGCGGTGTGGCGCGCCTGACGCGCAGCCGCCTCCAGCCCCAAGCCGCGATCGCGCGCGACCTGGACCCGCACGATCTGCAGCGGCACCTGCAGGCCAGCGCACGTGCGCTGGCAATGCGCTGCCCAGGCGTCGGCATCGGCATGCAGGCCGTGATGCACGTGCAGCGCCCGCAGGCCGCGATCGCGGTACGCCGGCAGGGCAGCCAGTGCGTGCAGCAACACCCCCGAATCCATGCCGCCGCTGTAGGCAATCAGCACCGGGCCGGGTGGGGGGGCGGGCAGCTGCAGCGGAATGTCGGTCAGCACAGGCGTGATCCGGTGGCGAGTGCTGCGCGCAAGCGCTGCGCTTGCTGGGTAGCTGCCGGGCGGTCGCCTGTCTGATGCGGTGGCTGCGGGCGCTGCATCGACAATCTCGTCGTTTCCGGCGCGCGTCTATTCCGGCAATGGGGCGCAACTGCAGTGTCGAGGGCATCACGCCGCCGTGCGCGATCAGCGTCCTGATGCCCCACGGCGAATCCGAACGCAACCATTGCCGTCCGGAATCGCCGCCGTTCCAGGGCGCTAATGCACAACGCCGTGGCGACGTCAGCCGAGCAGCTCGATCGGCCACGCCGTGGATGCGTCATCTGCTTGCCATCGCCGCATTGCAACCCGCGCATCAGCGCTTGGCTGCAGCCTCGAAGGTGGCCGGCTTGGGCAATTCCACCGGCACGCCAGCGGCATCGCAGGTGCCGGCCTTGCACAGGCGCTCGCGCAGGCGCGGGGTGGCCTGGACGATGACGTGGTAGATCACGTTCTCTTCCAGCGTGCCGCGGAACGCCGCACTGCCCGGGCCGGTGGCCCAGATGCCGACGTCTTCGCCGCCGTGGCTTTCGGACTTGGTCGGCACCAGCGATTCCTGCATGTAGCTGGGGGCTTCGGTGTCGACATGGGTGAGGTCGGGGCGGCCGTGGGCCGGCTCGCTGCTGCTGGGCTCGTGCGGATACTTCTTCGGTCCGGCCGGCTGTGCGTTGGTCGCGCCGGTATGGCCGGGGCCATTGGCGTAGCTGAGGGTGGTGTAAGGCTGGCCGGCCAGGTCGGTGGCCAGCTGGGTGCGGTCGCCTTCTTCGCCGCCGGTGCCGCGCACCTTGCCCAGGATCGGGTTGCCGCGCACCGGGTAGCCGACGAAGTTGAGCGTGTGCGAATGGTCGGCGGTGACGATGATCAGCGTGTCTGCCGGCGCAGTTTCCACCGCGGTGCGCACTGCATCGGACAGCGACACCGTTTCGTCCAGTGCGCGGTAGGCGTTGCCGGCATGGTTGGCGTGATCGATGCGGCCGCCTTCGACCATCAGCACGAAACCATTGGGGTCGCGCGATAGCGACTGGATCGCGGTGCGGGTCATCTCGGTCAGGCTGGGCTCGCCCTGCGGGCCGCGGTTGCGGTCGTGGTCGAACTGCATGTGATCCGGCTCGAACAGGCCCAGCAGCGCGGGTGCGCCGGCGGCCGCCTGCAACTGCTGCTCGTTCCAGACGTAGGCGCCTTGCGGGTGCGCCTGTTGCCACTCGGCGACCAGATTGCGGCCGTCCAGGCGCAGGCCGACCTTGTCGTCGTACTCGGGGTCGCGCTCCTGCACGGTCTGGAACTGGCTGCGGCCGCCGCCGAGTACCACCTGCGGGCCGCGGCCGTAACGGGCGGTCGACAGCAATTGCTGGGCGATGTCCTGGCAGCCGGCAGCGCGCGCGGCCTCGGGCAGATCGGTATCGTTTTCCCAGTTGCGATCCGGCGAATGCGCGTAGGTCGCGGCCGGGGTGGCGTGGGTGAGGCGGGTCGTGGTGACCACACCGGTGGCCATGCCGGCGCTGTCGGCCAGTTGCAACCAGCTCAACAGGCCCTTGTTCAAACTGTCGGCGCAGTCGCTGCGGTTGCCGCTGCTGACGCCGATCGCGCCCATGTGCGATTTCACACCAGTGGTGATCGCGGTCATGGTGCCGGCCGAATCCGGGGTCTGCGAATCGGTGTTGTAGGTCTTGCTGAAGGCGGTGGCGGGAAACTGTTCCCACGACAGCAGGTTCTCTTCGCCCGGGCCGCCCTTGCGCTGGCCATCCAGGATGCGCGCGGCCGCCACCGTGGTCAGGCTCATGCCATCGCCCAGGAACAGGATCACGTTGCGCGCCTTGCCGGCCATGGCGCCATTGCCGGCCGCACGTGCGGCGCCGGAGCGGTACCACCACTGCGGGGTCTCGCCGGCCGGGTGCGTCACCGGCGGCACGTCCACGCGGACGGCGGCAGGTGCGGACGCGGTGGTCCCGGCAGTGGAGGCGCAGGCGGCTACGCACAGGGTGGTCAGGGCGGCAAGGGCAGGCAGGCGGTAACGCATCGGGCTCGAACTCGTGGCTGAATCAGCGCCCATTATGCCGGCCCGTGTCCGTCGCACAGATGACACGCTGCTGTTCCAGTCGTGGCCTCGCGGGCAAGGCAGGGCTGCGCTAAAGTGCATGCACTCTCCCCCGGATGATTCGACGACATGAGACTGGTTGCGGCCTGGTTGCGCATTCCGTTCTGGCAGCGCGTGGTGGCCGGCTTCGTTCTCGGCGCGATTGCCGGTGCGGCGATGGGCCCGGCGGCCGAGGTGTGGTTTGGCCCGCTCGGCGATCTGTACGTCACCCTGATCAAGATGATTGCGATACCGCTGGTGTTCTTCGCGGTGATCAATGCCATCTCGTCGCTGCACGGGCAAAAGTCGGTCGCCGCGCTCGGCGGTCGCACTTTCCTGTGGTTCGTGATCACCGCCACACTGGCGGTCGGCGTGGGCCTGGCGGTGGGCACGATCATGCAGCCGGGCGCCGGGCATTTCAGCCTGAGCGTGGACTCGGCATGGACGCCGCGCGATGTGCCCAGCCCGATGAAGGTGTTGCTGGATGTGGTGCCATCCAACCCGTTCTACGCACTCACCGGCATCGGCACCAAGACCAACGCCGCGGGCGAAACCGTGCTGGCCGCCGGTCGCGGCTCGATCCTGCCGGTGATCTTCTTTGCCGCATTGCTCGGCTTTGCGATGGTCAAGCTCGGCGAACGGGTGGCCGAGGCACGCAAGCTCACCGGGCAACTGAGCGACATCATGATCCAGGTGACGCGCTTCGTGCTGGAGATGACCCCGCTCGGCACCTTCGGTCTGATTGCAGGACTGGTCGGTAGCTACGGCTTCGCCAAGCTGCTGCCGTTCGGCAGTTTCGTGCTCGCGCTGTATGTGGCCTGTGCCATTCATATCCTGGTGGTCTACAGCAGCCTGTTGCTGGCGCACGGGCTCAACCCATGGAAGTTTTTCCGCGGTGCGGCCCCTGGCATGCAGGTGGCCTTCGTCAGTTCGTCCAGCTTTGCCGCCATGCCGGTGGCGATGCGTTCGATCACCCACAATCTTGGTGTCAACAAGGACTACGCTGCATTTGCGGTGCCGCTGGGCGCCAGCATCAAGATGGATGGCTGCGGTGCGATCTACCCGGCGCTGTGTGCGGTGTTCATCGCGCAATACACCGGCGTGCCGCTGACGGCCAACCAATACTTCGTGGTGCTGATCGCCTCGGTGCTGGGCAGCTTCGGCACCGCCGGTGTGCCGGGTACCGCAGTGATCATGGCCACCGTGGTGCTGAGCGCGGCCAATTTGCCGCTGGAAGTGATCGGCTATCTGTACGCCATCGACCGTATCCTCGACATGATGCGCACCATGACCAACGTCACCGGGCAGATGCTGGTGCCGGTGCTGGTGGCCAAGGAAACCGGTTTGCTCGACAAGGCGATCTATGAATCGGCATCCACCAATGTGGGGCTGGAAGATCCGCCCGCCGACAGCGCCAAGCCGCTGCGCTGAGCGCGACGCATGACGGTGGGATTCCCTGTGTTGCGCGAGCACCTGGCGCAACTGCCCGAGCTGGCCATCGTGGATGGCGTGTTCGTCCAACGTACGCTTGCCGACGATCCCTTCGAGGATCGCTATCTGGAGGTGCGGCGCAAGGAAGGCCGGTTATATACCGATGCGCAGGTCCGCAGCCTGCCGCGCCCCAGCGGCAAGCTCGGTACCAGCCTGGAATGGCAGGTGCGCGCGCTGTCGAGCACATTGCTGGTGCAGCACCTGCAAGCACGCGCCGGCGAGGGCGCCATTCTGGAATTGGGATGCGGCAATGGCTGGCTATCGCAGCTGCTGGCGCAATCGCTGCAGCGTGATGTGTGCGGCATCGACGTCAATCGCACCGAGCTCACGCAGGCCGCGCGTGTCTTCGGCCACGACCAACGGCTGAGTTTCGTCGCTGCCGATATCCAGACCTTTGCGTTGCCGCACGATGTCTTCGACGTCATCGTGGTGCCGGCGTGCATCCAGTATTTCCCGGATCCTGCTGCCCTGATACGCCACCTGCTTGCGCAGCTACGCGACGGTGGCGAGTTGCACATCCTCGACAGTCCGCTGTATCCAGACCGGCAGCGTGCCGACCAAAGCGCTGCACGCAGCCTGCGCTATTTCACTGGTCTGGGCGTGCCTGCGTTGGCCGAGCAATATCACCAGCACACCTACGCCGCCTTTGACGCGTTCGCGGTGCAGTGGCTGTTCGATCCGCGGCGCCTGGGTGCGCGCGTGCGCCGCATGCTCAAGCTGCGTCAGCCGCATTTTCCATGGTTGTGTCTTCGCAAGCAGGACAAACAGGGGCGGTAACTCGGCTGCGTCATCGCCCTTGCAGGGCCTCCACCAACGTCGTTGCTTGCGGCGCCTTGTGCTGCGCGACTGCGCCGACCACGAGAAAGAACGCCAACACGCCGATCAGCGGCCACAGCGTGTGGCGAACGCACAACCACCACCAGCCTTGCGCCTGCACGCCGCGCATGCGTCGATACAGCCCACCTGCCAGCGCCGCGTCCACCACAAGCTCGGCCATCAAGACTGGCGCCGACCACACCACCCAAGCGGCAGCCACGATTGCCACTGCCGCGGCGGCCAGCACTATCACTACGGCCACGATCGGCAGTGCGGCATCGCCATCGACGAAGGCGGGGAGTTCGCTGTCGCCCAAAACATCCGAGGTGGACCCGGATGGCGTGCTCCACGTGCCGGAACGACCCGCGCCGCTGGAATTGCCGCCGTGGCCCGCCCATCCCGAGGTGTCTTGCGCCGCGCTGCTGCCGAGGTCGACGCAGTCCTCCACGACGTCACCGTCGATGTCGTTACGCCAGCGTAGCCACGCCCACATCAGCAGCAAAAACACGCCGTACGCGAACAGCGTCGCGATCGGATAGCGGACGGCCATCGCATCGACGCCGGCATTGCGCAGCAGAAACGAGGCCAGCAACCCGCCTGTTGCGGTGATCAACACGATGGCGCTCATCTGCACGCGTGGCCATCCGTCGCGTTCCAGATGCCGCCGTGCTTGTTCGATGCTGACTCGTCTTCGGTCCGACATGACGTACTGCTTCCTGCTGCGGGCGGCCTTGCCCGGATGCCGAGAGTAAGTGACTTACCCTAATGCATGCACGTGCTTGCTTCAGATGTGTCATGTGTCAAGGCACGGTGGTCGATGGTGATCTGGCCGGCGTGAAGCGGACAGGCGATTGCGCACCAATACTTGAGAGGCACGCGTTCGGTGCGTGTAAGTCGGTAATCACGTGCGGTGGGCATGAGGCACCTGCGAGGCAGGCGCAGGGACATGCTTGCCGTCGGCGCATCCGAGTGCGCGGGGGCGAATCCCTTCAACGCGCGCGCATGGCACACTTCCAATCCATCCCCAGCGAGAGCGTCCAGTGATTGGCCAACAACGTGATCTGACATTTCGTTTTCTGGCCGAGCCCAGCGACGTCAACTTCGGCGGCAAGGTGCATGGCGGGGTGGTGATGAAGTGGATCGACCAGGTTGGCTTTGCTGCGGCCAGTGGTTGGAGTGGACACTACTGCGTGACAGTGGCGGTGGGCGGGATCCGCTTCGTGGCGCCGGTACGCATCGGCGATCTGGTCGCAGTGTCGGCCAAACTGGTCTACACCGGGCGCAGTAGCATGCATTTCGCCATCGACGTACGTGCGCGCAGCCCGATGGGCGGCGACTCGCGGCTGTGTACCCATTGCATCATCGTCTTCGTGGCGATGGACCCGGATGGCGTCACGCCGGTGGAAGTGCCTTCCTGGCGACCGGATACGCCCGAGGATCAACGCTTGGCTGAGTACGCGCTCAAGGTGATGGAGCTGAGCAAGGGTATCGAGGACACCATGGCGCACTACAAGGCCGATACTGACCGCTGACTTGGCGCGCTGCTGCCGATGTGCAGGCTGCGGCGGCTAGCGGCATTCGGGCAATTCATCGCTCACACGATGCCGGCGCAGCGGATTGATCAAGCGCCTAGTCGTTGCCTGTGTCATCGGTCACCACGACAGGTTCGCCGTCGTGGCTACTCGCGATGAGCGGCAGACGCAGCACCATGACGGCACCGCCCTGTGCGCTATTGTGTGCCGCGATGGTGCCCTTATGCTGTTCGACAATGCGCTGAACGATCGCCAGCCCCAGCCCCGTGCCCTTGCGACGCCGGGTGAAGAATGGATCAAACAGGAACGGCAGGTCGTCGGTGGCGAAGCCTGCGCCCCGATCCTGAACGCAACACTCCACTAGCCGTTGGCCATTGTCCTCGATCATGCTGGCGCTGATGGTCACCTCGCTGCCAGCAGGTGCGTGCTGCACTGCGTTCTCGATCAGGTTGACGAACACCTGTAGCATGCGGCCATGATTCATCTGCATCGCGCCGTCGCAGGTGTCCACCTGATTGACGATCGCAACCTCGGCCGCATCGGCGGTGGCGCCGCAGATGTGGCTGGCTTCGGCGATGACAGTGCCGAGGCGGCCACTGGCGAACGTATCGGTTGGCGGCCGGCCGTATTCGAGCAGGTCGGTCATTAACTTGTTTAATCTGCGCACCTCGCGGCGCAATACTTCCCGATGCCGTCCTCCGACGTGGTTGGAGCCGGCCTCCATAGCATCCAGTGTCGATGAAATGCCGAACAATGGGTTGCGCACCTCGTGGGCAACGCCTGCCATCAACGCACCGATGGCTGCCATGGCCTCGCTGCGACGCAACTCGGCCTGCAGCTTCGCGCGTTCCCGCTCGGAGAGCTCGCGCTCCTCGATTTCCTGGCGCAATTCCGACACCGTCAGCCGCAGCTTCTGCTCGCTGGCTTCCAGTAGTGCTTTGGAGACAGTGCTTTCCTGCAGTCGTGCCACCATCAGATTGAACTGCTGCGCCAGCGCGTCGAACTCGTCCTTGCCGTGCTCGATGATGCGATAGGCCAGGTCGCCGTCGCCGATGGCCTTGGTACCCGATGCCAGCCGTCTCAATGGTCTGACGACGGTCATGATCAGTAAGGCGCCCACGACCAACGCCACAACCAGATACAGCGGGATGGCATAGCCGAGCATGTTGAGCACGCGCACCGCAATGCGGTCTGCCTCTTTCTGCGGCGCCGTCAGCCCCTTCGCCGCCAACGGTTCGATCTCTTCGTCGGAGACGTCGTCGATGGCGTTTTGCAGCCGCACGAATTGCATCGCCATCGTATTGATGGCGTCTTCGCCTGCAAGCAGCTCATCCACACCATGCCGGACCTGCACGCGCAATGTCTCGACCTCCGCCGCGAGCCGACGCTCTTCCGGTCCCAGTGACAGGCGCCTGTAGCCGGCGACTGCGCTGTCGAGTTCTGCGACTTTTTCCAGCAACTGCGAGGTCGCCTGCGCCGTCGGCCTGCGTGCGTATGCCGAGAGCCAGAACCCCGTTCTGGCGGCCTGGCTTTCCAGGTTCCCTATGGCGACCAGCGTCTGCCGTCGCGCCGGTTCGCGGCTGGGCGCCACCGCCAGCATGCGGTGGTCGGCCAGTGCGTCGATCTGATTCAACAGCCCGGTGATGCGTTCGAAGGAGGCATCGAGCGCGTCGCGCTTTTCCATCAACGTCGTACCAATACCGGACAATGTCTTGAACTCGGCGGCAAGGTGGCGCCCCAGCTCGATTTCCCTCTCGGTGCTGCTCAACTGCATGTAGTTGGCGTGATAGCGGGAAAAGTCGGCGCTGTCGTTGGCGGTTTCTGCGCGGATATCCGGCAACGGTTGTGCAACGTATTGCAGGACGCCATACGCATATTCGCCGACGTTTTTTTCCATCTCGAGGGCGGCGATGCTGAACGGCGCATCGATCTGTTCGAGCTTGGTCAGATGGCCGACGACCTCGTCTAGTCCGCGATGGACGTAGAGCATGGACATCACCCCGAAGGCGACGATGATCGCGATGCCTGCGTAAATCTTCGCCTTGACCATGTCGTGTTCCTCTGCGCTGCTGTCGCGACGCGTGAATGCCCCGACGCTGCGACGCGCGCCCGTTCGGGAATGGTTTACGCGGTGCCGATGCCGTGCATCTTGATCTTCTGATACAGCGTGCTGCGTGGAATTCCCAGCCGCACCGCCGCCTGCTCCACCTTGCCGCCCACATCGCGCAGCACCCGCTGGATGTGCTGCCGTTCGAGTTGCTGAAGCGTGAGGTCCAGGGCGGGGACCTGCGCATCCTGCGCCGATGCCGGCTCGAAACGCAGGTCGCGTCGGGTAATGCTATCGCCATG
Source organism: Xanthomonas vesicatoria ATCC 35937 (assembly GCF_001908725.1). Lineage (NCBI taxonomy): Bacteria > Pseudomonadati > Pseudomonadota > Gammaproteobacteria > Lysobacterales > Lysobacteraceae > Xanthomonas > Xanthomonas vesicatoria. The sequence continues at coordinate 1,067,115 of NZ_CP018725.1, read as the reverse complement.
GCACAGCAGTGCCGCGCGCTCAAGCACATTGCGTAGTTCGCGGATATTGCCCGGCCACGGGTAGTCGAGCAGCGCCTGTTGCGCATCCTCGCTCAGCTGGACGCGCCGCGCCGGGTCGGTTGCCAGACGTGTCAGCAGTGTGGACGCAAGCGCCAGGATGTCTTCTTTGCGGTCGCGCAGGGCCGGCATGGTCAACGGGATGCTACTGATGCGGAAATACAGATCGCTGCGAAACGTTCCTGCCTTCACCTTGCTGCCAAGGTCGTGGTGGGTGGCAGCAATCAGCCTGATGTCCACCTCACGTTCGCGCACCGCGCCCATGCGGCGGAACCGTTTCTCTTCCAGCACCTTGAGCAGCTTGGGTTGCACGCGTGGGTCGACATCGCCGATTTCATCCAGAAAGACGCTGCCGCCATCGGCAATCTCGAGCATGCCCTGCTTGCTGGCGCTTGCGCCGGTAAAGGCGCCTTTTTCGTGGCCGAACAACTCCGTTTCCAGAAACTCCGGCGACAGCCCGGCGCAATTCAGGTCCACGAAAGGCTCCTCGGCGCGCGCGCTGTGGTGGTGCAGCCACTTGGCGAGCATGCTCTTGCCGGTGCCTGTTTCGCCAAGGATCAGGATGGGGCTATCGCTGGCCATTACCTTGCTGGCCTGTTCGGCGAGCATGCGGATGGCTGGGCTTTCGCCCAGCAACGGGTTGACCCGTTCGCGCTGTTCGCGCTTGCTTGTCACCTGCTGCTGGCGCTGTAGCCGCCGGTTGGCCAGCAGGCGTTTGACGATGGCATGCAGCGCCGGCATCTCGATCGGCTTGGTCAGGAACTGCTCGGCTCCCTGTTTGATCGCTTGCACCGCCAGATCGATCGATCCATAGGCGGTCAGCACGATCAGGGGGACATCCGGGTCGATCTGCCTGAAATCGCGCAACAGATCGATAGCGCTGCCATCGTGCAGCCGGTAATCGATGACTGCGACATCGGGCGAGGAGGCCTGGAACAGCTCGCGCGCCCGCTGGCAACTTTCGGCATCGATGACGTCGTAGCCACGCGATTCCAGGAAGTCGCGCATGCCGAAACGGATGCTGTCTTCATCGTCGACAATCAGAATTCGTGTTCTTGCCAATCTTGGTCTCCTGCCGCCACGCTTGCTCAGAACGACAATTGTGTGCGCAGCAGCAGGATCTGCGGGTTGTCTTTCCTGCCCCTGCGCTCGCTGTGTACGTCGATGTGATTGAGCATGATACGCACGCGATCATTGAGGTAGTAGTTCAGGCCGAGGGTGATGTTGTCTTCCTCGCCGCCGCGCACGCCGCCATCGTCCAGATCCAGATGGCTGAAGCGGGCGGCCAACTCCCAGGCACCGGCCGACGGTTGCACCGACACGCTGCGAAACCTGCCGTGCCGGTACTGGCGTGACTGACCGGTGAGCACCCAACTGCCCATGACGTACCAGCCCTGTAACTGCGCGTCCGGGTCACCGTGATCACGCTTGATCGCCGCGCGCATCCATTCCGCCTGCAGCGAGGCGGGGCCAGCATTCGCACCGGCTTCCAGTCCGAGACGATCGATGCGGTCGATGTTGTCCAGGTTGCCGGTGTTCAAGAAACGCACATCCAGGGCACGCGATTCGGGCCGTGCATTGAATTTGACGTCGTCGCTGGGGTGCTCGAGCGAGACCGCCAGACCCAGATGCACGAGCGCGCCGCCCTGGCCGGTATTGATGGGAGTGTAGGTGGCCCGCACGGCTGCGCCGTGACCCTTGTCGCGTGCATCGATCGACGAGCCGAAGCCCATCGCCGATAGGGTATAGCGCTGGCGGTTCCTGCTGGCCCCCACGCCGATCCGGCGCGATGGCGCGAATGCATCGCTCACCAGCGCCCGTTCGATGAAGGTGATGTTGTTGGAGCTGTTCAATTCTTCCAGCCCGAACGGCACCTTGAACTGGCCGAACTCCAGATCGGCCGCTTTCCAGCCGTCGTATTGCAACGAAACGCCGTCGAAGCCCTCCTTGAATGCGCCTTCCTTGCGGGTGCCGGTGTCGGTGACGCTGTAGACCGCAGCGAAGTCGTAGGCGGCTTCGAACGACCAATCATCGGTGAGCTTGCCTTCCACATCGAGTTTGGCACGACGCAGCAGAAACGCATCGTCGAGCTGTCTGACATCGGCCCGGTAGGCGGCGTAATCCACGTGCACACGGCCACCGACGCGCAACTCGGCAGCGTGCGCTTGCGTCAGTGCGGCAAGGCACGCCGCCGCCAACGCAGCCCGCAGTGCGGTGCTCATGTCAGCATCCCCTTGGATAACGCAGACAGCGTCATGAACGCGGTACCAGCACGAAGTCGGTGCCCTGCGTCACCAGGCCGGCGTTATCGCTCACCAGCAGAAGATGCTGCGGATCGATGAGGGTCATGCCTTCGAAGTTGTCCGGTCCGGCAGGAAGCACGGCCACGGTCTCTGTCGCGCACAACCCGTCGCTGCCGCAGGCACCGAGATCCAGCCGGCGGACGCTGGCCCCGAACACGTCCTTGGTGCCGGTCTTGTTGCGCTCAAGCACCAGCACGCTGCCGTCGGGGAGCAGGTCCAGGCCCTTGAGGCGGCTCTGCGGCGAGTGGCGCCGGAACGACCAGTCCCGTTGCTTGGCATACACCGTATGGCGGTCCTCGCTCTGCCCCAGCAGCGGCGATTCGGGCGCGGTCAACAAACCGTAGGCCGGATGCAGTGCCACGCTCTCCAGCCCACGCCCGCTCTTGCGGTAATGGCTCAAATCGTTGGCGGGCGAGGGCACGGCCACATCGCCCAGGAGGGCGCCGTTTGGGCGGAAACGGGCGATCCGGGGCAACTTGTCTTCCAGCGCCACCACCAGTTCAGTATCGCCTGCTACGCCATTGGCGGAGTTATTGACCGCCAGCCCTTCGGCATTGAACGCCTTGGGAGGTAAGCCGGATGTTGCATCGACCAACGCGGCGGCGTGGACCGGCTCGATGCGCGTGATCCTGTTGCCGTCCAGCACCAGGCGGAAGTGGAATACGTAGCCGTTGTCGGAGACCGCATACAGCAAATTCTCGTCTGCATCCCAAGCCAGGCCGGACAGTTCGGTGAGGTGGATGCCGTCTACCATGGTCGTCGGTGCCAGCGTAAATCGCTGCGGCTCTACGGAAGCACCGGATGACGGCTGCTCGGTATCGGTATGTGATGGAACCTTGTTCGCGGAGTTGACGTGTGCGTCCTGTGCGCACGTCGTCAACAGCCCGACGCCGACCAGGGCGGCGGTGAGCAATACATTGAAATGCATGGGAGTGTCCTCTCGACAAAGAGCCCGCACGGTGTGGGGCCGGCTTGTGCGTGACCTGGGTGCGTCAGGCAGTCGGGGCCTTGCAAGTGGGAACCGCGGCGAGCTTGCGCAGTGCGGGCAGTAATTTGTTGTACTTGGAGACTTTGCCCAGCGCGGCCAGGCTGACGCAGTACTTGGACGCGCTGTTGGTGGGGTGCTGGTGCAGGACGCGCAACACCTTGTCGGCAATGCCGTTGGCGTTACCCGACTTGGTTTCGACAATGACCAGGTCGTCGTCGATTTCGCAGCTGCCGTCGTTATCCATGAACACCATGCCGCGATCGATCGTCATGCGTTCACCACCATTCCTGGCAACCAGCGTGGTCCGGCGATAGCGCATCCAGCAGATGGGTTCCAGTACCTGAGTGAGCTCACGCGCATATAGCTCGCGATAGGCCGCGCGGATCTGTTCCTGTGCGCGCGCATCCAGCACGCCATATTGATCCAGCGAGCAGGCGATCCGGCGCTTCTCGGTCTGGCCGCGCTTGCCCTTGAGTTTTATTTCGGCAAAGCACAGCTGCGCGTCGACATAGTGGCGCATGCGAATCTTGCAGCGCTGGCGCCGTCCACGGTGGTGGTCGAAGTAACTGGTATGTTCCGGGTCGTCGAAATAGCAGGTGTCGTAGATGAAATCTCGCTTGCCGTCGATCTCCAGAATGTCGAACTTTCCGATCAGCTCGGCCCATGCGGGCGCTAGCCGATCTTTGTGAACCACGTACTTGTTGTCGCGTCGGATCAGCATCGATGCAGTGGCGTTGAGTCGTTCCAGGCCGATGGCGCGAAACTGCTGCTCTGGATTCAAATCGGGGGCATCAGCGGGCCTGTCGATGCGATCCGGTTGTGGGGTCATCTCCCTGATCGGTGGAAAGATGGACGCCCGTTCGGCGACGCGTTGGTGCGGAAACATGGGGTGAAAAGCGCAGGGGTTCATGTTCGTCTCCTCAGGGTTTGCGGTAGAAGATCCGCATGCTCACGGTGTCGTTGAGGTAATCGATGGCGCGGACCTCGTAAGACACAACATCTACGCCTAGCCGCTCGGCGATACTTGCGTTCATCGCCTTCGGGTCGGAGAGCGCGTGAATATGGATCTGATCAAAGGTGATCTTGATGTTCTCGACCGAACGAACGATTCGCGGGTGGTCGAAGACGTAAGCGCCCAGCAGAACCAGCACGACCGTGGCGGAGATGAGCGGCAACGTGGTGCCTTGCACCGAACAGATCACCGCCATCGCAACGCTGCCGAAAAAGTAGGTGATCTCGATCTTGGTGATCGGTTCCGAGCGCAGCGTAAAGAGCGCCAGGATGGCGAACAGGCCGAAGCCGGCCGCAACGCTGAACTGCACGCTCGAAAGAATCGTGAGCACCGCGAACACGAAGATATTGAACAGGGCTGCGGCGGTCACCAGCTCCTTGTCCTGATGGCGGCGGTAGTACATGCCGAAGATCAATGCTAGGACGGCGGCGAGGTCTATACCGAAACGCGCAAACAGTTCGAAGAACGGCGTATGGATCAATGCGGATGACAAGGCTCTACTCCGGGACGGGCGGAATGCCGCGTTTACCGTGTTCTAAGCAGAACGCGTGCCAACCTCGACAGCAGAACTGAATCGACGCTCGAATGTGTTGTTTATCAGGCGGATACGGCCGACGTTGGTTGTGCGACCAGTGCCGTCAGCACCGTCGGGCGTGGCTCCGGTATCTGGCAATTCCAGGATCTGGACTGGATTCTGGAATCCATACACACGCTACGGCTCGGATCGTGTCTGCGTTGGCGTTGGCGTGTGTACGGTGTTCGTACGGGTCGCATTGCGCGCCTTGAACTGCGCCTTCGGCTTCGCCGCCGATCGAGCATCGTCTCGTAGTGCGGTTACGCCGTAGCATGCGTGAGCTGAGCGGCGGCAGGGGTTCAGCCGTCAGAGCCGGCGATTGGTTGCCCCCGTAGCTACAACGTCAGGCGGTCGCTGCCCCATGGCGCTGCGGACGCGTTGCGAACGGACCGCGTGACTTGCCGATCCACGAGATGGGCTTTGCACAGCTTTCCGTGGCACGATCGCGCAGGTGCTGCCTACCGCATCGACGGACCGGCGCATGCATTGATTGATCGTGCGATCGATCTGGTGAGACCGTCCACCACGGGGCTCCCCTGTGGCTCGTGCGGCAACCCCCGCGCCGTCAGTTACGAATGCAAAAAAAACCGCGGCTGGGCCGCGGCGGTGTTTGCGATTCACTGGAGCGTTAAAGCACCCGGCGCGCCTGGATGAACTTCTCGCTCCAGTAGCCACTGGCCAGCGAATCGACGCGTACGTCCTTGCCGCGGCTGGGCGCGTGCAGGAACTTGCCGTCGCCAACCACCAGGCCGACATGATCGATGCGACCGCGCTTGCCAAAGAACACCAGGTCGCCGGCCTTCAACGCATTCGGGTCCTTGATCAGTTCTGCAGATTCATCGCGGGCGATGTCACGCGAAACGCGTGGCAGGTCGATGCCGAGCGCGGTCTTGAACACATAGCCGACCAAACCGCTGCAGTCGAAGCCTTCGGTGGACTCGCCGCCCCAGACATAAGGGGTGCCGAGCAGAGCCATGGCGCGTTGCAGGATTACCTGCACGCGGCTGTCTGCGACGGCGTTCTGCGCAGCATTGGCAGCGCTCTGCGATACATCGTAATTGGCAAGCAGGCGGCTGAGGTCGCCGGCGAACATCGCCGAGCGGTCCATCAGCGGAATGGCGTCATTGGCGGCCAGGTGCGGAAGCAGGGCGGCCAGTGTTGCAGTGGCAGCGGCGTCGGCGCGGCTGCGGGTAGCGGCTTTCTCTGCGGCGACGGCGCTCTCTGGCGTGGTCGTCTGCGGAGCGGATGAGGCGGGATTGGCGGTCTGCGCTAGAGCGGGCAGCGCTGCAATCCAGAGAGCGGTGGCGCATAGCAGGCGGAGCGGTTTCCGGAGCGGAAGCGGTGCGGCGCCAGTTTTGGTCTGTTCGTCGTTCGTCACGCGGGAATCACAATTCTGCTGTCGATGCGGGATGATGCCCTGGTGAACGAATCGTTACGTTCAAAATAAGTTAACTTTCCGTTTTGTTACTTGTGACGCACGTCACATTTCAACGCAAAACCCGCTTTGAACCTGAATAATGGTCACGCCAATAGGCGCCATCGAGGAAATCCAAACGGACTGTACCGCCGGTGGTCGGGGCATGCACAAAGCGGCCTTCACCGACGTAAATACCGACGTGGCTCACGCTTCCGCCAGATCCAAAAAAGACCAGGTCCCCCGTCGCAAGCTTCTCTGGCGGGATCCGCGGGCCCTGGATGGCGGCCAGGTCGCGTGAGGTGCGCGGCAACGACAGCGCCAGCACATCCTTGTAGACATAGGTGACCAGGCCACTGCAGTCGAAACCGGTCTCTGGCGTGTTGCCGCCGAACCGGTAGGGCGTGCCGACCAGGCCCAGGGCACGCATCAGGATGTTGTTGGCGGCGGCCGGGTGGGCTGGCGGCACCTGCGGCCACACGCGCGCCGCCGGTGGCGGGGCGGACGGGCGGCGCACCGGTGGCTTGGACGAACAGCCGCCCAGCAGGAGCAGGCCCAGCAGCAAACAGGCCGTCGCGCGGTGCGCGCGGACGGCGAAAACTGGCGTGATATGCATGGAGCCGGGATAATGGGCGGTTCGGAAGGTCGCCATGATGGCGGCGCACCCGGCGGCCGACAAGCCGTCCTCCATCCTCTGCCACCGGGCAGCCTCATTCAGAGCTACGCATGAAGATCGAAAAAGACAGCGTCGTCCGCTTCCACTACACCGTTTCGGAGATTGGCCAGGAGCCGATCGAGAGCTCCAAGGAGCGTGACCCGTTGGCGATCATGATCGGCCACGGCAACATCATCCCGGGCCTGGAAGCGGCCATGATGGACAAGGAAGCCGGCGAGAGCTTCGGCGTGGACGTCAAGGCCACCGAGGCCTACGGTGAATACCGCGAAGGCCTGAGCCAGCGCGTGCCCAAGAAGCACTTCGGCGCCACCAAGCTGGTCCCGGGCACCCAGGTGGTGCTGCAGACCAACTTCGGCCCGCGCGCAGTCACCGTCCAGAAGGTCGGCATGAGCGTGGTCGACGTCGACCTCAATCACCCGATGGCCGGCAAGGATCTGCACTTCGACGTGGAGATCATCGAGGTGCGCGAAGCCACCCAGGAAGAGCGCGATCACGGGCACGTGCACGGCGACGGCGGTCATCACCACTAAGTGCGGCGGTCAACACCGCTGCGCGGCCATCGTCCGGGATGCCCGGCCGTTGTCACCAGCGCGCGGCGCGTTTGCACGCGGAGGGTTGCGTGGCACCCGTAGCCGGTTGCTAATGACGCCCACCATGGTGCTGGCCGTAGCCATTGATAGCTCCATTCCTGACGGCCCGCCCCCTCGGCGGGCCGTCTGCTTTTTACGGTGCGTCCCCCTGCTTCCGGGTGCCTGAGCTGCGATGACACAACGCGATCTGCTGTTACCCATTGCTGCAACCGAGCGCATCGTCGTACTTGACGTCCTGCGGGGCGTTGCGTTGCTCGGCATCTTGCTGATGAACATCGAAGCTTTCGCCGGGCCGCTGGATCTGGCGCTGAGCGGCGTGGAGCCGCATTGGCAGGGTGCCGACCGGGTTGCCGATGCGTTGGTCTACATCTTTGTGCAGGGCAAGTTCTACACGCTGTTTTCGATGCTGTTCGGCATGGGGTTTGCGGTGATGGCCCAGCGCGCCGAACGCGCCGGGCGCGGGTTTTTCGGCATGTATCTGCGGCGCACGGCCGGCTTGCTGGTCATCGGTCTGGCGCATGCGCTGCTGTTGTGGTCGGGCGACATTCTGGTGACCTATGCACTGCTGGCGTTGCTGCTGCTTGGCGCTCGCAATGCGCCGACGGTGACGCTGCCATGGCTTGCCGCGCTGGTGTACCTCTGCGCGCCGGCGCTGGTGCTGCTGTACGGCGTCGCCGGTGCACTGATGCAGGCCGACCAGGCGTCTGCGGTGGAGTGGAAAACGGCCATGGCCGATGTCGCGCAGCAGGCTGTGGCCAATGTGCAGGCACAGCGCGTTGCGCTCGGGCACGGCACGTATCTGCAGGCGACTGTGCAGCGCTGGCACGATCTGCGCGAAGCAATGAGCGGGTTGAGCATCAACGGCCCGGCCATGCTCGGCATGTTCCTGCTGGGGAGCTGGTTCGTGCGCTTTGGCGCGATTGCCGCGCCAAAGCGCTTCCCGCGGTTGTTCCGAATGTTGCGCTACGGCGCCTTGCCGCTTGGGTTGGGCGTGATGTTGCTGAGCTATGCAATGGAACCGTGGATGGACCCGGCGCGGTTGAGCCTGCGCCTGTCCGGCGCATTCGCGATGGCGTTGATCGCCGGCCCGCTGATGAGCCTGGGCTACGTCGCGTGGGTGGTGCGCTTCGCGCCGCATCTTGCCTGGCTTGCGCCGGCTGGACGCATGGCGTTGAGCAACTACCTGCTGCAGTCACTGCTGTGTACCTGGATTTTCTATGGATACGGGCTGGGATATTTCGAGCAACTGCCGCGGGTGTGGCAACTGCCGTTCGCGGCAGGGCTGTTCGCCTTGCAGGTGGTGCTGAGCCAGCTATGGCTGCGCTGGTTCCGTTTCGGGCCGATTGAATGGCTGTGGCGCAGCGTGACCTATCTGCGTGTGCCGCCGATGTGGCGCGGCAACGCGCGTGCTGGATAGCACGCGATGGCCGCCGTGCGCGAAGACGTGGTGGTGATCGGTGCGGGCGCGATCGGATTGGCCACCGCGCTGGCATTGGTGGAGGCGGGCCGTCAGGTACGCGTGCTCGATGCCGGCGCGATTGGCGCGGCAACCTCGCATGGCAACTGCGGCACCATCACGCCAAGTCATGCGCCACCGCTGGCGGCACCCGGCATGATCACCCAGGCGCTGAAGTGGATGCTGACCCCGGATGCGCCGCTGTATATCCCGCCGCGTCTTGATCCTGGGTTGTGGCGCTGGTTGCTGCGGTTTGCCCAGCGCTGCAATGCGCGCGATTGGCAGGCCAGCGCGCAGGCGCGTGCGGCGTTGCTGCACGACGCGCGTGCTCGGTTGGATGACTGGGTCGCACGCTATGCATTGGACTGCGAGTACCGCAACGATGGGCTGGATTATGTATTTGGCGACGCACGTCGCTTTGCGCAGTATCGCGACGAATGTGCGGTGCTGGCGCAGTGGGGGATCCAGGCGCGCGTGATCGAAGCGGACGACTACCTGCGGCAGGATCCGGCGTTTCGCACTGGGATTGCCGGCGCGATCCATTTTCCTGGCGATGCGCATCTGCGCCCGGAGCGCTACACCGCAGAGCTGGCCAGGGTGTTGCGCAGCCACGGTGCGACGATCGATGAACATTGCCGCGTGGAAGGCGTGCTGCCCGATGCATCCGGTGTACGCGTACAGACCGAACACGGTGCGCTGCAGGCGCGCGAGGCGGTCATCGCTACCGGGCCGTGGTCGCCGCTATTGGCTGCGCAGCTGGGCGTGCGCCTGCCGGTGCAGGCCGGCAAGGGCTATTCGATCACCTATAGCGCTCCCTCGCTAATGCCGCGTCGCCCGGTGGTGTTGAAGGATCGCTGGGTATTTGTCGTGCCATGGCGTGACCGGCTGCGGATCGGCAGCACGATGGAATTTTCCGGTCGCAACACGCAGCTCACGCCTACTCGCCTGGCAGCGCTGGAACGTGCGGCGGCCCAATACCTGCACGCGCCGTGCGGACCTGCAGTGATCGAGCGCTGGTACGGATGGCGGCCGATGACCTGGGACGATGTGCCGGTGTTGGGTGCGGCGCCGGCATGTCCTCACGTCTGGCTCGCAGCGGGGCATGGCATGCTCGGCATCAGCATGAGCACTGCAAGCGGAAAATTGATGGCCGACCTGATCACGGGCCGCGCACCTGCGCTGGACCCGCATCCTTACCGGGCGGAGCGATTCGCATGAGTGCGCGCTACGACTACGACGTGGTGATCCTCGGAGGCGGTTCCGGCGGACTGGCGGCCGGATTTCGGGCGGCAAAACATGGCGCACGCGTGGCGATCATGGAGCCCAATGAGTTGGGCGGCACCTGCGTCAATCTTGGTTGCGTGCCGAAAAAGGCGATGTGGCTGGCGGCCGATCTGGCCGGCAAGATCGAGCTGGCTAGTGCGCTGGGGTTCAAGGTGCCGCGACCGACGCTGGAATGGCAGGAACTGGTAACCCATCGGCAAGGCTATATCGCCAACATCCACGCCAGTTATCGGCGTCGACTCGATGAAGATGGCGTGGTGCTCATTCCGCAACGCGGCGTGTTACAGGACCGCCATACGATCATGGGCAGCGATGGGGTTGCGGTGACGGCCGAGCACATCGTGATTGCAACCGGTGCGCATCCCTTGCGTCCAAGTGTGGAGGGCGCCGAACATGGCGAAGTCTCCGACGACTTCTTCAATCTCTGTCATGCGCCTGCGCACGTGGCGATCGTTGGCGGTGGCTACATTGCGGTGGAAATCGCCGGGCTGCTGCAAGCGTTGGGCAGCCGCGTGCATCTGTACGTGCAGGGCGACCGGTTGCTGGAACGCTTCGATGCGGAACTGACGCTGCAACTGGCCGATAACCTGCGCCATCTCGGCGTGCGCCTGCATTTCGGTTTCACCACCACCGGCCTTGAGCGCGATGCGCAGGGCGGGCTGCGGGTGCATGGCCATCCGGCGCACCCGCGCGAGCAGGGTAACGACGTGTTCGACAAGGTGTTCTTCGCCGTCGGTCGGCGGGCCAACACTGCAGGCCTGGGGCTGGACTCTGTGGGGGTAGCGCTGGGCGAAAAGGGCGAGGTGGTGGTGGACGACGGTCAGACCACCACGGTGCCCAATATCCATGCGATCGGCGATGTCGGCGGCAAGGTCGGACTGACACCGGTGGCAATCGTGGCCGGACGCAAGTTGATGGACCGGCTGTTCGGCAATCAACCGGAGGCACGCATGGACTACGAAGGTGTGCCGAGCGTGGTGTTCTCGCACCCGCCGCTGGGCCATGTCGGGCTCACCGAAGAACAGGCGCGCGCGCGCTACGACGGCGCGGTACGTGTGTATCGCAGTAACTTCCGGCCAATGCTGCATGCCCTGGCCGACGCACCACAACGTAGCCTGTTCAAGCTGGTCTGCGTGGGTGACGAAGAGCGCGTGGTCGGCTTGCATTTGCTTGGCGAAAGTGCGGACGAAATGCTGCAAGGCTTTGCCGTGGCAGTGAAGATGGGCGCCACCAAGCGCGACTTCGACGAGACGGTAGCGATCCATCCGACGTCGTCGGAAGAGATCGTTTTGATGCATTGATGGATCGGTTAGGGGCTTTTGACTCTTGCCGTCGAGGCAGCATTCGTTGACGCGCTTGATCGCAGAAGCCCCGTGGCCCGGTCGGCATTGAGTCGCGTCAGCTGGCATGCTTGCCTGATGTCCAAGCCTCGTCAGCCAGCGCTGAGTCCACTTGCATCTGCCAAGTCGGCCGCGACTCCTGCTTCAAAGCCGGCCGCGCCTTCAGGCGAGCAGGTGCGGCTGCGCATTCTTGACGTCATCCGCGCCATTCCTGCCGGACGGGTCGCCGGCTACGGCGAGGTCGCCGCGCGTGCCGGGTTGCCTGGCCGTGCACGCATGGTGGCGCGTGTGCTCAGTGGCAACGACGACCCTGATCTGCCCTGGCATCGCGTCCTCCGCAGCGATGGCCGCATTGCCTTGCCGCCCGGGTCATCGGGCTATGACGAGCAATGCCAACGCCTGCGTGCCGAAGGGGTGCCGGTGGTGCAAGGGCGGGTCCGCCGCGCCACGGCTGCGCAGCGTTTGGATGCGGCCGTGTGGGGTCCTTCATAACGCTGCCGTTATCATCGACCGCATTCAAAAGGATGCCGCCATGCCTCAATTGCCGCCCGTCACCAAAGCACTGTTGATCGCCAATATCGGGTTGTTCCTGCTGCAATGGGCTTTGGGCGATCTGGGGGCGGGGGTGTTGCCATCCGACTCCACCTTGTCATGGCTCATGCTGTGGCCGATATCGAATGGCTTCGATGCGTTCTCGCCGGGCGCCAGCTTCATGCCGTGGCAGTTGCTGACTTATGCGTTTTTGCATGGTGGTTTCAATCATCTGTTCTTCAACATGCTGGCGCTTTTCATGTTCGGCGCGCCGCTGGAGCAGACCTGGGGTCAGAAGCGTTTTCTGACCTACTACCTGGTGTGCGTGGCCGGCGCCGGTCTCTGCCAGCTGCTGATGGCCTGGTTTACCCACAGTGGTGCACCGGTGGTGGGCGCTTCCGGCGGCGTGTTCGGGCTGTTGTTGGCCTACGGGATGCTGTTTCCGAATCAGCGCGTGATGCTGCTGTTCCCGCCAATCCCGATGAAGGCGCGGACGTTTGTAATTGTGTTCGGCGCCATCGAATTGTTTCTCGGTGCGACCGGTTGGCAGCCGGGCGTTGCGCACTTCGCCCATCTGGGCGGCATGCTGTTCGGCTGGTTGATGATCCGCTACTGGCGCGGCCAGTCGCCGTTTGGCGGCAGCGGTGGCCGTAAGGGTGGCGGCGGAAAAGGGCGCAAGCCGCCGCTGCGCGTGGTGCGTTGAGTCAAGGTGACGGTTTGCCGGGTCGGCATGATCCGTAGGAGCTGGGCTGGCTACGATTGAGCTTGCCGGTAACGCCGCGTCGCGGCCGGGTCCGCTCCTGCCGGGGCAAGGCGGAAGACGGTACATCGTCGGAACAGGCATGGCACTGGAGCATCTAGCGACCAGCGGATAGGGCAGCGCGCCGGCTGCAATGCGGACCCAAGGAGAGGTCCGGCCCGGCAGAAATCGGATCTAGCGGAAAGCGAATGGAGCTCACAGCGGATCAGGCGAAGGACAGATCAGGCAGATCAGGCAGATCAGGCAGATCAGGCAGATCAGGCAGATCAGGCAGATCAGGCAGTTTCCGCCACGAGTGCCAACAAAAAAAGAGCGCGGAATCCGCGCTCTTTTTATTGCCTATCGTCTCAGAGCTCAGCGCCAGATCTTGATCTGGTCTGCCTCCACGCGTTGCATCGGCTGGCCGGCCTTGCAGCTGAAGGCTGCACCGAATTCCGGCAGGTTGGACAGCGGGCCGTTGGTGCGCCACTGGCCGGGTGCGCGGATGTCGGCGCTGGCGCGCTGCACCGCTTCGTTCGGCGACAACTGCTGTGCCCACAGGCCGGCCCAGGCCGTGAAGAAGGCCTGCTTGTCGGCCTCGGTGGCCGCAGGTTGCGCCTTGCTGAAGGCCTGCCATGCCAGTTCGATGCCGGCCAGGTCGGCCAGGTTTTCTTCGGCGGTCTGCGCGCCGTTGACCTTGACGTTGGGCACGCCCGGATACGGGTAAGCCGCGAACTGGTTGGCCACCTTGCCGGTCAGCTGAGTCCAGCTGCTCTTCTCGGCAGGCGTCCACCAGCTGCGCAGCTCGCCCTTGGCGTCGACCAGCGAACCCTTGGCATCGATCGCGCGGGTGAGCTCGTGCGCCACCAGCGCACCATAGGCGCCGTACTGGGCCGCTGCGGTGCTGCCGGTGGTCAGCACCGGTGCCTGCAACACGGCAGCGGTGACGATCAGGCGGTTCTGTGCGATGTCATAGGCCACCGCCGGCTGCTGCGGCAGCACGTCCCAGCGACGGTCGGCGTTGCCCTTGCCGATGCGCTTCATTTCCTCGCGGTGACGCCAGGTCGAGGCGATCAGCATGTTGCCGCCGAAGCTGCCGCGGCCCATCGGCTGCACGGTGTAGTCCAGATCGCGTCGCGGTGCGCCGACTTCGATCTTCATCGCGGTCAGCTTGGCCTTGGCTTCGGCAACTGCCTCGCCATTGCCCCAGCCGGTACGCTCCAGCGCGGCCAGCTGCGCATCGCGGACCTGGTCGGCGATGGCCTCGGCCTGGCGGCGGGTATCGCTACTCAGGTAGCGCGCGACGTATTCGCGACCCAGCATCGGGCCAGCGGCCACGTTGATGGCGTCCAGCACCTGCTGCCAGCGCTGCGGCGGCAAAGCATCGCCGCGCAGCAGACGGCCGCGGAACTGGTACTCGGCATCGTGGAAACTCTTGGACAGGTACGGCGCCATCGCATCGCCCACGCGCCAGCGCAGATAGGCCTTCCACTGGTCCGGCTTGATGCTGACGATCATGCTGTCGAGCTGCTTGAACATCGCCGGGTCGGCCATCGACACTAGGTCGTCTTTGACGCCTTGTGCTTCCAGGAAGTCGGCCAGGCGCAGGTTCTTGTACTGCTTGGTCAGGTCCTTGGTGGCGATCGGGGCGTAGTTATTGAACGGGTTATTGATGCCCTGCACCGACTGCGCGCTGCGCGCAAGTGCGGTTTCGATCTGCAGCACGGAGGCGGCATCGGCGTCGAGCTTGTCGGCCGGGGTACCGGTCAGCGCCAGGATCTGCTTGACGTAGGCGCGGTAGCGGCCCATCAGCGCCTGGGTGTCGGCGTCGGTGCGGGTGTAGAAGGCCGGGTCCGGCAAACCCATGCCGCCCTGCATGAAGTAGCCGATGTGGCGGTCCAGCGCCTTCAGGTCTACGTCCGGGCCGAAGTTGAAGCCGACCGGGATACCGACCTGATGCAGCGCGGCGATCGAAGCGGGCACATCCTTGGCCTTCTTGATCGCGTCGATGCGCGACAGCAGGGGAGCGATCGGATTGGAGCCGTCCTTTTCGACGGCGGCTTCGTCCAGGCCGCTGGCCCAGAAGTCGCCGAGCAGCTTCTGCACGTTGCCCTGCGGGGCCTTCATTGACGCGTCCAGCAGCTCGCGCTGCTGCTGCAGGGCGCGCTCGGACAACTGACCCAGCGCGGTGACAGCGCCTGCCTGCGGGACCGGGTTGGCCTTGAGCCAACCGGCGTTGGCGTAGTCGTAGAAATCGGTGCAGGCCGCAGACACGGCCGGCGCCTTGGGGGCTGCCTTCTTCTTGCGAGCGGCGTCGGCGTCGGGAGCGGACAGCAGCGTGATCAGGCTGAAGCCAAGAGCGAGGGCAAGCGGGCGAATGGTGGGCATCGAGAAGAAGAGTGGCCAGAGTAAAGTCGGCGGAGTTTAGCAAGGCTGCGCGCTGCGCAGGCAGGCGCCCGCCGCCGTTCGTCATCGGCACCAGCCGTTTGCATGAACGTGACAGGCCCGCGTGTGCGGGCCTGTACGGTGTTATCGCATTTGGAAACGCTTGCAGCCGTTTACCAGATCACCACGCGGTCCTTGTCCGGGCGCACCATGGAATCGCCCTGCTTGCACGAAAACGCCTGCGCGAACTGAGGCATGTTGGATGGCGAGGCATTGGCGCGCAGGTGGTCGGGCGCATGCGGGTCGCTGGCCAGATAGACCAGCTGCTGCTGTTCGCGTACCTGCCCACGCCAGCTCAGTGCAAAGCCCAGGAAAAAGCGTTGATCCGGGGTATAGCCATCGATGCTGGCGGCCCGCTCGGGATGCGCGCGCAATGCACTCTGCAGGGCGTCGTAGGCGACATTGGTGCCGCCCAGGTCTGCGATGTTTTCGCCCAGTGTGAGCTTGCCATTGACGTGCAGGTCGGGGCGGTCGGGCAGGGGGGCGTAGGCATCGAACTGCTTGACCAGCGCTTCGGCCCGCTGCTCGAAGGCCTCGCGATCTTGCGGCGTCCACCAGTTGACATTGTTGCCTGCACCATCGAACTGGCTGCCCTGATCGTCGAAGCCATGCGTGGCTTCATGCCCGATGACGGCGCCAATGCCGCCATAGTTCAGCGCATCGTCCGCCTTGGCGTCGAAGAACGGCGGTTGCAGGATGCCTGCCGGAAAGTTGATGGAGTTGGTGCTGGGGTCGTAGTAGGCGTTGACGGTCTGCGGGGTCGTCACCCAACGCGTGCGGTCGGTGGGCTTGCCGATCTGGGCGATGTCGTAGCGATAGTTGAACTTGGACGCCGCCTGCAGGTTGCGGTAATAGGCGCCGGGAACGATCTCTAGCCCGGACCAGTCGCGCCAGGTATCGGGGTAGCCGATCTTGGGAAGGAAGGTTTCCCACTTGGCGAGGGCCTTGTCCCTGGTTTGCGCGCTCATCCAATCGACATTCTCGATACGCGTCTTGAGTGCAGCGCGAATGTTGTCGACCAGTTCGCCGGCGCGCCGTTTTGCCTCGGGAGTAAAGACCTTGGCCACGTAGAGCTGGCCCAGGCCTTCGCCCATGCTGGCATTGACGGTACGCAGTACGCGCTTCCAGCGTGGCTGTTGTTCGGGTTGGCCGGACAAGGTCTTGCCGTAGAACGCGAAGTTGTTGTCGACAAAGGCCTTGCTGAGCTGTTTGGATGCGTCGTCGATGGTATGAAAGCGCAGATAGGCCTGCCATTGCGCAATCGGTGCGCTGGCGAGCTGGCGGTCGAATTCTGCGAAGAAGCGCGGGTGCGATAACGAGAATCCGGCACCCGCGTCCACGCCTTGGGCTGCGAAGAATTGCGTCCAGGAAAAGTGCGGCGTCAACTTGTCCGCCTCGGCCAGGCTGACGAAGTGATACTGATTCTCTGGTTTCCGTGCATCGACCCGGGTCAGCGAGGCCGCTGCCAGGCGCGTTTCCAGCGCAAGCACATCGTTGGCCTGGGCGCGCGCTGCGTCCTTCGCGGTACCGGTGAGCTCGAACGACTTGGCGATGTAGTCCAGATACGCTTCACGGATGGGCGCGTACTCGGCGGCGCTGTAGTACTCCTTGGTCGGCAGGCCTAGGCCCCCTTCATTGGCGAAGGCGATCTGCATGTCCGCCTTGCGGAAATTGGCGCCAGCGCCGAAGTTGAAGACCTGCCCGTCGCCTTCGGCATAGCGGCTGGTGATGTAATCGGCGATCTGCTTGCCGGAGCTCAGCGCGGCGATGGCGTCGAGTTGCGGCCGGATCGGCTGATCCCCCGCAGCCTCGATCGCGACCTCGTCCATGCCTGACGCATACAGCATGCCGATCTTGCTGGCCACCGGATCGGTCTGTGCGCCGGTCTGTTTGGCGGCGTTCTCGGCGATCTCGCGCTGCGTGAGCAGGCTTTGTTCAACCAATATGTCGCTGACGCCCCAGCTGGTGCGATCTGCCGGAATGGGATTGGCCTTGCGCCATTTTTCGTTGACGAAGTTATCCAGGTCCTGGCACGCGCTGGTGGACGCATCCAGTGCGCTGATGTCCAGCGTCGGCACGGCCGCCGGCGCGGGCGTTGCTGCTGCCGGCATGGCCGTTTGCTTGGGGGCGTGGCTGTCATTTGCAGGCTTGCAGCCGGCCAGAGCGACCAGAAGTGCCATGGCGAGGGTGGAGGTCTTGAGCAGCGGCATGCGGATCGCTCTTGGTGTAAAGAGCCAAGAGCATAAGCGTGCGCCACCGTGACAGGGACGCAGGTTGAGATTTATTGAGACTCATCGGCCGCTGCGCGGCGACGTGCAGGGCGTGGCCGGTACCGTTGAGGTATCAGGCGCCACTGGCGCGTTTCATGGGTGTGGCGCTGCAGGCGCGTCGGAACCAACGGGCCGTGGCACACGCCATCTTTTCTTGTCAGCGATGAGATCGATGTCCGCTCGCTGGCGTCTTGTACTGCGGCAGACAACGGCACTTGCGCCAACCCGCACAAAGCGCAAAAAAAAGGGCGACGCTCGTTCGAGCGCCGCCCCTCATTGCATCACCTGGCAATTACCAGATCACAACCTGCTTGTCGCCCTGACGCACCATCGCATCGCCGGCCTTGCACGAGAACGCAGCGGCAAAGGCCGGCATGTTCGACGGTGCACCGATGGCGCGGAAGTTGGCCGGTGCATGCGGATCGGTCTTCAACCGCACCACCAGTTCTTCCGGGGTGAAGTTGCGGCGCCACACCGTGGCCCAGTTGAGGAAGAAGCGCTGGTCGCGGGTGATGCCGTCGGTCTTGGGATCGTCCTTGCCGGCAGTGGCGGTCTTCATCGCGTCATAGGCGGTGTTGAGGCCGCCCAGGTCGGCGATGTTCTCGCCCAGGGTCAGGTCGCCCTTGACCTTGTCGCCCGCCGGCGTGCGGTAGCCGTCGAACTGCGCGACTAGCTTGCCGGTGCGGCCCTTGAACGCGTCCAGGTCTTTTTGCGTCCACCAGCCCGGATCGGGGATGAAGTTGCCATCGGCACCGAAACGGCTGCCCTGGTCGTCGTACCCATGGGTCATTTCATGCCCGATCACCGCACCGATGCCGCCGTAGTTCATTTCCTCCGGCGCATTCGGGTCAAAGAACGGCGGCTGCAGGATAGCGGCCGGGAACACGATCTCGTTCTGCAGCGGGTTGTAGTAGGCGTTGACCGTCTGCGGGCTCATGCCCCATTCGGTCTTGTCCACCGGCTTGCCGATCTTGGACAAGTTCCACTTGTAGTTGAATTCCTGCGCGGCCAGCACGTTACCCAGGTAGCTATCGCGACTGGTGGCAAGGCCATTCCATTCGCGCCACTTGTCCGGGAAGCCGATCTTGGGCGTGAAGCTTTCCCACTTGGCGATGGCCTTGGCCTTGGTCTCCGGGCTCATCCAGTCCAGCTTTTCGATGCGCGCCTTCAACGCGGTGCGCAGGTTGGTCACCAGCGTTTCCATCTTGGCCTTGGAATCGGCCGGGAAGGCCACCTTGACGTACATCTGGCCCAGCGTCTCGCCGGCCTGGCCGTTGATGGTGGCCAGCACGCGCTTCCAGCGCGGCTTGATTTCCTTCTGGCCACGCATGGTCTTGTTGTAGAACGCGAAGTTCTCATCGACGAACGGCTGGCTCAGGAACGGCGAGGCGCCATCGACAGCGTGGAAGCGCAAGTAAGCGCGCCAGATTGCCGGGTCGGTGTCGGCGATCATCTTGCTCACTTCCTGATGGAAGGCCGGGATCGCCAGCGAGAACATCTCCGGCGTGGCCACGCCCTGCGACTTGAAGAACTCGGTCCACGACCAATTGGGAGTCAGCTTGTCGGCATCGGCCGGCGAGATCGGGTTGTAGGCCAGCGACGCATCGCGCGACATCTGCGTGCTGGTCTTGGAGACCTTGGCCAGGCGGGTTTCGAACGCGACCACCTGCTTGGCCTGCGCGGCGGCATCGGCGGCGGCGACGCCGGACAGCTCCAGCACCTTGGCGATATGCGCCTGGTACGCCTCCAGCTTGGCCTTGTTGCCGGCACTGGTGTAGTACTCCGGATCCGGCAGGCCCAGGCCGCCCTGCATCGCGTAGGCGATGTTCTGGCTGGACTTCTTGAAGTCGGCTTCGGCGCCGAAGCTGAAGAGATCGTTGTTGCCCTTGGCGGCGCTGCTGCGCAGATAGTCAACCAGCTTGGCCTGGTCGCCGATGGCATCGATGGCAGCCAGTTCCGGCTTCAGCGGCTCGATGCCCTGGGCATTGATCTTGGCTTCGTCCATGCCGGTGGACCACAGGTCGCCGACGATCTTTTCCACGCCGGTGGCGCCGGTGTCGGCGGCCGCCTGTTCGGCCAGCTGCTGCTGGATGGCGTTGGAGCGCTCGTCGAGCATTTCGAACGCGCCCCAGCTGGTGCGGTCGCCCGGCACCGGATTGGCAGCCAGGAACTTGGCGTTGGCGTAGGCGTTCAGATCGGTACAGGCATTGCCATTGGGGTCCAGATCGGCTGCGGTGAACTGGTTTACTGCCGGCAGCTTGCTCTGGTCCAGGGTCAGGGTCTTGGGGGCCGCCGGGGCGGTGGCCGCAGCGTCGCCCGCAGGGGCCGCAGGCGCGGTGTCTTCAGACTTCTTGCAACCGCTCAGCGCGGCCGCCACTGCCAGGGTCAGCGTCAATAAATGAGGTGTTCGAATCACAAAGGCTCCAGGAGCAACAGTCGATTGGGGAGCCCCGTCACGGGGCCGTGGCCGGCACTCTACGCCTCGCCAGCCGGCAGGCATGGTGTCGAAGGTCATGGGTGCGGGGTGTGTAGACGAGCCGGCTTGTTGTCGCTGTTGGGTCCGGCAGTCTTGCACGGGTGGCGACACGCAGCGGCAGTCGGGCGTTTTCTTGTCCTGGGCGTAGAAGCTGCGGGCCATGTTGGTGGTCACTGTTTGGCTTGGCCGTCGACGTCGATGTGTCGATAGCGATGAAGATGGCCGCCAAGGCCCGAATGGTCCAGCCGCGCACGCGGTGCTATATACGACTGCATGCCTACCGCTTCCGACCCGTTGGATGCTTTGATTGTCGGCGCCGGCCACAACGGCCTGGTGTGCGCGGCGTATCTCGCCAGGGCCGGCAAACGCGTGCTGGTACTGGAAGCGCGCGACGTGGTCGGCGGCGCAGCGGTCACCGAAGAATTTCATCCCGGATTTCGCAACTCGGTGGCGTCCTACACGGTGTCGTTGCTGCAGCCCAAGGTCATCGACGATCTTGCATTGGAGCGGCACGGGTTACGCGTGGTGGCGCGTCGCATCAACAACTTCTTGCCGCAGCCCACTGGCGAATATCTGCTGGCCGGGGCGGGGCGCACCGCGCTGGAAGTGGCCAAATTCTCCGCGCGCGATGCCGCTGCACTGCCAGCCTATGAAGCGCGCCTGGAGCAACTGGCCGATGTCTTGCGTGCGCTGGCCTTGCAGCCGCCACCCGATGTTACCGATGCCGGATGGCTGCGTGCGTTGCCGCAGCTCTGGCGTGCGGGCAAGGTGGGGCTGCAGCTGCAGGAATTACCGCTCGCGTTGCGGCAAGACCTGCTCGACCTGTTCACCATGTCGGCCGCCGAGTATCTGGATCGCTGGTTCGAGAGTGAGCCGATCAAGGCGCTGTTCGGCTTCGACGGCATCGTCGGCAATTACGCCAGTCCGTACACCCCGGGCACGGCGTACGTGTTGTTGCATCACGTGTTCGGGCAAAGCAATGGCGTCAAAGGCGCCTGGGGCCACGCGATCGGCGGAATGGGCGCCATCACCCAGGCGATGGCGGCCAGTGCGCGCGAATACGGTGCGCGGATGCGCACCGGCTGTGCGGTGGATCGGGTGTTGGTGGAGCAGGGACGTGCCGTGGGCGTCGTGACGGCCGATGGCGAAACGTTGCGCGCGCGTGCCGTGGTTTCGAACGTCAACCCGAAGTTGCTCTATCAGCGTTTGATGCGAACAGAGGACGTACCGGAGGCCACACGCGAACGCATCGCCCATTATCGCTGCGGCTCGGGCACCTTTCGCATGAACGTGGCACTGTCGCGCCTTCCCGATTTCACCGCGCTGCCCGGCGCTGGCGACCATCTCACTGCCGGCATCATCCTGGCCCCGAGTCTGGACTACATGGACCGCGCCTGGCAGGACGCACGCGCGTCGGGATGGTCGCGCGAACCGGTGGTCGAATTGCTGATCTCCAGTACGCTGGACGACTCGCTGGCACCGCCCGGCCAGCATGTGGCCAGCTTGTTCTGTCAGCACGTTGCGCCAACGTTGCCGGATGGCTGCCATTGGGACGATCATCGCGACGAGGTGGCCGACCTGATGATCGCCACTGTGGAACGCTATGCTCCCGGATTTGCCGCATCGGTCCTGGGGCGCCAGGTTCTGAGTCCACTCGACCTGGAACGCATCTTCGGCCTAGTCGGTGGCGACATCTTCCACGGCGCGCTTAGCCTCAATCAACTCTTCAGTGCACGCCCGATGCTGGGGCAGGGCGCATATCGCGGTGCGGTACCTGGGCTATATCTCTGCGGCTCGGGAACCCACCCCGGCGGTGGGGTGACCGGCGCGCCTGGGCATAATGCGGCGCGGGTGATTCTGGGCGGCTGACGCGACCGGCGATGGCAGCCAAAAAAAAGGCCTCAGAAATACCGAGGCCTGAAGTAAGCGTCCAGCCGATACCGAAAGCGTCGAATCGACGCTTTCGGCTCGCACACCATCAGAAGTCGTACGATGCAGTCAGGCGGACGTAGCGCGGCACGTTGTAGTTGTAGGGCTGCAGCCCCACTCGGTAGGTGTTCGATACGACAAACGGAGAGTCGCCTTCGTACACCCCGTCGACACGATTGGCGGTGCGGTCGTTGAGGACATTGAAGACCTGCACGCCCAGCGCCAGCTTGTGATCGGCGAACGAGGGACGGTATGTCAGACCCAGGTCTAGGTTCTTGATCCAGGGGGTGCGCCCGGCATCGCCAGGAGGCGAGGGTTCGCCCCCACAGTAGTGGTAGCCCGACCCATAGCCAATCGGGTCGTAGTCAACCGACGCTGCATCCGGGCCGCCGTAGAAACCCAGGCAGGAAATCGGCGTGCCCGACATGACGCGCAGGGTTGCAGAAGCCATCCATTCCGGAGTGATCTGATATGCCCCAAACGCCTTGATCTGATGACGGCGATCATTGGCCAGGCTGCCGCCGGCGTAATACATCAACGCGGCTGCATCCCAGTCCTGGGTCTTCGAAACGTCGGCCTGGCCCAGGTCGGACTTCACCTGGCCCTCGGTGTTGCCATAGCTGTGTGACCACGTGTAGTCGACGCGGCCATACCACTTCTCGTCGAAGGGATGTTCCAAGAACAAATCGACGGACACGTAGCTACGCTTGGCCTTGTCGGTGAAACCCCAGTCCGACTGTGACATGGCGACCTGTGTGTAGCCGGATCCATCCGAGTTGGGCAGGTTGTAGGTATTGGTCTTGCCGGGGTTGAACATCACGCAGCCGGGGATCTCCACCGAACCAGAATCGCCGCCGCTGGCGTCGATCTTGTCGGCCATACGGCCGGTGTCGCAGACGTCGTCAATGGCAGCCTGGAGCTTGCGATAGGTGACCTTGGCGCCCGAATTCCAGCTTTCGCCAAGGGTCTTTTCGAATCCAAGGATGAACTCATCCTGGTACTGGGACTTCAGATCCGTCGGCGCGAAAGCATTCGGATCCGGTGCCTGGCCGTATTCGCCATTGCTCGAGACCGGGCCAGGACCGATGGGGCGCAAGCCGGTCGGCTCGCCGTTGGCGTCGATACCGGTGTAGGCGAAGTATTCGTCGGTGTAGGTGGATGCCGACGCACCGCGGATCGCCACCTGGTTGGGCAATGCAAGATAGTAGCGGCCGAGGTTGGCGAAAACCTTCAACGACGAATCGCCGAAAACATCCCAGCTGGCGCCGACGCGCGGTGCCCACTGGTCGCCGCTGTCGACGTAGGCGACATGATCGCTGTTGAAGTTGGTGAATTTGTCGTTGCGGATGCCAAGCGTCAACAGCCAGTTGTCGTTGACCTGCCAGCGATCTTCCAGGTAATACGCCTTCTGCTCCACTGCCATGCTGGTGGTCGTGGTGAAGATGCGCTGCTGCGCGTAGTAACCATTGGTCCCTGCGCCAGTTGCTCCGACGCCTAGCGAGCCGCGCACGGGCGTGACCTCGTCAACGGCGCGGTTATAGATCCACTGGTAGCCAGGACCTGTTGTGCGAACGCCCTCGTCGTAAGCATTGAAGTACATGTTGTCGACGCCGGCGGTCAGGTCGTGATCGCCAAGCCGATAATTCAACTCCAGACGCAGGTTGCGGGTCTTGTTGATCGGATCATCGGCCTTCGAACGATTCGTGGCTTGATCGTTGGAGACCGGTGTACCGCCGTTGATTGCGGGGTTCTGCAGGTTCAACCCTGCGATGAACGGAAGCGTGGAGATCAGCGGATTGAATTGCTGATTGTGCTGCGTGCTCCTTCCCCATGTCGCATTCAGGGTGAGGTCGTCGGTGATGTAGCCGGTGTACTTGAAGATATCGTAGGTGTCTTTGATCTTGTAGGTGTCCGGATACAGCCCGGACGGGCCGCCATCCGACATAGTGTCGTAGCTGTAGTTGCTGTACGAGCCCGCACGGCGATCGGTGTTCTCGATGCGCGTGTACTCGAGGATGTTGCTGTCGTTGATGTTCCAGTCGACCTTTCCGTAAAACTTCGGCGAGCTGTAGTCGTAGTGATTACGTCCCTGCGCACTGGCGGCTGTCGCCGTGCTGGTGACCGCGCCATCGGTCTTGTCGGTCTCGCCTGCCACGAAAATAAACAGCTTGTCTTCAATCAGAGGGCCGCCTGCATAGGCGCTATACACAGTACGGCTCTGCACGTCATCCTTGCTGCTGCGGTACATCGTGCCTGCCAGCTCCGGATCTTCATAGCGGTAACGCGGGTTGGAGTTAAGCGTATTGGTCGGATACCAGACATCACCAACCGAACTCGAAAGATTCTTCGGTTCCCATACCGCCTGCGCCCCAAAATGCCATTCGTTGGTACCACGCTTGCCCAACTGATTGATCACGCCGCCGGTCGAGCGGCCGTACTTCGCGCTATAGCCGCCAGTGTAGGTTTCCTGCTGGTCAATCGCGCCGTAAGGCAGGCTGACGCCGCCCAGGTTGCTCAACGGATTGCTGACATTGAAGCCGTTGATGTAATACGCATTTTCGGTAACACCTGAGCCACCGAAAGACACTACCGAGCGCGAGCCATTGTTGAATGCACCCGCGCCGGACACTGCACCCGGTGCCAACAACGCAATCGCTTCGGCGCTACGGCCCAGCGGCAGTGTGGCCAGCTGTTCCGAGGTGATTACCGAGCGCGAGCTCGTCGAGCTCACATCGATCTTCGGCGCATTGGCAGCGGTGACAGTGATTGCACCAAGCGTGGTTGCATCCGCATTGCTGCCCCCGGCGCTGGCGCCAGCGAACGAGACTTCGGTGCCCGAGCCAACGCGCAGCTGCACATTCTTGCGGGTGTCGACGACCTGGTCGCCGCGCTTCAGGGTGACGGTGTAGGCGCCAACCGGCAGCGAACCGAGGTTGTAACGGCCGTTTGCGTCGACGGTGATGGTACGGCTCAGGCCGGTGTCGCTCTGCACGACGATCGTGCTGCCGGCTTCGGAGGGGGCGCTGCCATAGATGCTGCCAGTGGTGCTCTGCGCGTAGACCGCGCCGTTGGCTAGGCAAGCGCCAAGGACAACGGCGAGAGCGGTGCGCTTGAGGATTTGGCGACGAAACTGATTGCTCATTCCTGACCTTTCAACTGGGAGTGCGGATAAGGGGCGGTCATCGCGGAGTCAGATGGCCTTAACCCGAACGTAATGAATGTCTGCTTGGCAGTGCAAGCAGTTGAAACGATTTATTAATGAAATAGGGGCAATCCGCATCGAAAATGGGGAATTCGGCACAAATTCGCGCCGTGCGCCACAAACCAATAAACAACCTCGACAATGCAGTGCGAACCATTAGTTACATTTGATGCAGGTTATTTGGCGCTGCTAAGCGATCGCGACTACGGCTGTAGCGCTCAGGATCCGCTTGGCCCGATCAAATCAGAGGGCAAAAAAAAGCCCCGGCATGCGGGGCTTCATTTCAAGCATCACTTCCAGTCAAAACCGCACTGTTGTCCCCAGGTAGAAGAAGCGACCAACGTTGTCGTACAACGCCGAGTTGAAATCCGAGCCGAAGTAGTTGCGGGGCGGATCCTTGTCGAAGGCGTTGTCGATGCCGAGGTAGACGTCGATCTTCGAGCCGGGGAACTGATAGCCGAACTGGAAGTTGTGGTAAGTGTACGAGCCATTCTTGATCGGGCTGGCCGAACCCGGGTTGCTGTTGTAGCTCTCCGGGGTCACGCGCAGGTTGCCGTCAACGTAGTTCATGTCCCACGAGGCGCGCCATTCGTTCCAGTTGTATTTGGTCTGGAACTGCGCACGCCAGCGTGGGTCGGTCACGTAGGTCACGTACTCGTCGTACTCGGCCGGGAAATCCTGGAAGACCCATTCGCGTGACTGGATCAGGCGGGTGCCGACCAGGCGCAATACGGTGTTGCCTTCGCCGAGCTGGAAGCGGTAGTCCATTTCCAGATCCACGCCCACACGCCGCGAGCGTGACAGGTTTTCGTTGAGCGCCTGCCAGCCGATGATGCTGTGCTCGGGATAGATGCGGCCCTGCGGGTCGGTGAATCCGCCAAGCGGGGCGCGCTGCACGAAGCCGCAGAAGCTGTTGTTGATGCCGCCCGGGTTGTCTACGCAGCGCGTGGCGTTGGTTTCTGCAGTCACCGTGCCGATCGCGTCCTGCAAGTCGATGCGCCAGTAGTCGATCGACATGCCGAAGCCTTCGAAGAATTCCGGTTGCCAGACCAGACCATACGACAGGCTGCGCGCGCGCTCCGGCTTCAACTCCGGATTGCCCCCGCTCACGCCCGGACGGGTGGCGGTGTAGGTGTCGATCCAGCCGACCGGCACGCCCAGCGCGCTGCAGTTGGCCTGGCGCAATGCCACGTCGCCGGCAGTACCAGGACGATTGGAATTGGTCGGCAGGTAGTTGCAAGGATCGTTGATGGTCGCGAAGTTCTCGCTCTGCGAGTCGTACAGCTCGCCAATGCTGGGCGCGCGTACCGCCTGGGCCAGCGTGCCGCGCAAGCGCAGCGACGGGAGGATGGTCCAGTCCAGACCGATGTTCCAGGTCTTGGTCGAGCCGATGCTGTCGTAGTCCGAATAGCGCCCGGCCACATCCAGCGCCAGCCGGTCTACGCCGGGCAGGCCGGCGAGCAGCGGAATGGTGCTTTCGACGAAGACTTCCTTGACGGTGTACTCGCCGCCGCTGTTGGGAATGGCATTGAGGAAGGTCACCCCGGACGCAGCCAACGGGTCGGTGATTTCCTCGCTTTGTTCCTTGCGGTATTCCACGCCGCCGGCAACACCGATGTCGCCCGCCGGCAGAGACAGCAGGTTGCTGTTGGCGACCGATGCGCTGAACACGGTCTGCTGGATTTTGGCCTGCGAGCGCGCAGTGGTGTTGAACCACGCAGCCGCTTCCGGGGTGACCGCACCGTTGCCGAAGATGCTGAAAGGCACGCAACCTTCGCGCGCCAATGCCGAATACACGCGGTTGGTGTTGGGGTTGATCGCGTTCGGGTCCAGCGTGGTGCGGCAGACGATGTTGCCGTTGGCATCGCGTGCGGCATCGATACCGGCCTGCCAGCGTTCGTTGATGCGGTTGTTGAGGTTGAGGCGGTCGACCGTGGTCTTGCCGTAGTTGGCAGACACGTCATAGGTCCAGTTGTCGGTGAAGTTGCCTTCGGCGCCCAGCACGGCGCGGTAGGTCTTGCGTTCGATGTTTTCGCCGCGGCGGCCAGCATCGACGTTGAAGCGGTTCATCAGGATCTGGGTGGCGCCGCGTGAATCCATCAGGGCGCCGAGTTCCGGGCTCACGTACGGGTTCTGCCGGCGCACGCGCAGCGAGCTGTCGAAGGCGGGCTGGCCGAAAAATTCCGAATCGGTCTCGCTGTACTTTCCTTCGAAGAACAGGCGATGGTTTTCGCTGAGTTCGAAGTTCACCATCGTGTTGACGCTCTTGCGATCGAAGCCGGGCTGCAGGTCGGCCACGGCGTTGAGATCGGCGAAGTCGCAATCCACGCATGAGGTGTTGCTGACCACCGTGCCGTTGTAGCGGTTGCGGCGGAACGTGCCATCGTCATTGAACAGATAGCGGTTGCCGTAGGTGGCCGGGTTGCGGAAATCGAACGTGCCCAGGTTGAAGGTGCCGCCATAGGAAGTCGAATGGTTGCCGCCCGGGCCGCTCAGCACGGTCTGGGGGTTGCTTTCGCTTGGCGGGCGGCTGGGGTCGAAGCCGGGGTTCTGCACACTCACCAGGTACTCGCGACCGATGGCGCGGTTGCCGCGACCGAAGCGATCCTGCTTGCTGTATTCGCCCGAGATCGCGATGTTGCCGCGGCCTTGCGCAAAGTCGGTGCCGGCAGAGAAGCTGGCGAACGAGCGGTTGTAGTTGCCTTCATCGGCCAGGCCGGTCTGTGCCCGCGTCTCGAACCCAGTGAAACTTTTCTTGAGGATGAAGTTGACGACGCCGGCCACTGCGTCGGCGCCGTACACCGCTGACGCGCCGCCGGTGATGACTTCCACACGTTCGACCCATTCCACCGGAATCGTGTTGACGTCCACCGCGGTCGAGCCCGGGCTGGAACCCACATGGCGGCGCCCGTTGACCAGTACCAGCGTGCGATCGGTGCCCATCCCGCGCAGGTCAAGCAGGCCCAGGCCGGCAGTGCCGATAAAGCGGGTGGAATTGCCCAGTGTGTAGGTGGGTGCTAGTGCGGGCATGCGCGCCATCAGGTCGCTGATGGTGGTGGCGCCGGTGGCACGGATCTCTTCGGCAGTGATCGCGGTGACCGGTGACGGGGTGACGAAGCCAGTACGCGCAATGCGTGAGCCGGTGACGGTGACCTTGTCCAGGTCGGTGGTGTCCGGAGCCACGCCATTTTCGGACTGCGCGACAACGTGACCGGCGGGTGCGACTAGCGCGACCAACAGAGCGGCGCTCAAACGATGGCGACGGGTAGGGTGCGGGAGACGACTCGACATGAACGTGCAAATTCCTTGCTGGATGAGTTCCACAGCTGCGCTCGCTGAGCGCGGGCTGAATCGGAGCTCGAACGTAACAAGTCCTTCATTCCGTGTCCACAATTGTGAAATATGTCGTCGAATGACATGGCGTACGTGAGTTGTGCGGCGAGGCCGACAGCGGAGGCAACCGACATGAGCCGCTAAACTGGACGTCTTTCGCCGCGCGATCGGCATGGTTCGCGCAGCCGCACTCGACGAATGGGATAGGTAATGGGAACGATGAAGTGGAACAACGAGCCGTGCGCAATGGCCGGCGGCGCAGCAGGCAGCCAGGCATGAGCGGCGAACGCAGGATCGCCGCGCACGCGGTGCAGGGCGCACTGGCGCCGCACCCGCGTATCCGCAATGTGATTGCGGTAGGGTCGGGCAAAGGCGGGGTGGGCAAGTCCACCACCGCGGTAAATCTGGCGCTGGCGCTGCGGCAGCAGGGCGCGCGCGTGGGCGTGCTGGACGCCGACATCTATGGGCCGAGCGTGCCGGCGATGCTGGGGTTGAGCGGTAAGCCGGACAGCCCGGATAACAAGTCGATCGAACCGCTCCGCGCTTTTGGAATCGAGGCGATGTCGATCGGTCTGCTGGTGGATCAGGACACCCCGATGATCTGGCGCGGTCCGATGGCCACCTCGGCATTGACCCAGCTATTCAACGACACGCTGTGGGACGACCTGGATTATTTACTGATCGATCTGCCGCCTGGCACCGGCGACATCCAGCTGACCTTGTCGCAGAAGATTCCGGTGGCCGGCGCGGTGATCGTGACCACGCCGCAGGACATTGCCACGCTGGATGCGCGCAAGGCGCTGAAGATGTTCGAAAAGGTCGAAGTGCCGGTGCTGGGCATCATCGAGAACATGGCGGTGCACACCTGCAGCAACTGCGGCCATCGCGAGCATCTGTTCGGCGAAGGCGGCGGCGAGCGCATGGCCGCGCAGTACGGCGTGCCGCTGCTGGGGTCGCTGCCGCTGGATGTAGGAATCCGCGAGCAGGGCGATGCCGGCCAGCCGATCGTGATTGCGGCGCCGGACTCTGCGGCCGGCCAGGCCTATCTGGTGGCCGCCAGCCGCTTGTCGGAAGAATTGGGCAAGCGCCCGCGCGCCAGTATCCCGATTTCCGCCTCGCTGCTGTAACGCGTCGGCCGGCCTCCGGTGCCGGCCGCTGCTAGACTTTGCCGTCTTTCGCGCGGGCCGCCCGGCCTGCCGCCTTCCGTCTTCAAGGAACACCGCATGAGCATCAAGAGCGACCGCTGGATCAAGCGCATGGCCGAGCAGCACGCGATGATCGAGCCGTTCGAGCCCGGCCAGATCAAGCACGACGCCGTCGGCCAGCGCATCGTCAGCTTCGGCACCTCCAGCTACGGTTACGACGTGCGCTGCTCGCGCGAGTTCAAGATTTTTACCAACATCAACTCGACGATCGTCGACCCCAAGCATTTCGATCCGGGCAGCTTTGTCGATATCGAATCGGACGTCTGCATCATCCCGCCCAACAGCTTCGCACTGGCGCGCACGGTGGAATATTTCCGCATCCCGCGCGATACGCTGGTGGTGTGCCTGGGCAAGAGCACCTACGCGCGCTGCGGCATCATCGTCAACGTGACCCCACTGGAGCCGGAGTGGGAGGGCCACGTGACCCTGGAATTCAGCAATACCACGCCACTGCCGGCGCGCATTTACGCCAACGAAGGCGTGGCGCAAATGTTGTTCTTCCAGTCCGACGAAGTGTGCGAAACCTCGTACAAGGACCGCGGCGGCAAGTACCAGGGCCAGACCGGCGTGACGTTGCCGCGCACCTGATGCGTTGGTGCGGCCGTAGCCTTCAACAGGTCGCGGCCGCCTTCTCGCGGTAGCGCAGCAATTGGCGCACACCGGCGGCAATCAGGAACACCGGCCACCAGGTCGCGGTCAGGTGGCCCACATCCATCTGCGCTAACCCCAGGTTGTCCAGCAGAAACAGCGCGCCCAGGACGATCAGGAACAGGGCAGGAATCAGACGGTAGTTCATGACGACATCCTCGGTTGGTGTGAGGACATGCTGCGCTCGATGCGCCCGTCGATCAGGTGCCGGAAGTCAACAATCGCCGATGACAAACGTCATGTCGGCAGCGCCATGCGTGGACGGCCGCTGGCGCAGGTGTGGGCGCCGCCGCTGCTCGCTAGCCGCGACCAACGCGAAAAGCAGCGTTGGCGGAGATGTCGAGCGTTCCATTTCGAAGCGGCATCGATAGCGCATTAGGCTTCGCCCGTACCCGCATCCGCCTCGTGCGCGCATCTTTACACTCGAGTGGAGATGGGAAAGGGAGCTAGGCGATTCGTCTTTCGGTGCCAGACCAGATGGTGCGCACCAGCTTTCCCAATCGGGCAGGCAAACGTGCAGCGCTCGCCATGGCGCACAAGCTGCAAGGTCTGAGAGACTGCTAGCAGTGGTTGGCGAGGCTTCGCCCGTGCCCCTCATCCGCCCCGCGGGGCATCTTTCTTCCGGCGGGAGAGGGGAGCGCCGGGTGATTCATTTGCAATGCCAGGCCAGGAATTACACGCCGACGGATGGAGAGCCTTCAGCGTAAATACACCGCTCTGACGCTTCCCCGATCCCGAATCCCAGCCTTACCTACTTGCCACGCCCGAACAGCATGCCAATGCCACAGGCCACCAGCGCCGCCGGCCACCAGGTGGCGATCAGCTTGCCCAGGCTGAGGTTGGTCCAGCCCAGGTTGTTGGCCAGAAACAGCAGGCCCACAAGGATCAGGATCAGTGCGGCGACGACATTGGATTTCATGCGAGAGGGCAGGTTGGCGAACGGGCGCCTATCGTAGCCGCTGCGCCCATGCCGCGACACGCTCCTGCAGTGTGTCGGCGGCAAACCGCTGAGCCGGGCCGCTGCCCCAGACCGGCCCTGGCCAGGCCGCATCGCCGGGATGACGGCCGACCAGGTGCACGTGCAGCTGCTGCACGATATTGCCCAGTGCTCCGATGTTGAGCTTTGTCACCGCAGGCTCCGCGCGTAGCAGTTGCGAAAGCTGGTTGATTTCGGCCAGCAACAGGCGCTGCTGGCCACCATCCAGATCGATCCACTCGCTGACATCGGCCACGCGCGGCACCAGCACCAGCCAGGGGAAACGGGTGTCGTCCATCAGGCGCACCTGCGACAGCGGCCCGTCGGCGACAAACACGCTGTCGGCCGCCAGCCGCGGATCCAGCTGGAACTCGCCTGCCGAAGGGGCGCTCGATGCCGGCACGCTCATCCCAAGTGCGCCTCGAAAAAGCCCAGGGTGCGTTCGAGTGCCCGATCGGCGCTGTCGGCATCGTAATGGGTGGGGTCGATGCTGCGGTTGAAGGCGTGCCCGGTGGGATATACGAAGGTTTCCATCTGCGGCAGTTTCTCGCGGTGAGCCTGGATCGCCTCCGGCGGGATGCTGGCGTCGCGTTCGCCGAAATGGAACATCACCGGCGCCTTGGGCGTTTCGTCCAGCAGCTGGGTGTTGCGGCCGCCGTAATAGCTTACCGATGGCAGGCCCAGGCGGATGGCCGACAGCAGCGCCACCGAGCCGCCCCAGCAATAGCCCACCGTGCCCACCTTGCCGGCGCGGGTCAGTAGCGTGGCGGCGGATTTGACAACCTCCACTGCGCGCTCCAGGCCGACCGCATTGGCCAGTGCCAGGCCGCGCTGCAGGCTTTCCTGGTCGTAGGGCAGCTGTACGTCCTTTTCTTCCAGATCGAAAAAGGCCGGTGCCAGCACCTCATAGCCGCGCGCGGCGTAGTCGTCGGCCACTGCCCGGATATGCTCGTTGACGCCGAAGATCTCCTGGATGACCACCAGGCCGCCGCGCGGGCTGGTGGCGGGGGTGGCGTGCCAGGCGGCGACCTGGCCGTCGGGGGTGTCGAGTGTGGTCCAGTGACCCATGGGGATTCCTGATGTGCAGCGAGGGAGGCGCGCATTATCGACCGGACCGGCATCGCGAAAAGTGAGGGTTTCGCAAAGCCGGCCGGGCTGGCCCGGCGCGGCGGTTCAGAGCGCTGCCCGCACGCCGCTATAATTGGCCTTGCCCAGGCCCAAGGCCGCTCCGTTTCCCAGGCTCCTGCTTCCATGTCCCAGCTGAACCCCAAAGTCGGCTTCGTCAGCCTTGGCTGTCCGAAGGCGCTCGTCGATTCCGAACGCATCCTCACCCAGCTGCGCGTGGAGGGCTACGACATCGTGCCCAGCTACGACGCGGCCGATGTGGTGGTGGTCAATACCTGCGGCTTCATCGACTCGGCGGTGACCGAATCGCTTGATGCCATCGGCGAGGCGATGAACGCCAATGGCAAGGTGATCGTCACCGGCTGCCTGGGCAAGCGCCCCGAACAAATCCGTGAGGCCTACCCGCAGGTGCTGGCGGTGTCCGGCCCGCAGGACTACCAGAGCGTGATGGAAGCGGTGCATGCCGCCTTGCCGCCGCGCCACGACCCGTTCGTGGATCTGGTGCCCGACTACGGCATCAAGCTGACCCCGCGCCATTACGCCTACTTGAAGATTTCAGAGGGCTGCAATCACCGCTGCAGCTTCTGCATCATTCCCTCAATGCGTGGCGATCTGGCCTCGCGTCCGGTCGATGAAGTCCTGCGCGAAGCCGAGCGGCTGGTGCGCGGCGGGGTCAAGGAGTTGCTGGTGGTGTCGCAGGACACCTCGGCCTATGGCGTGGACCTGAAGTACGCCGAGCGCCCGTGGCGCGACCGCATGTACCAGACCCGCATGAAGGCGCTGTGCGAAGGCCTGTCGGAGCTGGGCGTGTGGACGCGCCTGCATTACGTGTACCCGTACCCGCACGTGGACGACGTGATCCCGCTGATGGCCGAAGGCAAGCTGTTGCCGTATCTGGATATCCCGTTCCAGCACGCCAGCCCGCGCATCCTCAAGCTGATGAAGCGGCCCGGTGCGGTGGAAAAGACGCTGGAGCGTGTGCAGCGCTGGAAGGCGATGTGCCCGGAGATCACGGTGCGCTCGACCTTCATCGTCGGTTTCCCCGGCGAGACCGATGCCGAGTTCGAATCGCTGCTGGAGTTCCTGGATCAGGCGCAGCTGGATCGTGTCGGCGCGTTCGCGTATTCGCCGGTGGACGGCGCCAGCGCCAACGCGCTGCCGGACCCGGTGCCGGAAGAGGTGAAGCAGCAGCGGCTGGCGCGTTTCATGGCCAGGCAGGCGGAGATCTCCGCCGCGCGGCTGGAAGCCAAGATCGGCAGCGTGCAGCAATGCCTGGTCGACCTGATCGAAGACGACATCGCAGTGGCGCGTTCGCGCGCCGATGCGCCGGAAATCGACGGCCTGGTGCATATCCAGAACGGCGGCGAACTGGGTTTGAAGGTCGGCGACCTGATCGACGTGGAAATCACCGACAGCGACGAGCACGATCTGTTTGGCGACGCGTTGCCGCCCACCGGCGCTGCCCAGCACGGGCGCGCGCTGAATCTGCAGATGGTGTAACCAGCCACGAGGTGGTGCACGTTGCGCAATGTGCGCCACCGCGCCGCCACTGGCCCGTTGTAGGAGCGCGTCAGAATGTGACGATGCGTTCGCGATCAAGCCAATCGCGCACGCTTCGCAACTGCAGCTCAGTCGATTGCGTCAACCGCCGGCGCTGAGCCCCGCCGGTGAGGGCATCGCGAGCAGAATGGCGCTAGCGTCAGCGGCGATGCTTCTCGCAGACCACACCATCGCGTCAGCCCGCGCCCCACAGATCGGCCCTGCGTTACCCGCGCACTACCTGCCGTAATCCACCGACACCACAACGAAGGTGTGCTTACCGGCGGGTAGTTGTGCCTCGAACTCATCGTCCACGCGTTTTTTCAACAACGCGCGCGCCAGCGGCGAATCGATACTGATCCAGCCCAGGACGGCGTCGGTTTCGTCCGGGCCGACGATGCGGTAGCGCAATAGCTCGCCGCTATCAGCATCTTCCAGCTCCACCTGCGCACCGAAAAACACGGCGTTCGGGTCGGTGGGGGCGGTGTCCACCACGCGCAGCGCTTCCAGGCGTTTGCTGAGATAGCGCACACGCCGGTCGATCTCGCCCAGCTGCTTCTTGCGGTAGGTGTACTCGGCATTTTCCGACCGGTCGCCCTCGGCGGCAGCTGCGGCCAGTGCACGCACCACCTCGGGGCGCCGCACCCGCCACAGGTCTTCCAGCTCGACCTTCAGACGGCTGTGCCCCTCGGGCGTGATCAACGCAGTGCTTTTTTCGGCGGGCGGGCGCCAGCGGCTCATGTGGGGCTTGGGGTATCGGACAGCGGGGGCGCGATGCTAGCGCGCATGGACGGCTTGCGCATCTGCCATCGCCCGGCGAAGCTTTGCGCCATTCTTAAGACACGGACGTCGTCATGTTGCTCATGCCGCTGCACAAACCTTGGTCGCGCCAGAACATTCCGTGGGTGACCCTGCTGCTGGTGCTGATCAATGTCGTGATCTATCTGGGTTATCAGCGCAAGGACGACGGGCTGGTCGACAACGCCGTGCATTACTACGTCGAGTCCGGGCTGGGCACGCTCGAAGCGCAGGCCCACGCACACTACCTGGCGCAGACCGCCGATCCCAAACTGCGCGCCGCGCGGCAGGGCAAGCTGGACAGCGTTCCGGCGCCGCAACGCACTATGTATCTGGCGCATCTGACGATGCACGATGCCGCCTTTGCGCGGGCGTTGCGCAGCGGGGCGCTGTTCAAGGACGAAGCGCAGATGCGCGAGTGGCGCGGCCTGCGTGCACCCTACGATGCCCGCTTGTCCAAGGTGTTCACGCTGCGGCATCTGCAACGCAGTTCGGAGTGGTCGCCGGCGCGCATGTTCACCGCCACCTTCCTGCATGGCGACTTGGATCATCTGTTCGGCAACATGGTGTTTCTATTGGCGCTGGGCACCTTTGCACGCACCACCTCGGGGCGCCGCACCCGCCACAGGTCTTCCAGCTCGACCTTCAGACGGCTGTGCCCCTCGGGCGTGATCAACGCAGTGCTTTTTTCGGCGGGCGGGCGCCAGCGGCTCATGTGGGGCTTGGGGTATCGGACAGCGGGGGCGCGATGCTAGCGCGCATGGACGGCTTGCGCATCTGCCATCGCCCGGCGAAGCTTTGCGCCATTCTTAAGACACGGACGTCGTCATGTTGCTCATGCCGCTGCACAAACCTTGGTCGCGCCAGAACATTCCGTGGGTGACCCTGCTGCTGGTGCTGATCAATGTCGTGATCTATCTGGGTTATCAGCGCAAGGACGACGGGCTGGTCGACAACGCCGTGCATTACTACGTCGAGTCCGGGCTGGGCACGCTCGAAGCGCAGGCCCACGCACACTACCTGGCGCAGACCGCCGATCCCAAACTGCGCGCCGCGCGGCAGGGCAAGCTGGACAGCGTTCCGGCGCCGCAACGCACTATGTATCTGGCGCATCTGACGATGCACGATGCCGCCTTTGCGCGGGCGTTGCGCAGCGGGGCGCTGTTCAAGGACGAAGCGCAGATGCGCGAGTGGCGCGGCCTGCGTGCACCCTACGATGCCCGCTTGTCCAAGGTGTTCACGCTGCGGCATCTGCAACGCAGTTCGGAGTGGTCGCCGGCGCGCATGTTCACCGCCACCTTCCTGCATGGCGACTTGGATCATCTGTTCGGCAACATGGTGTTTCTATTGGCGCTGGGCACCTTGCTGGAAGGGGCGATCGGCAGCGGCTGGTTCCTGCTGCTGTATCTGCTGGGTGGCTTCGGTGCCAGCGCAGCGAGTCTCTGGTGGCGCTGGGGCGAACCCGGTGGCGGGCTGGGCGCGTCCGGTGCCATCGCCGCCTTGATGGGAGCGTTCTGCGTGGTGTGGGGGCGCCGTCGCGTGCGGTTTTTCTACTGGTTTTTCGTGGTCTTCAACTACGTGCGCGGCCCGGCGATTTTGCTGCTGCCTCTATGGCTGGGCTGGGAGCTGTACAGCCTGCTGGGTAGCGATAACGGCGGTGTCGCGTTCGAAGCGCATGCCGGCGGGTTGATCAGCGGTGCGCTGCTCGGCGCGTTGCTGGTGGCGGTGCGACAGATCCGCCCGGCCTTCATGGACGAGGACGCTGCCGCGCAGGTGGACGACCGCTGGGAGCGAGCGCAGCGACATCTGGGCCGCATGGAAAACCTCGAAGCCGAGCGGCTGCTCGCCGAGCTTGCCGGTGAGACGCCGCACAGTTCCGAGATCGCGCTGGCCCGCTATCGCGTTGCCCGCAACGCCGGGCGCATGCATGAGGCCGTGCGCCACGCGCAGACGCTGCTGCACCTGCCCAGCCATAGCGCGCAACAGACACGCGTCCAGCTGGGCGTGGCAGCAGAACTGGGCAAGGACAAGATTGCCGTTGCGCTGCCGGCACGCATGGCTTTGGTCGACGCGTGCCTGCGTAACGGGCTGCTGGCCGACGCCGAGCGGTTGCTGAAGGAGTGCGATATCGATGCGCCACGCGCCGAGCTGGCGCAGCACTGGTTTGTACTGGCGCTGCGGCACGGCGAACTGCAGGCTGGCGCACAGCGCACGCGGGTGTTGCAGCTGGTGCGTGATCAATTTCCGGAGCAGGGGCAGGCGGTCAAGGCGCGCTTCCTGCTTGAGAATGGTTGAGGCGGCTGCGCGTTCGACCAGATTCCGGCCATCAACGGCAGGGGTTTGAAGTCGCATCAGGAGCGGCTGGGGAACTTGGCGAGCGGTCGTCGTTGCGCTTGGGTGGCGCGCTCGGCACCTCAATGCATGCCGTTGGCAGTGCCGACGGTGTCCGCCGTGCGGCTGTAGAGGCGGTCTATGCAGCGCGTCAAGACGTTCCGCGTATGGTTCGCGACCGCTCGCGGCGGTGTTTGGGATGCGCTAGGCCGGTTGGATCGCAACCGCCCGCAACGCTGCGTCCAGCTTTGTCCGTTGTGCGGGATCGTCGCAATGCTCCCAGGCGTTTTGCAGGATGGCGCGTGCCTGCGCATCGCGGCCGAAACGCTCGGCCAGCATCAGGCCGGCATCCAGCGACCAGCTCGGCAGCATCGGATCGCGTGGCCAGCCTGCGATGGCAGCCAGCAGCCCATCGGTGGCGAGCTGAAACTGCCCGGCCATCTTGGCGCGCTCGGCGAGCAGCGTGGCGTGTTCGGGCAGGAGCGGGGTGAATGCGGGGTCGCTGTCGAGGGCTTCGCGCTGCAACGCGAGCGCGCGGCGCTCCTGCTTCTCCTGCAGCAAGCGGTTGATGTATTGCCGGGTGTGCTCGCGCAGCTCGTCATTGCGATGATGCTGACGGAGCAGGCGTTGATACAGCTCATGCACTGCCAGGCTCACCGCGCGCGAGCGCACCGCGCCGCGCAAGGCCTGGAACGCCTCGTCGGAATGGCCGTCGCGCACGTACTGTTCGGCCTCGTCGAGCAGGCGCTGGTCCGGGTCGGCGCGTTCGTGCGCGGCCCCGCTGCTGGGCACGTATCCCAACTCTTCGTGGTACTGGTACACCAGATATCCGAGCAGATGAAAACTGGCGAACAGGGTCCAGATCGAGGCCATCATCACCGCTGCCTCGCGCACCAGCGGGGGCAGATACTTCAGTGCGACGAAGACCGCTGCCGTGCCGCTGCCCTGGATCACGTAGAGCAGGCCGTAGGCGGCCGGATACGGCCAGCCGATCCGCAGCGCCATGTCGATCGAAACCGCCGGGTTGAGCGCGCGACGCAGGCTGCCGTCGATGGCAAGGGAGATCAACATGCCGGGCAGCAACAGCATGCTGCCCAGATAGGCGATGGTCAGCCCGAATGTACCTGCGAGCGCGGCGGCGACGCCGATCACGATGCCCAGCGCGAAGGCCAGCAGGATCAGGCGCAGCACCGCGCTGTCGAAGCTGTCGTAGCCGAGCCGGGGCGCATCGGGTTGGCCATCGGCGGTATGCCGCAGGATGTCGAACGCGTAGGTGTAGGTCGCCATGCCGAGCACGCCCACGACCACCAGTTTGAGAATGCCCGGCAACACCAGCAACGCGCTGCACAGCGTCAGCGCGATCAACGCATACAACGCCGAGCCGCGCAGCGGGTAGGTGGCGATGGACGGAATGCGGGTCCAGAACGGTGCGGGCGCAGCCTGCGCGGCAGCCTTGCGTGCGCGAAAACGGTCTTCCATGACGCTCCCCAAGCGTGTGATGTGAAGGGATTGTGAGGCGATGCGCGGGCGGGTGCAATTGGCGCATCGCGTCTGGCCGGCGAGTCCAGTGGCATAGAGCAGCCCACTATGGCCCAGCGGCCTTAGACAGCGTGACGCAGGCCGCTGGCGGGGGCGGGGGCAGACCTGCTGCGTCGACCGTGCGAAAGCGCGCCGAGGGTGCTGGCACCTGCATTACCCACCACGATTGCGATCATCGTGATCATTGCAAAGGATGGGCCGCGGGACATCATGCCCATGGGCCGCGCGCATGGACTTCTATGCGGAACCTGTGGTCCGCTACCTGGCGGCTGTTTGCCAGGTAGCGACATTGCTGCGGGCAGCATGCGCTTGCGCGCCATTGCCAAGGCGCGGTCCGTCCCTCTTTCGCAAGGAACTTCGCTTGAATCCATCCGTCGCCGACACCCCGCAGGTTCGCATTCGCAGCATCGATGTGCTGTCCGACAACTGGTATGTGCTGCGCAAGGTCACCTTCGATTTCCAGCGCAAGGACGGCCGTTGGCAGACTTTGTCGCGCGAGGCCTACGACCGCGGCAATGGCGCCACTATCCTGCTCTACAGCCGCGCCAGGCAGACGGTGATGCTAACCCGGCAATTCCGCCTGCCGACGCTGCTCAATGGCAATGCGGACGGCATGCTGATCGAA
Source organism: Xanthomonas vesicatoria ATCC 35937 (assembly GCF_001908725.1). Taxonomy (NCBI): domain Bacteria; kingdom Pseudomonadati; phylum Pseudomonadota; class Gammaproteobacteria; order Lysobacterales; family Lysobacteraceae; genus Xanthomonas; species Xanthomonas vesicatoria. Next base: position 1,027,710 of record NZ_CP018725.1, on the reverse strand, counting down.
GCTTGCGCCGGCTTGCTCGACCAGGACGATGCGCTGACCTGTATCCGCAAGGAAACCGAGGAGGAAACCGGCTACCGCATCGACAACGTGCGCAAGGTGTTCGAAGCCTTCATGAGCCCGGGCTCGGTCACCGAGCGGCTGTACTTCTTCGTCGGCGAATATTTCGACGGCGACAAGGTGAGCGACGGCGGCGGGGTCGAAGAAGACGGCGAAGAGATCGAGGTGCTGGAACTGTCGCTCGACGCTGCGCTGGCGATGATCGCCTCCGGCGAGATCGCCGACGCGAAGACGATCATGCTGCTGCAGTACGCCAAGTTGCATGGCGTGCTGGGGTGATCAACCCGTTCCGTTCGCTTGCCTCGTTCGATGGCTCATGACCACCGCAATTTAATCGGTCGTCGAGGCTAGGTCAGCGTATACGTTTGAGTTTCTTGTCGTGATACTCGGACGCACCGCCACTTTCGCAGTCCGAACCATCCTGAGAGAGCACGATGCCATGGCCTGCTCCAGGCGCGTCATTTTCGAGGATGCGAAAGCCATAGAGCGGGTAGTCAAGAGGCGGGTTGAGCGCTGGGTCTGGCTCCCGTTCCAGTATCAGACAGCTGCCTGCAATTTCATCTATCCACCATGTGCTACGTAGCGTCACGATCCTCTTTCGGTAGTTCGGATCCTTTCCCGAAAGGCCGGTGTACGTCAGCGTGTAGCGACGACTTTCCGGGCGCCCTTTGATGGCCACCAATCGCAAATCTGCGGTAGCCGAAGGGCAGGCACTTCGATCTACCTGTACCTGAATCTTGCCGGTGTAGCGTCCGGCGAGCAGATGTTGCCGGCGCTCGGGCCATTTAATGGGGCCGTAGTTGGAGCCGGGCGTGTAGTCGTAATCCGGATTGCGCGCCTCCTGTGCGGAGCATGTTGCTGTCGTGAGAAGCAATAAGCCAATTCCAAAACGATAACTGCTGAAGGTTTGCATGGTGTACGTCCTCGTCGTCGTCGGGGCGTTTAGCGCTTCCCACCAAAAATACTCCCAAAAAGACCGCGCACGATCTGTTGGCCGATCTTGCTGCCGATGGTGCGCGATGTCTGCTTGGCCATTGTTTCCAGCATGCCTTGGCGACGGCCGGTGCCGAACACCGCGTCCTTGACCGCTTTTCCGAATCCGCTGTCATGGCTTTCTTCTTCCTCGCGGGTACGCGCGGGCGGGGCGGCGGTCTGCTTGGCGACCTGTTCGACGCGGCGTGCCAACAGCTCGGCGGCCGATTCGCGGTTGATCGCGGTGTCGTAGCGCGTACCGACCGGGCTGGCGGCACGCACCTGTGCGCGCTCGGGCGCGCTGAGTGCGCCCATGCGGCAGCGTGGCGGCGCGATCAGGGTCTGCTGCACGGGCGCCGGCACGCCCTTGCCTTGCAGCGGCGATGCCAGTGCCTCGCCGGTGCCCAGACTGGAAATGGCCGTGGCCACGTCGAGCTTGGGATTGCCCACGAAGGTCTGCGCCGCAGTCTTGACTGCTTTCTGGTCGCGCGGGGTGTAGGCACGCAGCGCATGCTGCACGCGGTTGCCGAGCTGGCCAAGAATGTTGTCGGGAATATCGTCGGGAAACTGCGAGCAGAAATAGATGCCCACGCCCTTGGAGCGGATCAGCCGCACCACCTGCTCGATGCGCTGCACCAGTGCCGCCGGCGCGTCCTCGAACAACAAATGCGCCTCATCGAACACGAACACCAGCTTGGGCTGGTCCAGGTCGCCCACCTCCGGCAGGCCTTCGAACAATTCCGACATCAGCCACAGCAGGAAGGTCGAATACAGCTTCGGTTTGAGCACCAATTGATTTGCCGCCAGGATGCCGATCACACCGCGGCCGTCCGGCGCAACGCGCATCAGGTCGGCCAGTTCCAATGCGGGCTCGCCGAAGAACTGCTCGCCGCCATCCTGCGACAGCCGCAGCAGCGCGCGCTGGATCGCGGCCACGGACTGGCTGGACACCAACCCGTAACTGGTGGAGAGCTCCTTGCGTTCTGCCACCACCAACGCAAGCAGCGCACGCAGGTCGTCCAGATCCAGCAGCAACAAGCCGCGGTCGTCGGCCAGCTTGAACACGATGTCCAGCACGCCGGACTGGGTGTCGTTGAGTTCCAGGATGCGGGCGAGCAGGGTCGGGCCCATCTCGCTCACGGTGGTACGCACCGGGTGGCCGAGCTGCCCGTACAGGTCCCAGAACACCACCGGGCTGGCGGCCGGCGCGTAATCGGCGATGCCCACATCTGTGGCGCGCTGCAGCACGCCGGGCGCACCGTCGCCGGCCACGGCCAGGCCGGCGACGTCGCCTTTCACGTCGGCCAGGAACACTGGCACCCCCAACCGTGAGAAGCCTTCGGCCAGGGTCATCAAGGTCACGGTCTTGCCGGTGCCGGTGGCGCCGGCCACCAGACCATGGCGGTTGCCGAAGCGGCCTTCGAGCACGACCGGGAGATCGTCGGTGACGCCTTTGCCGAGCAGGAACAAGGCCATTGGGCAGATCCGGTGAGGAAAGACCGGATTCTAGCGGGCAACGTCGTCGCACAAATTTTGGGGCACACATGGGGCCTGAGGGCCAGGCGATGCGGCGAGCCGGCGGCCGTACTCGACACCGTCAATAGCGTGCTCGCCGGTCCCAGATACCCGGCTCCGCCGGTTTTAAATGCATCGGACAGGCGCGCCAAGCTAACGCGTCACTGACCTGCCGGCGGCGTCGCCTTGCCCCCGTGTCGTCCCGGCGGCTACCCTGCCTGACTTTCCGCTGCACTGTCTCCGATGCCGCTCGCTCATTTTGGTTTGCGCCCATGGCCTGTTCTGGCTGTGGTGGCGCTGATGTCTGTCGTCCCCGCCGCCCACGCCATCTCCAAGCGTGACACGGAGAAGGCTGCCGTGCTCGATGCACGCATGGCCGCTGCCGAAAAGCGCTATCGCGATGCCTTGGTGCTGGTGAACAACTCCGACCCCAGGGGCACCGCCGAAGGCGACGCCGCGCTGGAGGATATGGAGGACGTGATCGACGCCTGTATCAAGCAGCGCGGCTGTCTGGTGGCCAATCAGCTGGCCACCTACAAGCGTCTGCTCAAGGCGCGCGCCGATGCTGAAGCACCGGCTGCCGAAGAACCGGAAGACGACGACACCTTGTTGCAGGCCGACCCGGATCATCTCGGCCCGGCCGCCAATGGCGTGCCCGAGGCGGCGCGTGCGGCAACGCTGCTCAACGACCAGCGCCACGAGTTCGACAAGATGGTGCAGTACAACCCGGCCGTGCAGGCGGGCATCCGGCGCTGGCTGACCGATATGCGCCCGGCATTGATGACCAGCTACGACAACTACAGCAACCTGCGCGGAGTGATGTGGCCGGAATGGCAGAAGCGCGGCCTGCCCGAGGCGTTGCTGTTCGGCATCATGGCCAAGGAATCCAACGGCAAGGTGCACGCCAATTCGCGCGCGGGTGCGGCCGGGCTGATGCAGTTCATGCCGGCCACAGGGCGGCGTTTCGGGCTGGGCCCGGACGGCAGCGGCTTCGATACGCGCTTTGATGCACGCAGTGCCGCCGAAGCCAGCGCCGCCTATCTCAACGAGCGCATGGCCGGCCTCAACCGCAGCATCGAGTTGGCGCTTGCCGCCTACAACGGTGGCGAAGGCCGTGCTGCACGCGTCTTTTCGCAGACCGGCGGACGGGGATTCTGGGAGCAGGACGTCTACAACCAGTTCCCGGCCGAAACCAAGGACTACGTGCCGATGGTGATCGCCGCGGCGTGGATCTTCTTGCATCCGCGGCAGTACGGCGTGGATTTCCCCAAGCTCGACGCGCAGCCGGCCACGCTCAAGCTGGCCAAGTCCACCACGATCTATGAACTGACCATCTGCCTGGGCGGCACGGGCGTCCGCGAGGGTTACATGCGTGCGCTACGCAACCTCAATCCACGTTATGAGCCCGATGGCTGGATTCCCGCCGGCACCGTCATCAACGCTACCAACCGCATCGCCAGCCTGTACACACGTTACTGCGTGAACGGCCCGCGTGCGGATCTGGCACGGACCTTGATCACCGCCGATCTCAACAGTGCCATCGTGCGCAGCAGCGCAACCGAGTACACGCCCACCGTGGCGGTTGGCGATGTCAGCCCGATGGCCGGCGTACCCACCACCGTCGCCACCGGCCAGCCTGCGGTCGCCAAGCCCAAGGCAAGACAGGCGCGCAGCTACACCATCGCCAAGGGCGATACGCTTGGTCGCGTGGCGCAGAAATACCAGTGCGAGATCAAGGAACTGGCCAAGGCCAACGGCCTGAAGGCACCCAGCTACGCACTCAAGCCGGGGCAGAGCATCAAGCTGGCGGGCTGTGACCGTTGATGCGAATGTGCCGCTGATCGTGGATCGCGGCACGTTACAGGCAGCCGCTGGGAAACTGTCGCGAGCAGTCGTCGGGTGAGCGCGCGCAGCGCGCTCGGATTCAACGTGCGCGGGTGGTCGATGCGGTGCCGAGTACCGGCCGCGTTCGCTTGGCCATGAGTGCGGCGGTGCTGCGAGCTACGCTCAAACAAGCGCTACGACTGGCGCGGTGCCTGCCGCCTGCGAGGATGGCGGCGAGTCGCTTTCCTCGTTCCAGCGTGCCTTGAGGCCGTCCCACCACTGCGTCCACCGCGCACGCCAGCTTTGGCGCAATGCATCGGGGCCAAAGCGTTTGGCCTGGTGTTCTGCGAACTGCATCGCCTGCTGCATCAGCGGCGAGCCGTTCTGTTTGATCGCCTGCCACATGAAACGGGTAAGGATGCGGGCGATGACCAGATTGGAATCCAGGTCGCCGCTCTCCGCTTCCACGTGCTGGATCAAGGTCTGCAATTCGGCGCGTACGTCCGCAGGTACGCCAGGGTTTTCGCTGAGCCGTTTCAGACGGCGCAAGCCGTCCAGATAGCGGTGCTCGGCCAGGTCCAGGCCCGCGCGTGCCAGTTCGCCGAGCCATGGTGCCCGCACCGTCAGTGCAATCGCATCGACATGCAGCACCACGCTTTCCCAGCGCTTGTCCTGCATCGCGGCATAGGCCATCACCACGTGCAGCATCACCAAGGTGGCGAAGTCGCCCTCTGGATCGGCGCTGTTTTTCCATAGGCTGTCGCTGGACTGTTGTGCCAGTTGCGGCCATTGCTTGCGTTCGTAGGCCACCGAGCGCAATGCCGTGGCGATGACGCGCCCCTGCGGAGCGCAATCGCGCTCCAGCAGGTCGGCTTCGGCGATCGCCGGCAGCAGTTTGTTCGCCGATAGCGCCGTGTAGGACAGCATGGCGTGCAGCATGCAGATGTCGTCGGCGGTCAACGGCGCAGGCGGCGGGGTATCCAGCAGGGCGCCGCCGCGCTGATACGCCGCAAATGCGATCGGTAAGCCCTGCTCGCTGAAGTGTCGGTAGCCCCGGTATTGCAGGCCGTCGCGCAAATCGTCCAGTTGCTGCTGCTCGCTCTTATGAGTGCAGCCAGCCATTGCGGTGAGCAGCGCGATCGCCAGTGGCCATCGCAACATCCGTGTCGTCATCGAAGATCCTGAAAGCTGCCGGTATCCGGCTGACTGGAGAGTACAGGCGAGAGGGGCGCAGGGTCCGCCCGTTGTCCCGCACTGCCATGTGCGCGAAGCGGACGGTCACGAGTGCCACAACCGGCAAGAGCGCGGCGGGCCACGCTGCTGTGCGTCAGCCCACCTGACGTCGCGCCAATGCCTGCCCCAGGCGCACCGAGGTCTCTGCCGCCAATCCACCGGCAAGCGTTGCCGCACCCGGCGGCAGCAACACGATCACCGTCGAGCCGTAGTTAAAGCGCGCCATCTCCGCAAATCGCTCCAATACGATTCCCTTGCCACGGTAATCCTTGCGCGTGATGCGGTCGCCGTAGCGTGGAATTTCCACGCCGCTCCACACCGTTTCCACGCCGGACACCAGCAGCGCACCCACCATCACCGACGCCATCGGGCCGAACTCGGTGTCGAAGTGGCACACCAGGCGCTCGTTGCGGGCAAACAACCGCGGCACGTTGCGCACCGCATCCGGGCCCACGCTGAACAAGCGGCCGGGCACGTGCACGGTCTCGCGCAAGGTGCCGGTCCACGGCATGTGGACGCGGTGGTAGTCCTTGGGTGACAGATACACGGTGGCAAACAGGCCATCGTTGAACGGCACTGCGGCCGCTTCATCGCCCAGCAGTTCGGCGGCGGTGAACGACTGGCCCTTGGCCTGAAAAATGCGGCCGTTCTCGATTGGCCCGAGCTGACTGATGCGGCCATCGGCCGGCATCAGCACGGCTGCGGGGTCGGCATCGGGCACGCGTGCGCCCGGCTTCAGCGCGCGGGTGAAGAACGCATTGAAGGTGGGGTAGGCGAGCGGGTCCGGCTCCTGCGCTTCGCTCAGGTCCACGCCGAACTTGCGCGTGACCGTGTCGATCAACCATTGCTTGGTGGACGGCGTATCGGAATAGGCCAGCGCGCGCGCCATGGAGGACAGCAACCGATGCGGCAACACGTAGGTCAGGGAAGTGACGAAACTCACGGAGCGGTTACCTTGGTCAGCTGTTGGAGGTCGGCGGCAATCGCCTTGGGGTCGAGCGGAGGACGGATCAGGCCGGTCAGGCGGCCTTGCGGGTCGAGCACGGCGATGCCGGCCGAGTGATCCATGCTGTAGTCATTGGGGTTTTGATCGAAGTTCTTGCCCGGCACCTTCTGGAACACGAAGCCCAGCGCGGTGGCAAAGCGCTGCAGTGCCGGCACGTCCGCGGTGGCCGCCAGCGTGTCCTTGTGGAAGGCGTGGGCGTACTCACCCAGCCGCGCAGGCGGGTCGCGCTGCGGGTCCACCGACACGAACAGCAGGCGCGGGCGCAGGCCATCGGGGATGCTTTCCCATTGCTGCTGCGCCACGGCCAGGTCGGTCAGGGTGGTCGGGCACACATCCGGGCAGAAGGTGAAACCCAGAAACACCAGCGTCCAATGCCCGTTCAGTTCACCGGGCACCAGCTGGGTGCCATCGGACTGGCGCAGGCTGAACTGCGGCAAGGGGCGCGGCTGCGGGTAAAAGGTGATGGTCTGGGTGGGCGGCCAGGGTGAGCGGGGCGCACCGCCGAAGAACTTCTGGCCCAGCAACAACCCAAGACCGGCGGCCAGCGCCACCAGCAGCACGATGCCGGTATTGCGATTGAACATGGCGGTTTCCAGTGCAACGGACGCTCATGATACCGATCCGACCTCTATAATCGGGGGCCGATTCCTCTCTAGTTGTTGCCATGACTGCCGCCGCGGCCGACGAACTGCACACCATCATCGACCTGATCCGCTACGGCACCAGCCGTTTCAACGCAGCCGGTCTCACCTTCGGTCATAGCTACGACAACGCGCTGGACGAAGCTACCCAACTGGTGCTTCACAGCCTGCATCTGCCGCACGACCTGGGCCCGGCGTATGGTCAGGCGCGCCTGCTGCGCTCGGAGAAGGAGCAGGTGCTGGGCCTGTTCGAGCGCCGCATCAACGAGCGCGTGCCGGCGGCGTACCTGACCGGCGAGGCCTGGTTTGCAGGCCTGAGCTTCAAGAGTGATGCGCGCGCCCTGGTGCCGCGCTCGCCGATCGCCGAATTGATCGAAGCCGGCTTCGAGCCCTGGCTGGGCGGCCGCGAAGTGACCCGCGCGCTGGACCTGTGCACCGGCTCGGGCTGCATCGCGATTGCGATGGGCCACTACAACCCGCAGTGGGATGTGGATGGGGTGGACATCAGCGACGACGCGCTGGCGCTGGCCGCCGAAAACAAGGCGCGCCTGCATGCCGACAACGTCACCCTGCTCAAGTCGGATCTGTTCACCGGGTTGGGCGGGCGTCAGTACGACCTGATCGTGACCAATCCGCCGTACGTCACCAACGACGAGACCGACGCGCTGCCGCAGGAGTATTCCTACGAGCCGGAGCTGGGCTTGCGTGCCGGCGACGATGGCCTGGACCTGGTGCTGAAGATCCTGCGCGATGCGCCGCAGCACCTCAGCGAAGACGGCCTGTTGATCTGCGAGGTCGGCGAGTCCGAGCAGCATCTGATCAAGCTGCTGCCGGAAGTGGACCTGGCTTGGGTCGAGTTCAAGGTCGGGCAGATGGGCATCTTCGCGGTGGAATGCCGCGAGCTGATCGCGCACGGCGCGCGCATCACCGAGTTGGCCGGTGCGCGCTGAGGCGCCCACGTCCCGTCCGCAGCTGATCGATATCGTGCTGCTGGTGCCGGTGTCCGTCTTCGGGGCGGCCATTCCGTTCGGCTTGCTCGACGTGGCGTATCGCTTGTTCGACCCGATGTACGGCGGCCCGACTGCGCAGCGCTGGTTGAGCGCGGCAGCGGAAATCGGCTTCGGGTTGATGGCGTTCTTCGGCCTGGTGTCGGCGTGGATCGTGGTCGGCAGCTCTGATGCGACCTTGCGGGCAAATCGGCGTCGTACCTCGGTGGTTGCGCTCGGCCTGTTGTGCGGGATCGGCGTTGCGCTCTACCTGCTTGCCGATTGGATGCTCATTCGTAGTGACGAGCTGGACGTGTTTTTGTTGGTGTTCAGCGGGTTGTTTGCGATGGCGCCGATGCTGGTGGCGGCACGTCATCTGCCGCGCATCTTTTGCGCCACGCCACCTGCTGCGATGTTGAGAGGATGCCGCTATGGGCAGTAACAGTTTCGGCCGCCTGTTGACGGTCACCACCTTCGGCGAGTCGCATGGGCCGGCGATCGGCTGCGTGGTCGATGGTTGCCCTCCGGGCCTGGAACTGGCGCCGGAAGAGTTCACGCTGGACCTGCAACGCCGCGCCAGCGGCAAGAGCCGGCATACCTCCGCGCGCCGCGAAGCCGACGCCATCGAGATCCTGTCCGGCGTCTATGAAGGCCGCACCACCGGCACGCCGATCGGGCTGCTGATCCGCAACACCGATCAGCGCAGCAAGGACTACAGCAACATCGCCCAGCAGTTCCGCCCCGGCCATGCGGACTACAGCTATTGGCAGAAGTACGGCATCCGCGACCCACGCGGCGGCGGGCGCTCGTCCGCGCGCGAGACCACCATGCGCGTGGCCGCCGGTGTGATCGCCAAGAAGTGGCTCAAGCAGCGTTATGGCGTGCTGGTACGCGGTTACCTCTCGCAGCTGGGCGAGATCCGCCCGACCGGTTTCGACTGGGATGCGGTGGAAGACAACCCGTTTTTTTGGCCGCACGCCGCGCAGGTGCCGGAGCTGGAAACCTACATGGATGCGTTGCGCAAGTCCGGCGATTCGGTCGGTGCGCGCGTGGACGTGGTGGCTGGCGGTGTGCCCGCAGGCTGGGGCGAGCCGATCTACGGCAAGCTCGATGCCGAACTGGCCGCCGCGTTGATGAGCATCAATGCGGTCAAGGGCGTAGAGATCGGCGACGGTTTCGCCAGTGCCGCGCAAAAGGGCACCGAGCACCGCGACCTGATCACCCCGGAAGGCTTTCTCAGCAATCATGCCGGTGGCATTTTGGGCGGCATTTCCACCGGTCAGGCGGTGACCGCCTCGATGGTACTCAAGCCCACCTCCAGCCTGCGCCTGCCCGGCGCGACGGTGGATGCGGACGGCACGGTGGTGGATGTGATTACCACCGGTCGGCACGACCCATGCGTGGGTATCCGCGCCACCCCCATCGCCGAAGCGATGATGGCCTTGGTGCTGATGGATCAGGCGCTGCGTCATCGCGCGCAATGCGGCGATGTCGGCGAGGTCTCGCCGCGCATTCCCGGTCAGATCGATGTCTGAAGCAACGCGCCCCAAGGTGTGGGTCAGCCAGCCGTTGTTCGACGATGTCGTCGCGCAACTGGGTGAGTATTTCGAGTTGACCACCACCGAGCGCGTCACCGCGTATTCGTCGCAGCAGCTGGTCGCGCACCTGGCCGGCGTCGATGGCGCACTGATCACGCTCAACGAGCGCGTGGGCGCGGTAGAAATCGCCTCGGCCCCGCAGCTGCGCGCCATCGCCAACGTTGGCGTGGGCTACAACAATCTCGATATCGATGCGCTGAGCGCGGCCGGCATCCTTGCCAGCAATACGCCCGACGCGTTGACCGAAACCACCGCCGACCTGGGCTTTGCGTTGCTGATGGCCACCGCGCGCCGCATCACCGAGGCCGAGCGCTGGTTGCGCGACGGGCAATGGGGCCAATGGTCGTTCAAGACCCTGCTCGGCGCCGATATCCATGGCAGCACGCTCGGCGTCCTGGGCATGGGCCGGATCGGGCAGGGCATCGCACGCCGCGGCGCGCACGGCTTCGGCATGCGCGTGCTGTATCACAACCGCAGCCGGTTGCCTGCCCAGACCGAGCAGGACCTCAACGCGCAGTACGTCGATCTGGACAGCTTGCTGGCGCAGTCCGATCACCTGGTGCTGGTGCTGCCCTACACCAAGCAGTCGCACCACATCATCGACGCTGCCGCGTTGGGCAAGATGCGGCCCACTGCCACGCTGGTGAACATTGCGCGCGGCGGCATCGTCGATGAGCTTGCGCTGGCCGACGCGCTGGCCAATGGGCGCCTGGCCGGTGCCGGCCTGGATGTCTACGAAGGCGAGCCTGCGGTGCGCCCCGAGCTGCTGGCATTGCACAACGTGGTGTTGACCCCGCATATCGGCAGCGCCAGTTTGGCCACACGTCGCGCGATGGTGCAGCTGGCGGTGGACAACCTGATTGCCGCGCTCGGCCACGGTCCCAACGCCGGGCATCCGCCAAGCGCGCTCAATGCTGATGCGATCGCCGCCGCCAAACGCGGCGGCATGGTCGTGGACGCCAGCAAAACCGACGCGACCAAACGATAGGGAGCCTCCGCGGCCAGCGTGGGAGGTTCCCCGAACCCACACGCAGCGCGTTCCCCTCCTTCACTCTTTCGATAAAGACATCCTCATGAGCAACGAAAACCGTCGTTTCAATGTCGCGGTCGTGGGCGCCACCGGCGCTGTCGGCGAGACCATGCTGAGCATCCTGGCCGAGCGCAATTTCCCGGTCGCCAACCTGTATGCGCTGGCCTCGGCGCGTTCGGCCGGTGGGCAAGTGGAATTCAATGGCGGCAAGGTCGACGTGCTGGATCTGGCCGACTTCGACCCGACCGGCGTGGACATCGCGCTGTTCTCCGCAGGCGGCAGCGTGTCCAAGGAATACGGCCCCAAGTTCGCCGCCGCCGGCGCGGTGGTGATCGATAATTCTTCCGCGTTCCGGTACGACGACGATGTGCCGCTGGTGGTGTCGGAGGTCAATCCCGAGGTGCTCCAGCAGCGTCCGCGCGGCATCGTCGCCAACCCCAATTGCTCGACCATGCAGATGCTGGTGGCGCTGGGCCCGATTCACCGCAAATACGGGATCGAGCGCATCAATGTGGCGACCTACCAGTCGGTGTCCGGCGGCGGGCGTTCGGCGATGGAAGAACTGGGCAAGCAGACCAGCGAGTTGCTGAGCTTCCAGGAGATCGACCCGCAGCGCTTCCCGGTGCAGATCGCCTTCAACCTGATCCCGCACATCGATGACTTCCAGGACAACGGCTACACCAAGGAAGAGATGAAGCTGGTCTGGGAAACCCGCAAGATCCTCGGCGACGACACCATCCAGGTGAATCCCACCGCGGTGCGCGTGCCGGTGTTCTACGGGCACTCCGAAGCGGTGGCCATCGAGACCCGCGACAAGATCACCGTCGAAGCCGCGCGCGCGCTGCTCGAAGCGTCGCCGGGCGTGGAAGTGGTGGACGAGCGCAAGCCGGGCGGCTACCCGACGCCGGTGACGCATGCCTCCGGCAAGGATGCGGTGTTCGTCGGCCGCATCCGCGAAGACTTCTCGCACCCGCGGGGTCTGAATCTGTGGATCGTTTCCGACAACATCCGCAAGGGCGCCGCGCTTAACGCCGTGCAGCTGGCCGAGCTGGTCGCGCGGGAAGGCTGATCCTCCTGCCTTGTGGGGCGCGCCGGCGCGCGAGGGCTGTCACTGTGACGGTGCATCGCGCCCAGGTGCGCTCCTACAAGCCGATGGCTTGCGGCTTTTGACGGCCTGGTGCCTGGGTAAGAAAGCACCTGTCGTAAGAGAGTGCTCTTATATGACATGTAGCACTGCAACGGCCGATCGCATGCCGCAGCGCGTCGTTCGCATCAAGTGCAGCTTCGCGCAGTTCGTAAAGTTCCGACCACTAGCGATCGCCGCACGAGCCGATAGTGATTGCGCCAGCAGCCGACGCTGCTGAGCGGTAGGGGCACCCAGCAGCCGCGGCACGTCTTCTCCTTCAGTTGTTCCCGGAGCTTGCCGATTCACCGTCGGCAGCTGCGCGTCTGCGCCGATGTCGCATTGCGGCATCGCGAGCGCGGTGCATGCACGATGCACGAACGACTTTTTCGCTCGTTCAGCGGCTATATTGATGCCCATGAAACATAGGGGCGGGGGCGCGATGCGTCCGATACAAGGAATAGGTGCGTTGCTGCTGATGGCTTGCAGCGGCGCCGCCATGGCGTTGGGCTTGGGCGATATCCGGGTGCTGTCCAAACCCGGGCAGCCGTTGGTGGCCGAAATTCCGGTGATTTCCAACGAGCCGGGCGAGCTCGACAACGCGCGCGTGGCGCTGGCATCGGCGACCACTTTTGCGCGCGTCGGTCTGGAGCGGCCGCAAGGTCTGGTCAGCAGCCTGCAGTTCCAGTTTGCGCAGGACGCACGCGGGCGGGCGGTGATCCGCGTGACCAGCAATCAACCGGTGGATCAGCCGGCGATCAATTTTCTGATCGAAGTGGAGTGGAGCCAGGGCCGTCTGGTGCGCGAATATGCCGCACTGGTCGATGCGCCCAACACCGCGGCCGCGATCGCGGAGCCGGCCATCGACGCGCCGCGTGCCGGCGCCAGCAACACGATTGCACGTGAGCCGGCGGCCGCTCCGGCGGTGGAACGTGCAGACCGGAATGCTGGCGCTGCGGCAGCGGCTGCGCCGCCGCGTGCCGCGGCAACCGCGTCCGCTGCCACGCAGACCGGCGATGCATTGCCGGCCGTGCGCTCGGGCCAGACCTTGTCGGAAATTGCAGCGGGCCTGGCACGTTCCAGCGGGCATTCGCTGGATCAGACCATGCTGGCGCTGCTGCGGACCAATCCGGATGCCTTCGTCAACGGCAACATCAATCGCCTCAAGCAGGGTGCCGTCTTGCGCACGCCGCAGGAAGACGCGCTGGCGCAGGTCAATGCGGCCGAAGCAGCGGTGATGGTGCGCGAGCAGGCCGCCCAGTGGCGCCAGGCGCGCTCGGCCATTCCGCAACCGGCCGATGCCGGTGCGGCTGCAGCAACGCCTGCCCCCGCATCGGTAGCATCCGCCGCGGCCGCTACCGGCGCGCGGCTCGAAATCGCCCCGGCAGTGGCGAGTCAGACCAACACCGCCGGCGCCACGTCCGGCACCAGTGCCGAAGGCGAGGGCGAGATGGCGGCCAACCAACAGTTGCAACAGGCCAAGGAAGACATCGCCACCCGCGATGCGGAATTGCAGGACCTACGCTCGCGCGTGGCCGACCTGGAAAAGCTCAAGCAGCAACAGCAAGCCTTGATCGCCATGAAGGACACCGACCTGGCCGCCGCGCAGAAGCGCCTGGCTGACGCGCCGCAGGCCGCTCCACAAGGTGGCGGCTTCCCGCTGTGGTTGATCGGAGCGCTGGTGCTGATCGTGGCGGCCGTGGTCGCATGGCTGGCGGCGCGTCGTCGCAAGCCCTCGCCGCTGCCGCCGTTGCCGCGCCGTCAGTTCGACTTCGCGCCGCCGATCGCGGCGGTGGATACCGCCGAGCAGCAAGACGACCCGCAGGCCACCGAGCCCAGCGAGCACGACGTGCTACACGAAACCGAATTCGAACAAGCCAATTTGCGCGAAGACGAGCGCGCCCATGACGCGCAGACGCCGCTATCGGACGTGTTGCGGCGCGAGCCGCTGCTGTCCGAACCGGTCGTGGCGCCGCCGGTGATCAACAGCGACGAGTGGCGCGCGCTACGCGCGGCCCCGCCGACGGTGACAGCGCCCGAAGTGCACTCCCCGCAGGCCGAGCCCGCGCAGGAATCCGAGTTGCCGCCGCAGGTCGAGTCGCAGCACCACGAGCCTGGCGAGCACCCGGCGGCCGCATCGAGCGCCTCAGTCCAGGACGGCGTCGACGTCGATCACGCGCTGCAGCATCCCGAAGATGTCGAGCAGGCTGCGGTCGTCCCGGTGGAGCCGCCCACCGGGGCGAGCACTAGGGAATTCGCCTCGGCAGGGCGCGACCGCCTGGAATTGGCGGTGGCCTACATGGACCTGGGCGACAAGGACACCGCACGCGGTCTGTTGCTGGAAGTCGCCGCCACCGGTGACGAAGCCACCCGCGCCGAAGCGGCGCAATTGCTGGAGCAGCTGGCGTGAGTCCGGCCATGGATAACGTGGCGATGCGCGAGCGCCGGATCGATTACGTGGAGTTCGCCTCCATCGATCCCGACGCCAGCCGGGCCTTCTTCGAAACCGTGTTCGGCTGGCAGTTCCAGGCGTATGGCCCGGATTACCTAGCCTTCAACGACGGCCGTCTGGACGGGGGATTTTATCGCACCACGGTGCCCGCCCCGGCAGAAGGTGGCCCGTTGGTCGTGCTGTATGCCGACGATCTGGTGCCGATGCTCGAACGCGTGCGCGCGGCAGGCGGCGAGATCGTCAAGCCGGTCTTCGGCTTTCCTGGCGGCAGCCGGTTTCATTTCCGTGAGCCTGGTGGCAGCACGCTGGCGGTGTGGTCCGAGCGCGACGCGGCTTAAAGCCAACGGTGGATGGTGGCGCCTTGCCTACAGGTGCTGTTGGCCCCGTCACCGGCTGTACCATGCATCCGCAGGATCCGTAGCGCGCCTTCGGCGTTACCGTTTGCCTGTGCGCTTTGCGGTTCGCAGCAGTGGATGCAGACGCATCACCGATTCAATTAAGAGGCAGGTACCGATGCGTTATGCGCTGGGCGTGGAATACGACGGCAGCGAGTTCCAGGGCTGGCAGCAGTTGGGCGAGCACGGCGGGCCGAGCGTGCAGGCCAGTGTGCAGGCGGCGCTGTCGTCGGTTGCCGACGCGCCGATCCAGGTGGTCTGCGCGGGTCGTACCGATGCCGGCGTGCATGGTGAATGCCAGGTGGTGCACTTCGATAGCGATGCGCTGCGGCAACCGCGCGGCTGGATGCTGGGCACCACCGCGCGGTTGCCGCCGTCGATCGCGGTGCGCTGGTGCGTGCCGGTCGCCGATGACTTCCATGCGCGTTTCTCCGCGCGCGCGCGGCGCTATCGCTACCGTCTGCTGAACCGGCAGATCCGCCCGGCGCTGTATCGACAGACGCTGAGTTGGGAACGCCGGCCGCTCGATGCCGAGGCCATGCACGCCGCCGCGCAGGCGCTGTTGGGCGAAAACGACTTCAGTGCGTTTCGCAGTGTGCAGTGCCAGGCCCTGCATGCGCGGCGCAACCTGCAGGCCATTACGGTTCAGCGCATCGGCGAAGTGGTGGAGGTGCGGGTACAGGCCAATGCATTCCTTCATCACATGGTGCGGAATATTGTTGGCTCGCTGATTTTGATCGGAACCGGCGAGCAACCGACCGACTGGATCGCGACGTTGCTCGCCGGGCGCGACCGCACGGTTGCCGGGCCGACAGCGCCGCCACAAGGCCTGGTGTTTATCGGGCCTCTGTATCCTGCAGAGTGGCATCTGCCTGCCGAGGTGACCCAATGAATCGATCGCTGTACCGCACCCGTATCAAGTTCTGTGGCATGACCCGCGCCGGAGACATCCGACTGGCCGGGGAGCTGGGTGTGGACGCGGTAGGTTTCATCTTCGCGCACGGCAGCCCGCGCCGCGTGGCGCCAGCCGAAGCGCGCGCGATGCGCCAAGCGACCGCGCCGATGGTCGATGTGGTCGCTCTGTTCCGCAATAACTCCAAGGAGGAAGTGCGCGAGGTGGTGCGTACCGTGCGCCCGACGCTGCTGCAATTCCACGGCGAGGAAGATGACGCGTTCTGCCGCAGCTTCAATCTGCCCTACCTCAAGGCGGTGCCGATGGGCAGCGCCGGGGTCAACGGCGAAGACGCCAATGCCCGCACCTTGCAGTTGGCCTATCCCAACACGGCCGGCTTCCTGTTCGACAGCCATGCGCCTGGCGCCGGCGGCGGCACCGGCAAGACCTTCGATTGGTCGCGCCTGCCCACTGGTTTGCATCGCCCGTTTCTGCTTGCCGGCGGCATCACGGCCGACAATGTGTTCGACGCGATCGTTGCCACGCTGCCGTGGGGGGTGGATGTCTCCAGTGGCGTAGAGCTGGCACCCGGCATCAAGGACGGCCACAAGATGCGCAAGTTCGTGGAAGAAGTGCGGCGTGCCGATTGCCACGAGATGTCGTAGGTTGGGGGATTGGCAAGGGCTGGTCTGCTGCAAAGTTTTTGAGTTTTTACGATGGCTTGGGAGTCGACAGGTTCTCTGCAGCAGGTCGTTTGCAGAAGCACGCACTGGCACGCGCGTCGCGCCGACTCATTGCGTCATTCGCCGTGTTGAGGCCTCTGCGGCTCTCATCCAGGTAGGATCTCCTGCGCCGCTGCGCTTCTTTTGTAACGCGCGCCGTCGCCTTTGGTGCTACTGCACCCAGAGTCGGTAGGCGTAGCCCCTGCGCATTGCTGCATGCGATGCGCTTCCTTCGGTTCGACGAAATCAGCGAACACCAGCTGGCTGCATTCCGCGCCGTCTCTCGTCACCCCCGGATGCTCGTTACGGTTTGTTAGTCGCGCTTGAGCGCTGCTCGGCGTGCGATTGCGCGATGCAATCTCAGACTCCTGCGGTCTTCGGCGTCGTTGGCGTGAACTGATCCATGCCCAATGCATCGCCCAACCAGCCGGCAAGGCGTGCGATGCGTGGGTCTGGATTGCGTCTGGCGGCGCACAGCGCCCAGCGGCCGCGTGTAGCGGTGAATCCCCACGGTGCCAGCAGGCGTCCGGCCGCCAGGTCAGCGGCAACCAGCGGATACGGTGCAATGGCGATGCCCAGACCGGCGGCGGCGGCCTCCAGCAGATACACCAAGTGCTCGAACTCGGTCCCGAAGCACAGCGCGTCGGGTGCGAGGCCATGCGCCTGTGCCCATTCCGGCCAGGCTTGCGGTCGCGAGCGTGTGTGCAGCAAGCGGTGGTCACGCAGGGCGCCTGGGGGCTTTCCATCGATCTGCAGTGTGCTGGCCAACGGGGGGCTCAACACCGGGCCGATCCATTCCACACCCAGCTCGTGCACCTGCCATTCGCCGGGCCACGGTGGTGTGTCCAGCAGCAAGGCGGCGTCCAGGCCATCCAGATCCGGGCCGGGCGGTTGTTCGTTGGCCGACAGGTGCAGGCGCAGGTCGGGCAGGTCGCGCTGCAGCAGACCAAGCCGCGGAATGACCCAGCGCGCCAGCAGGCTGCCCGAGCAGCCCAGCACCAGCGGCGCCTCGCTGGCGGGGCGTCGTAATGCGGCCCAGGTGTCGGCCATCAGCGCGAAGCCTTCTCCGGTGGCATCACGCAGGCGGGTACCGGCAGTCGTCAGCACCAGGCCACGGCCCTGGCGAGCGAACAACGCCGCGCCCAGTGCCTGTTCCAGCGAGCGCACGTGGCGGCTGATAGCGCCATGGGTGACGTGCAGCTCCTGCGCGGCGCGGCTGACGCTTTGCAAGCGTGCAGCGGCCTCGAAGGCGCGCAGCGCCGCCAGCGGTGGAAGCACAAGGTTCATGTGTGAGTCCAGATCACAGGTTGCGGCCATCTTATCGATTTATCGCGGTGGCCGGCTGCGGTAAGGTAGCGGCTTCGCGTATGACCGCATTCGCTGCAGAGGATCTCCATGTCGGCCCAGCCCATCAGTGACTTTTACGCCTACCCGGATGCTGCCGGCCATTTCGGCAAGTTCGGCGGCCGGTTTGTCGCCGAAACCTTGATCGGCCCGCTGCAGGAACTGTCCGCTGCCTACGATCAGGCGCGTCGGGACCCGGCGTTCATCGCCGAATACGACAAGGACCTCAAGCACTACGTCGGCCGGCCTAGCCCGATCTATCACGCCGAGCGGCTCAGTCGCGAAGTGGGCGGGGCGCAGATCCTGCTCAAGCGCGAAGACCTGAACCACACCGGCGCGCACAAGATCAACAACACCATCGGCCAGGCGCTGTTGGCCAGCCGCATGGGCAAGACTCGCATCATCGCCGAAACCGGCGCCGGCCAACATGGCGTGGCCAGCGCCACGGTCGCGGCACGGCTGGGCCTGGAGTGCGTGGTCTACATGGGTGCCACCGATATCGAACGGCAGAAGATCAACGTCTACCGCATGCAACTGCTGGGCGCCAAGGTGGTTCCGGTGACGTCGGGCTCTGCCACGCTCAAGGATGCGCTCAACGAAGCGATGCGCGACTGGGTCACCAACGTGCGCGACACCTTCTACATTATCGGCACAGTGGCCGGCCCGGACCCGTATCCGCGCATGGTGCGCGACTTCAATGCGATCGTGGGCCGCGAGGCGCGCGAGCAGATGCTGCAGGACTACGGCCGGCTGCCGGATGCGATCAGCGCCTGCGTCGGTGGTGGTAGCAATGCCATCGGCCTGTTCCATGCCTTCCTCAACGACCCCGGTGTGAAGATCTACGGCGCCGAAGCCGCGGGCGACGGCATCGCTACCGGCCGCCATGCCGCGTCCATCGCTGCCGGACGCCCCGGCGTGCTGCACGGCAATCGCACCTACGTGATTTGCGACGACGACGGCCAGATCACCGAAACCCATTCGATCTCCGCCGGCCTGGATTACCCCGGCGTCGGGCCCGAGCACGCGTTCCTGTCGGATAGCGGTCGCGCCGTGTATCAGGGCATCACCGATGACGAGGCGATGGCGGCGTTCCATCTGCTGGCGCATACCGAAGGCATTCTCGCCGCGCTCGAATCCAGCCACGCGGTGGCGCAGTCGATCAAGCTGGCGCGCGAGATGCCCAAGGACGCGCTGATCCTGTGCAACCTGTCTGGGCGCGGCGACAAGGACGTGCACACCATCGCCGCGCGCGAAGGCATGGTGCTGTGATCGCAACCCAGGTGCGCAGGTTGGGCAGCGGATTGGCACTGCTGTGCATCTCTGGACTGGCCCTGGCCGCGGCGCCTGCGCCGCAACTGGATCGCAGTGGCGGGGTGCGCATTGGCCAGCGCTTCAGTGAGCTGGAAGCACGTGCGCACTGGGTACCGCTCAACGCGGGGCCGCTTGGACCGTGCGGCCATGTCGAGGCTGGGCTGTTACCCAACGGCGTGGCGATGATGGTCGAAGACGATCGCATCGTGCGTTTCGACATCGCCGATCCGGGCCCGGGCGGCCCGTTTGGCATCCATGTCGGCGACAGCGAAGCCGCCGCGCGGGCGCGCCTGCCAGCGGGCTACAGCGTCCAGCCGCATAAATATGGCCGCGACGGCGGCAACGATCATTATCTGACCTGGCGCGACCCGCAAGGCGAGTTCGCCGTTCGCTAT